>JADHNU010000006.1 GCA_016779325.1 Pseudomonadales bacterium
ACCTATCTTTCGGGCCTCGCCCGCTACGGCCTCGGCGTGTCCTGGGTGTACTTCAGCATCCAGGAGCACGGCGGGGCGTCGCCCCTTCTTGCCGGCGCCCTGGTCGCCGCGTTTGTCGCCTTCCTGGCGCTGTTGCCGGCGCTCTTTGGAGGCCTTTTTGCGATGCTCGCCCCGCGAGCGGGCCTGGGCCGGGGCGCGGCCTTTGCCCTGACGTGGTTGGGCCTCGAGGCGCTCTATGGCGTCTTCTTCTCGGGTTTTCCCTGGTTGCGGCTCGGCTATACCCAGGAGTTTACGGCGCTGGCAGGCTACGCACCGGTATTCGGGGTGCTTGGGGTCTCCCTGGTGACCGTGCTGCTCGGCGCGCTCTTGGGCGTTGCCTTGGCGGAGAGGGGCGGTGGGCGTCACCTTCTTCCCATACTGGGGCTCTGGGGGCTGCTATGGGGCATGGGCTGGAGTCTCGGGCAAGCGACGTTCACGACCCCCGCGGGCCCGGCCCTTCGGGTGGCCTTAGTGCAGGGGGCCGTGCCGCAGGCGATGAAGTGGGACCCGGCGGCGCGCCAGGCCATCATCGATCGCTATGAGCGCTTGTCGGCGCCCTATCTTGGCTATGACGTCGTGCTCTGGCCGGAAGCCGCCCTCCCCGTCTTTGCGGCCCGGGCCCCAGCGCTTTTAAATCGGCTAGATCGCACCTTTCAGGGGGCGGGCAGTGGCCTGCTCCTGGGAATTCCCGACCTCGCACCGGATCCGGCGGATCCAGCCCGCTATCGTTTTTTGAACACGGCGCGGGCCCTGGGGAACGGGGAGGGGCGTTACGTCAAACAACACCTTGTGCCCTTTGGGGAGTACGTGCCCTGGGAAGGGGTGCTTCGGGGTCTCATTGCCTTCTTCGATTTGCCCATGGCTCGGGCGCTGCCGGGCGCGCCGGCGCAGGCGCCGCTCATGCTTGCGGGGCAGCGCTGGGCGACGCCCATTTGCTACGAGGTGGTCTTTCCAAGCCTCGTTCGATCCCTTGCCGAGGACGCCACGGTGCTGGCAACCCTCTCGAACGACGCGTGGTTTGGTGATTCCCTAGGGCCCGTGCAGCACCATCAAATGGCGCGCTTTCGGGCTCGGGAGCTCGGCCGCCCGCTGCTGCGGGTGACCAACGATGGGATGACGGCCCTCGTCGACCACCGGGGTCAGGAGCAGGCTCGCCTGCCGCGTTTCGAGGCGGGGGTGCTTCAGGGCGAGATTCAGCCTCAGCAGGGGCTCACGCCCTATGCGCGCTTCGGCGAGGGCCCCCTTTGGGCGCTGGCCCTGGGGCTGTTGCTGTGGGCCGTGCGGGGGCATCGGGAAGACGCCTAGGAAGGGGTCCGTGCTATTCTTTGCCCCTTGGGTTCGTCGTCGGTCCCCACTCCCGTAGCCTGGCCGCAAAGGAAACTCGTCCCGTCATGTCCGCTCCGTCCCTACCCGCCTATGACCCCGCCGCCGTGGAAGCGAAGGCGCAAGCCCGCTGGATGGAAGACCGCGTCTTCGAGGCGGATGACCAGGGCGATCAGCCCTTCTACTGCCTTTCCATGTTCGCCTACCCAAGTGGGCAGATGCACATGGGTCACGTGCGCTGCTACACCCTGGGGGATGTCATTGCGCGCTATCAGCGCCTGAAGGGACGGACCGTCCTCCAACCTGTGGGCTGGGATGCCTTCGGGTTGCCTGCGGAGAATGCCGCGATCAAGAACGGCGTGCCGCCGGCGGAATGGACCTACGCCAATATCGATGCCATGCGGGGGCAATTTAAGCGCCTAGGGCTGGCGCTGGATTGGTCGCGGGAATTTGCCACCTGCGATCCCAGCTATTACCGCTGGGAACAATGGATGTTCCTGAAGCTGGTGGAAAAGGGCCTGGTGGAGCGACAAACCACGGTGGTGAATTGGGATCCCGTGGACCAGACCGTGCTTGCCAATGAGCAGGTGGAAAATGGGCGCGGTTGGCGTTCCGGGGCACTGATTGAGCGCCGAGAAATGCCCCAGTGGACGCTCAAAATCACCCGCTACGCCGATGAGCTTGTCGATGCGCTGGAAACCATGGACGGCTGGCCCGAGCAGGTCCGCACCATGCAGCGTAACTGGATCGGGCGCTCCGAGGGGGTCGATATCGACTTCGTCGTTGAGGCGCCGGCGGGGCAGCCCCCCGTTTCTACCCTAACGGTATATACCACTCGACCAGACACCTTCTTCGGCTGCACCTACGTGGCCGTAGCGCCGGACCATCCCCTGGCCAAGGCGGCGGCGGAAACGGATCCGGAGCTGGCCGCCTTCCGCGCGGAATGCCAAAAAGTGCGGGCGGCGGAAGCCGATCTCGCCACCCAGGAGAAGCTCGGCAGGCCCACCCCCTTCACCGCCATCCATCCCCTGACGGGGGTAGCGCTGCCCATTTGGGTGGCGAACTTCGTGCTGATGGAATACGGCACCGGCGCCGTCATGGCCGTGCCCGGCCACGATGAGCGGGATTTTGAGTTCGCGCAAAAGTACGGCCTGCCCATCGTGCAGGTGGTGGCGCCCCAGGACGGAAGCGATGAGCTTGCCGATCTGACCCAAGGTGCGTACACGAGTAAGCAAGGACAGCTGGTGAATTCTCCGGGCTTCGATGGCCTGGCCTTTGCCGAGGCGTTTGATGGCATCGCCAGCGCTCTGGAGGCGAAGGGCGCGGGGCGACGTCGAGTGAACTATCGCCTGCGCGATTGGGGCGTTTCCCGGCAGCGCTACTGGGGATGTCCCATCCCCATGATTTTGTGCGGTAGCTGTGGTCCGGTCCCCGTCCCCGAGGCCGATTTGCCCGTGGTATTGCCCACGGAGGTGGTCTTCGAAGGGGTTTCTTCGCCCTTGAAAACCGATGCCCTCGCGGCCTGGCGCCAGGTGGCCTGTCCTCGCTGTGGCGCTGCTGCGGAGCGGGAAACGGACACCTTTGATACCTTCATGGAATCGAGTTGGTACTACGCGCGCTTTGCCTGCGCCGACAACGACACGGCCATGCTCGATGAGCGCGCTAAAAAATGGACGCCCGTGGACCACTACGTCGGTGGTATTGAGCACGCCGTACTCCACCTGCTCTACAGCCGCTTCTATCACAAGCTCCTCCGCGATGAGGGGCTGGTGGATTCGGATGAACCCTTTAAGCGCCTGCTCCTGCTTGGCATGGTGTTGAAGGACGGCCGCAAAATGTCGAAATCGGCGGGAAATATCGTGTCCCCGAACGAGCTGATCGATCGTCACGGCGCCGATGCCCTCCGCACCTTTATGATGTTCGCGGCCCCGCCGGATCAGACGGTGGAGTGGAGTGATTCCGGGGTCGATGGCGCAACGCGCTTCCTGCGCCGCCTTTGGGCGCAGGTGCAAAGCCACATCGCCGACGGGCCTGCGCCAGCCCTTGATCCGTGCGCGCTGGATGACGCGGGTAAAGCCCTGCGGCGTCTGGCCCACGAAACCCTGGCTAAGGCCGACGACGACTTTGGCCGGCGCCTCGCGTTCAACACGGTCGTCTCGAGCGTGATGAGCCTGTCCAACGAACTCGGTCGCTACGACGGCGCCGGGGAGACGGCCCGGGCCCTCCGGCAAGAAGTGCTGACCATTGCCGTCCAAGTGCTCTCGCCCATTGCGCCCCATATCTGTCATCAGCTGTGGCTCGCTTTGGGCCATGCGCGCCCCGTCTTGGAAGGGCCCTGGCTCGCCGTCGATGAAGCTGCGCTCGCGCGGGATGAGGTGGATCTGGTGGTGCAGGTGAACGGTAAGCTCCGGGGTAAGCTTTCCGTGCCCTCTGGGGCTGATCAGGACGCGGCCCAAGCCCTCGCCCTGGCAGAGGAAAACGTGCAACGGCACGTCGAGGGAAAGACCTTGCGCAAGGTCATCTACGTGCCCGGTAAGCTCTTAAACTTTGTGGTAGGAGGCTAGGGTGATGGCCCGTACGCTCGTCGCCCTTGGCATGGCTTTCCTGTTGGTGGGATGCGGCTTTCGCCCGGCCGGCACTTTGGCCCTAGATCGGCTTGCCAACACGCAAGTCGAAGATCTCACGGGACGTTCGGAGGTGGCCTTCGAACTCGTCCAGCAGCTTGATTTGGAGGCCCGAGGGCGCCGGGAGGACGTGCCGGCGCTGCGCCTGCGCATTCTTGAGGAACGCTACGACGAACGCCCTCTGACCATCACCTCCGGAGCGCGGGTGGGCGAATTCGAGCTGATCGCAACGCTCCGCTTTGATTTGCTGGGGGAGGACGGCGCAGTGCTGCTCGCGCCCCAAACCCTCACCACGGACGCGCTCTACCTGCGGGATCAGGGCCAGCTCCTGGGCTCCCGGGAGGAAGCGCGGACGCTCAAGAGTGAAATGCGCGCCCGCCTGGCCCGCCGGGTTCTGCAAGCCGCCATGATTAAGGCGGCCCCCTAGGCTCATGCGCCTGCGCGATGAGCGCCAGCTCGACGCCACCTTGCGCGAGGGGATGCCCCGCGCGGTACTGCTTAGCGGTGACGAACCGCTGTTGGTGCAGGAAGCCGCCGGGCAGGTGCGCGAGGCGGCCCGAGCTTCCGGCATCGATGAGCGGCTGCCCTTTCACGTTGAAAACGCCAGCTTTGACTTTCGCCAGCTCCTTGATAGCGGCGCCTCCCTCTCGCTTTTTGCCTCCCGGCGCCTTCTCGAGTTGCGCCTCAGTACGAGCGGCCTTGGCCAGCAAGGGTCTGGAGCGGTGCTGGAATGGCTGGCCCAGGGCGGCGATGACGTCCTGCTCGTGCTGTCTCCTCGCCTTGATGCGCGGTCGCAAAAGGCGAAGTGGGTACTGGCTCTAGAGGAGGCTGGCGTGCATTTGCCGCTTTGGCCGCCGGGGCTCGACGGCATGGGCCGCTGGCTTCGGGAGCGGCTGCGCCGCGCGCAGGTGACGGTGGACGAGGACGGGCTGAGCTTCTTGGTGAGCCGGCTTGAAGGGAATTTGCTTGCTGCGGCGCAGGTGGTGGATCGGCTGGCGTTGCAAGGGGCCGGTAAGGGATGGAATGTCGAGGCCCTGGCGGAAGAGCTCGACGACGACGCGCGCTATACGCCCTTCGAACTGATCGATGCGGCCCTGGCGGGGGACGGGGCCCGAACCCACCGTATGCTTGCGGTGCTTCGGGAGGAGGGTCTTGAGCCCCTTGCCCTCGTGGCCCTGCTGGCCCGGGAGCTTCGCAGCCTGCTTTCGCTGCGGGAGGCGATGGACCGGGGCGCTGGGTTGGCCAGTGCCATGGGCCAGGCACGGGTGCTCCGCCGTCGCCAACCCCTGCTGGAGCGGGCCCTGCGGCGCCTGTCCCGAGCCGTCCTCGCCGGTGCCCTGCGCGATCTCGCCCTCGTTGATCAGGGCGCGAAGGGCATGAATGCGGTGGTGCCCTTTGAGGAGCTAGACCGCCTTCTTCTCCGCCTCGCGGGCTTTCGCACCACGCCCTTGGCGCTGCGGGCGCGCCGCTACCTCGAGCCCTAGGGGCTCAGTTCACCACGCTCGCGGCCTCAGCCCCGAGCGCAACCAAATACAGCCGCTCCCCATCGGTCTGCAAGTGGGTGATCGACCCATTCCCAGGCCGGAAGGAGACCATGGCCGTGCTGCCTGAGGCCGCCCCGACGGCCAGATTGATGGCCACAAAGTGGCTGAACAGCACGGTGGGTTCCGAGCGCTCACACAGGGCCGCCATCAAGGCCCTGCGCCAGGCCGCCTGCGCCGGAGGCAGGGCGTTGGTGGTGCCCGCCATGACGCTCGCGAGCCACCGGGAGCGCTCGCTCAGGGCCTCGTCAGGGGCGGGAATTTCGCTGATGCGTGGTTCAAGAAGGGGTGCGGTCTTAAGGGCGGCTGCGAAGGGGGCGGCCGTTTCCTGGGCCCGGGCCAAGGGGCTTGAAACGATTTGCGCCTCACCAAGGCCTCGGCCCAGCAGCGCGTCCGCGGCGTCCCGGGCTTGCGCGTGACCGAGGGCGCTCAGGCCCGGATCGCGGTGTTCGGCATAGCCCGCCGCAGCTTCCCCGTGGCGAACGAGATAAAGATCAATGCGGCCCATGGCCTCTCCTGTCCTTGCTTGAAATGGGGTGCCCCTTGGGGCCCAATAGGGTCGTGCCTTCGGCTTTTGACGTCTGCTGCTATTGGAACCCCTATGAACCATCAAAACTCGGCGTTGTCCGTGGACAGCCAGCCCGATTCGCAGTGCTCCGTGCGGGATGTGTTTGGCCTCGATCTGGACCTAAAGGTCCCCGCATTCAGCGAACGGTCGGAGTACGTTCCGGACCTCGACCCCGCCTATCGGTTTGACCACGATACCACGCTCGCGATTCTGGCTGGCTTCGCCCATAACCGCCGCGTGATGGTTCAGGGGTACCATGGCACCGGTAAATCCACGCACATTGAGCAGGTGGCCGCCCGCCTGAACTGGCCCTGCATCCGCATCAATCTCGACTCCCACATCAGCCGGATTGATCTGATTGGCAAGGACGCCATCGTGCTGCAGGACGGCAAGCAGATTACGGAATTCCGCGAGGGGCTCTTGCCCTGGGCGCTGCAGCGTCCCGTCGCGCTCGTCTTCGACGAATACGACGCTGGCCGGCCCGACGTCATGTTTGTCATTCAGCGGATTCTGGAAGTTGAGGGCAAGCTTACGCTCCTTGATCAAAACCGCGTGATTGCGCCCCACCAAGGGTTTCGCCTGTTTGCCACCGCCAATACGATCGGCCTGGGGGATACCACGGGGCTGTATCACGGCACGCAGCAGATTAACCAAGGGCAAATGGACCGCTGGAATATTGTGACCACCCTTAACTACCTGCCGGCGCAGGCGGAGACGGACATCGTCCTGTCGAAGATTCCTGCTTGGAATACGGAGGAAGGGCGGAAGCAGGTCGCGCAGATGGTCTCCGTGGCGGACCTCACGCGGCGGGGCTTTATTGGCGGCGAGCTGTCGATCGTGATGTCGCCGCGTACGGTTATTTCCTGGGCGCAAAACGCGGAAATCTTCAACGATCTTGCCTTCGCGTTCCGCGTGTCCTTTCTGAACAAGTGCGATGAAACGGAACGCGCTATCGTTGCCGAGTACTATCAGCGCTGCCTAGGGGAGGACCTCGCAGGGGCCTCTTCGGCGCTGGCCCTCAAGGCGGTTGAGCGCTAGGGGCATGAGCCAGCACGATGGGGAGGGCCCCCTTGAGGCCTTCAAGCGCGCCACCACGGCCACCATGCGGGCTCTTTCGGGGAACGACGAGCTCGAGGTGACCTTCGGCCAAGGCGCGCCCATGCTTCGAGGGGACCGGGCCCGCGTTCCCCTGCCCCCAGGGAAGGCCGACGGCGCGCAAATTAACGCAGTTCGGGGGGTTGCGGACGCCTTTGCGCTGCGCCTCGCCCACCACGATGAAGCGCTGCATGGCGCCCAGCGCCCGGCCCAGGGCATGGCCCTGGAACTCTTCGAGGCGGTGGAAGAGGCCCGCTATCTTTCCCTCGGCATTAATCGCTATGCCGGCGCCGCAGACAATATCGATGCGCGGCTTCGAGAGGATTGCGTCCGCGCAGCCCTCGACGCGGCGCAAACGCGCAGCGAAGCGCCCTTAGGCCTGGCCGTAGGGCTCATGTTGCGTCAGCGCATGACGGGGCGCCCCCTGCCGGCAGAGGCGGAGGCGGTGGTGGCCCCCTGGCGCGATTGGGTCCTTGATCTTGCTGAAGGCGATCTCCAGGCCCTGGTCGATCATCAGGGCGATCAAGCCCGCTTTGCTGCCCTGGCCCGCGATCTCATTACCGATCTGGGCTTTGGTTCCGAGCTCGAGGCGCCGCCGGATAGCGCCGACCAAGACGGTGAAAGCGATGCCATGGACGAGCAAAGCGAAGGCAGCGCTGAGCTCGAGCCGCAGGACGTGGCGCTAGAAGAGGACGGCAATTCAGAGGAGCTCGATGACGGTGACCGCAGCCTGCAAGAGATGGATGCCGATGCCCTCGAGGACGCCTCCGATGGCGAAGGCGAAGGGGAGGATGCGCCCCCGGAAACGCAGGACGAGCAGGGCCGCATTCTCGTCGATATCGACTACGGCGCCTTCAGCACGGCCTTTGATGAAATCGTCAGCGCCGCCGATCTTTGCGAGCCCAGCGAATTAGATCGCCTGCGGGCCCTTCTCGATCAGCAGCTCCAAGCGGCCCAGGTGGCCACGTCGCGCTTGGCCAATCGGCTCCAGCGTCGCCTCATGGCCAAGCAGAGCCGAAGCTGGGACTTCGATTTAGAAGAGGGCCTGCTCGACACGGCGAAGCTGGCCGGGGTCATCGTCGATCCCACCAGCCCCCTTGCTTACAAGCAGGAGCGAGAGACCCAGTTCCGTGACACGGTGGTCTCTCTGCTGATCGACAGTTCGGGCTCCATGCGCGGGCGCTCCATCGCCATTGCCGCCATGTGCGCCGATATTCTCGGCCGCACGCTGGAGCGCTGCTCCGTAAAGGTGGAAATCCTGGGCTTCACGACCCGTGCCTGGCGCGGTGGCCAGTCCCGGGAGCTCTGGCTCAGTCAGGGCAAGCCCAGCGAACCCGGGCGCCTGAATGATCTTCGCCACATCGTTTACAAGGCGGCGGACGATCCCTGGCGCCGGGCCCGACGCAACCTCGGCCTCATGATGCGCGAGGATGTGCTCAAGGAAAACATCGACGGTGAGGCGCTTATCTGGGCCCACAATCGCCTCGTGGTGCGGCCAGAGCAGCGCAAGCTGTTGATGGTGATTTCCGATGGCCTGCCGGTCGATAACTCGACGCTGCTCGTGAATCCGAGCAATTACCTCGAGCGGCATCTCAAGTACGCCATCGACCAGATCGAGAACCACTCCAAGGTGCAACTCGTGGCCATCGGCATTGGCCATGATGTGACGCACCACTACCGCCGGGCCGTCACCATTACGGATGCCGAGCAGCTTGGTAGCGCTATGACGGAGCAGTTAGCCGCGCTCTTTGATCTCGACGGCATGGCCGCCGCCCGCCGGCCCGCCGCCTGATGCGGGAGACGCTGAAGCGGCAGCTTGAGGCCTACGGCGCCGCCTGGCCGGAGGAGCAGGACGTGGTGACGCGCTTTCTGGCGTTGCTGGCATCGCGCCAGGACTGCGCCACCCGAGCCTGCACCGATCCAGGCCATCTCACCGGCTCGGCTTGGATTCTTGCGCCGGAGGGGGACGCGGCGCTATTGACGCACCATCGCAAGCTGAATCTTTGGGTGCAGCTTGGGGGCCACGCCGATGGTGAGCTCGATCTGCTCGCCGTGGCGCGGCGCGAGGGGCTTGAGGAATCGGGCCTTCCGTCCCTTGAGCCTCTCGCCCTCGCCCCCTTCGATCTGGATATTCATCGGATTCCGGCCCGGGGCGCAGAGCCGGCCCATGAGCACTTCGATATCCGCTTCGCCTTTCGCGCGCCCTCCCGGGCCGTCGTGGTGAGCGATGAGTCCCACGACCTCGCCTGGGTCGAACTTGATCGCATGGCCGAAGTGACGGCGGAAGCTTCCATCGCACGAATGGTTCGAAAATCCCCGTCCCTTTTACCTTGACCCCTCTCCAGGGGGCGCCTAGGCTGGCTTAGGAAAGTTGTTCAGGGAAGATCAACTTGTCAGGCCGAAGCGCCTAAAGGCTTCGGTCGACCGGGGAGGCAAAACATGGTTTTTGATCCGCTCGAGCCCCTCTTTCGCGCCTTTTTAGCGCGGCTTGAGGAGAGCCACGGCGCCCTCTTCGGCACCGGCGGCGCCCCGGAAGCGTTGGAAGCGGTGCGCGCTGCGTCAGCGCTGGCCATCGAGACGATCCATCGTTCCGATGCCTACTACCACAACAGCGAGCACACCATGCTCGTGACTTTGGTGGGTCAGCAAATCATCCTTGGCCGACAGCTCGCGGAAGGCGGGGTAAATCCCATCGATTGGGCCCATTACACCGTTGCGTTGCTGTGTCACGACATCGGCTATGTAAAAGGCGCGTGCCCGGGGGACAGCGGCCGAGCCATGGTCATTAATCAACAGGGGGACACGGTCTGCCTACCCCCTGGGGCCACCGATGCGGCGCTCACCCCGCACCATGTGGAGCGGGGCAAGCTGTTTGTGCAAAGCCGCTTCGCGAATCATGCCGTGCTCGATCCTGCCCGCATTTGTGACGCCATTGAAAAGACGCGCTTCCCCGTGCCCGAGGCCGCCGATCTTGGCGATGGCGTTGGCTGGGGCGATCTGGTGCAGGCGGCCGATCTTATTGGTCAGCTTGCCGACCCGGACTACATGCGGAAGTTGCCAGCGCTTTACTATGAGTTCGAAGAGACGGGCGCCAATGCGCGCATGGGCAACGAAGTCCCTGGTCGCCTGCGGGAAACCTACCCGAATTTCTTCTGGACCATGGTCAGTGAGCACATTCGCCCGGGGATCGCTTACCTAAAGCGCACGCGGGAAGGGCGGGATTGGCTGGCGGGCCTGTATTCCCACGTGTTTAGCCAAGAACACCGCAGCCTGCTGGCTTAGGAGCGCCCTATGTTTACGCCGCGGGATATCGTGCTGGAGGCGTTCCTTGCCAATTTGGAGCAGGAAGTGGCGCGGGATCATCCCGCCGCACCCTGGGAGATCACCCAGGCCCTCGAGGAGGGGGGGCGGACGATCCTCACTCAACTTGCGCGCTCCGATGCCCTGTTCACAAATTTCGATACGGCCCTCACTTTCGGTTCCGTTGCCCTCCGGGTGGCAGAAGGCCGGCAAGTGGGGGAGGGTGATGTGGCCCCGGAGGATCTCCTCCACTTTATTTTGGCAGCGCTGGCCGTATATGTGGGCTTCGTGCGCGATTTGCTCCCGGGCGATGGCCTGGAGACCGTCGATGACGGTCTCGGAGGGCGCTTCACCCTGCCTCCCGGAGGCACCGATGGCACCCTCTTGCCCTGCTTTAATGCCCGGTCCCAGGCCTTTGTGCGCCAGCGTTTTGCGCGCCATCCGCACATCGACGGCGAACGCCTCGCTGCGCTGATTGCAGCCGTGCCCTTCCCCGAAGCCGGGGAAGGCGAAGCCCCCGCCTGCGACTGGGCGCGCCTGCTTCGCGGCGCGCAAAGCCTGTCGCTGGCCGCTGATCCGGCCTTCGTGCAGAAAATGCCGCGCTTATTCCGGCAGCTTGAGGAGGTGGGGCTGGCCGCGACCCTCGGCTATGCCCACGGAGATGACATCGTCGCGGCCTATCCCCGGCTCTTCTGGGGCCCCATGCAGGCCATGCTCGCCCCCGCCATGCGCTATCTCCGTTACACGTCCCAGGGCAAGATCTGGCTCGCCCGGGTTCACGCGCAAATGCTCGAACTTGAGCACGCCGAGCTGAAGGGCTAATTGCTTTTACGGCGCGCCGTGCGAAAGCCTGGACGCCGCTGCTTTTGCGCCCAGGCACGGTGCCGCGCCAAGCTTGGATCCTCCCGTAGGGCCTCCACCGTATTGAGCTGCTCCCCAAGGGTCAGCTCATCATGAAATCGGTGCACGGCCCGGTGGCACAGGTGGCATAGATAGATTCCAGCAGCCAGCGTCTCCCGATCGTAGCGTTTCTGGAAGCGTGGCCGCCGGGCCACTTTTTTCGGGATGAGGTGGTGGAAGGTGAGGGGTAGGACCCGCTCACACAGCGCGCACTGACTTGGCCTTTCCGCCACGGCGACCTCAGGTATAGAGGTGGCAGGCCACGAGTCGCAGGGTCTTGTCTTCCCCGTCGGCTACGGGCTTGAGCGAGGGCGTAACCCGGCGGCAGTGCTCCGTGGCGTCGGGGCAGCGTCCGGCAAAGCGGCAACCGTCGCCCAGGTTTACGGGGGAGGGGATTTCCCCGCTCATGGTCGGTCGGGGCGCCCGCGCCAGCGCCGGATCGGGCTCCGGGTTGGAGGCAATCAACAGCTGCGTATAGGGATGCTTTGGCCGGAAGAACACATCATCCGAGGCGCCGAGTTCGATCAGGCTGCCCAAATACATCACCGCCATGCGATCGGAAACGTAGCGCACCATGGACAGGTCATGGGCGATGAAGAGCAAGGTAAGCCCGAGGGCCGCTTTCAGCTCTGCAAGCAGATTCACCACCTGCGCTTGCACGGAGACGTCGAGGGCCGAGATCGGCTCATCGCACACCACGAAGGTGGGCTCCAAGATCATGGCTCGGGCGATGCCGATGCGCTGACGCTGGCCCCCGGAAAATTCATGGGGGTAGCGCCCAGCGTGTTCGGCCCGCAAGCCTACGGCTTCCAGCCAATGAGTGACGGCAGCGCGGACTTCCTGATCCGATTGACGCCCATGGAGGCGGAGCCCCTCGCCGATGATCTCCCCCGCGGTCATGCGCGGGTTCAGGGACGAGTAGGGGTCTTGAAAGATCATTTGCATGCGCGTGGCAAGCCGGCGATGGTCCTTCGGCCCGTAGCGCTGGGGCAGGGTTTCGCCCTCGAAGCGGACGGTGCCGCGGGTCTTCTCGAGAAGCCCTAGCAGGGTTTTGCCCAGGGTAGATTTGCCCGAGCCTGATTCACCTACGAGGCCAAGGATTTCCTCCCGGGCCAGCCTAAAGCTGACCCCATCGACCGCGTGGAGCGTGCGTCCGCTGCCGAGATCGAAATGACGGGTAAGGCCGTCGACCTCAAGAAGGGGTTCAGCCATGTTTGTCTCCCGCCGCCGGGGCCTGTGGATGCAAGCGCCAGCAGCGCGCGAATTGATCCGGTGCGGGCGTAAAGCTCGGAGGGGCCTCGCGAACGCAAAGGGCCATAGCGTCGGGGCAGCGGGCGGCGTAGGCGCAGCCCGGCGGCGGCGCGAAAAGATCCGGCGGGCTGCCGTCGATGGGCCGGAGCACCTGCACCGCGCCGGGCAGATTCGACGGCGTGGCCCGTCGCAGGCCTTGCGTATAGGGGTGGGCGCTTTGCGCGAAAAGCGTATCTACGGAGGCCGTTTCTACGATCTCCCCGGCGTACATGACGGCCACGCGATGAGCGACCTGGGCGACCACGCCGAGGTCGTGGGTAATCAGCAAGATCGCCATGCCCTTTTCCGCCTGGAGTTTCGCAAGCAGCTCGAGAATCTGCGCTTGGATCGTGACATCGAGGGCGGTGGTGGGCTCGTCAGCGATGAGGAGGTCCGGGCCGCAGGCGAGCGCCATGGCAATCATGGCGCGCTGCAGCATACCTCCGGAGAATTCAAAGGGGTATTGCTTAGCCCGGGTAGGCGCCTCGGGAATGCGAACTTCTTCGAGGAGTGCCACGGCCCGCTGGGCGGCGGCTTGGCGGCCGAGGCCCAGATGGATGCGAAGCGTCTCGGAGATCTGCTCGCCAATACGCATAGTGGGGTTCAGGGCGCTCATGGGGTCTTGGAAAATCATGCCCACGCGCTTGCCCCGCACCGCATTCAGGACCTCCGGGCGATGGGGCAAGAGCGCCGTGCCCAGGAGCGTGGCCTGGCCCCGACGAATCTTGCCCGGCGGCATGGGGATAAGGCCAAGGAGCGCCTGCATGGTGACGGACTTGCCGCAGCCAGACTCGCCCACGATGGCAAGCGTCTCGCCGCGGTTAACCGAGAAGCTGACGCCGCGGACCGCCTCTACGGTGCCGCCTTGGGTGTGGAAATCGACGGCGAGATCGTCGACGGTCAGGACCGGCTTACTCATTCCCGCGCCCTCATGCGCGCATCGAGGGCGTCTCGTAGACCATCCCCGAGCAGGTTAAAGGCCAGCACCGTCAAGCTGATCATGAGGGCTGGGAAGAAGAGCTCATGGGGCGAATTCAGCATGCTCTTCAGCCCCTCGAAGCACATGGACCCCCAGGAAGGCGTAGGCGGGGCAACGCCCATGCCGATGAAGGATAGAAAGGCTTCCGTAAAGATCGCCGTGGGAATGGCGAAGGTGAGCGTCACCAGAATGACGCCCAGCGTATTCGGGATCATGTGACGGAAGATCAGATAGCGCTGCGGCGCGCCCAGCAGGCGGGCCGCCTGCACATAGCCCTCTTCCCGAATTTGCAGGATTTGCCCCCGGACCAGCCGCGCCGTGGCCGGCCAGAGGAGCAGAATCATGGCAACGAGGATCGCTGTGATGCCGCTTTCCCCTGCCTCGACGCCGCTGGCGACGCGAAAAAGGATCATAAAAAGTAAGAAGGGCAGGGCGACCACGAAGTCCGCGAGGCGCATGAGCAGGGCATCGATGCGGCCCCCGAAGAAGCCCGCAATGGCGCCATAGGTGGTGCCGAAGAGCACATACAGCAAAGGCGCCAGAAGGCCAATGAACAGGGAGGTGCGGGCCCCGTGCATGAGCCGGGAGAGCATATCGCGGCCGAGGTAATCCGTTCCCAGGGGGTGCGCTGGGAGCGTGATTTGATCGCCGGGCTGGCCCTGGCCGTCGGCAAGTAAGCCGGCCTTCCGGGCCGTTTCCAGGGGCAGAGCGCGGGCTACCTCGACTCGCAGCGTTTGGAACTGGCGGCTTTCGCGCTCGCCGTCGGTGGCGGTGACGCTATACCAGTACACCCCTGGCTCAAGGGCGAGGGCATCCTCGTAGCTGGTTTCCGCGCCGCTCCAGCTATCTCCGAGGGGCAGGCCCAATTCATTGAGGGCCTTGGGCTCGTAGCGGTTCCGATAGATCTGGTAACCGGCGGCGTTCGCGACCGGGTCCCAGCGCAGGCGCACGGACCAGGTATGTGGCGTAGCCACCGTGCGCAGTGCTTCCGGCGCGGGCAACTCGGGGCGATCGGCCTGGGCCAGCCAGGCCGGGTCCGGGGCGGCGGGCCAGCCCGACACGACGACTCCTGCCCAGCGCTGGCCCCGGTCGATGAGAAGGGCATCCGCGCCTAAATTCGGTGGCTCGGAGATCCGGTCGAGGTTCTGCGCGGAGGGGTCCACGGTCCACAGCACGGGGCCAAGGGTGGTGAATAGGCCGAGCGCGAGCAGCAAAAAGAGCGAGCCCATGGCTCGAGGGTTTCGCCCCAGCCGGGCCCGCGCATCGGCCCAATAGGACAGGGATGGGCGCACGAGCACGGGCGCAGCGCTTTGCGCATCAAGCGGCGCGAAATCGGCTGCGGTGGGCTCGTAGGTGCTCATGACAAACGCACCCTTGGATCAATCAAGCCGTAGAGCAGGTCGACAATGATCACCATAAAAACCAGGAAACTGCCATAAAACACCGTGGTCCCCATGATGAGGGTGTAGTCCAGCTGTTGGACCGCTTCCACGAAGGCGCGGCCGAGGCCGGGAATGGCGAAGACCAGTTCGACGACAAAGCCGCCGGTGGTGATGGCCGCGATAGCCGGCCCCAGCACGGTGATCACGGGGAGGCTGGCGTTGCGCAGGGCGTGGCGCCAAAAAATGCCTGCTTCGCTCACGCCCTTGGCTCGGGCCGTGCGAATGTAGTCCGCCGTGAGTACTTCGAGCATGGAGGAGCGCATCAGTCGAGTTAGAAAGGCGAGGGTAGACAGGCCGAGGACCAGGGCCGGCATGATCATCTGGCTGATATCGCCCCAGCCGGCCACGGGCAAAAAGGTGAAGCCCAGGGCTTCGTTGATATTCACCAGCGCAAGCTGGCCTAAGGCCGCGAAGACAAAGCTTGGAACGCTGATCCCTAGAATAACCGCGAGCATGACCGTGACATCGGGCCAGCGGTTTCGCTTCAACGCCGTGAAGGCGCCGAGGAGCACGCCCCCGATGGCCGCAAAGGTAATGGCAAGTACCCCAAGCTGGGCCGAAACGGGGAAGGCGTCGCCGATGATGTCGTTCACGCGCCGATTCTGCTGGGTGAAGGACAGACCAAAATCCCCCTTTGCCATATTGCCGAGAAAAATCAGGTATTGATCGGGGAAGACGGGGCGATCCAGCCCATAGCGCGCCTCGAGGTTTTTGCGGATGGCTTCCGTGGTGGCCTTCTCGTTGGAGAGGGGGTCGCCGGGCACCGCATGCATGGCCGCGAAGGTGGCGGTGGCGATAAACCAGATGGTGATCAGCCCTTGCAGAAGGCGCTTCAGCGCGTAGCGTCCCATTAGGGCTGCTCCAGCCAGGCGCGAGAAAGGTCGGGATCTGGGCTGGTCTGCCGGCGAATGGTGCCTTTCACGGCAGGATGAATCACGTAGATCTGCCCCCGTTCGTAGGTGGGAATGATGGCGTGATCTTCAAGCAAGATGCGTTGGATGCAGCCAAAGGCGTCTACCCGCACCGCGGCGTCGACGGAGTTTTGGGCCGTCCGCACGCAGGCGTCCAGCTCGGCGTTCGCATAGCGCCCGCGGTTGTTCAGGTTCCAGCTGGCGAACAGATCGCCGAAGGTGAGGGGGTCGAGGTAATCGGGGCCCCAGCCCGCGGCGACGAGGTCGAAGTCTCCGGAGGTCATCTTCGCCAAGCGCTGCTTGAAAATTTGCCTGTCGATGCGCACGGTCAAGCCAAGGGCCTCTTTCCAGAGGGTTTGGAGAAATTCCGCCTGCTTATTCGCGGTAGGCGAGTTCCCCGTGAGAAGCACCAGCTCCGGCGCCTCGGCGAGCCCCAGATCCTCCCTAGCTGCCGCAAGATGGCTCCGGGCCAGGGCCCAATCGGTCACCGGCTCCGGTGGCGGGATTTCCTGGAGTAGGCGCTGCTCCGCGCCGCGCAGATAGGAGGGATAGAGGGAGAGGCCCGGCAGGTTGCCTGGGGTCCCGATCACCCGATTGATGAGCTCGTAGGTATCAAAACTGAGGGCCAGGGCGCGCCGCAGATTCCAGTTCTGCGTGAGTCGCCCTTCGCGATGATTGAACTCGATATACCACGCGGAGCCGTCGTTGAAGCGCTCAATGCGCCAGCGCTGATCGAGGGCATTCTCCATGGTTTCCGAATCGAGGCCGGCGAGGATGATGCGGCCGTCCTTGAACAGATTGAGGGCGGCGTTCGTATCCGCCGTGATGTAGGGAAACTCGATCCGATTGAGATAAATCTTGTCCCGATCCCAGTAGTGAGGGTTCTTCGCCATCTCGAGGCGGGCGCCGTGGTCCCAGCGTTCAATGACAAAAGGCCCATTGAACAGCATGTCCTCCGCGTCGGCGCCGTAGCGCCCGTCCCGGGCCCGGTAGAAATCCTCTTTCAAGGGGTAAAAGGTGGCGAAGGCGACGAGCTTGTCGAAATAGGCAATGGCGCGAGAGAAGCGCACCTCCAGCCGTCGGGGTTCCGGAGCGCTGACCCCCAGGCTGTCTACCGGGGCCTCGCCTTGGCTGATGGCTTCGGCGTTTTCGATGCCCTGCAGGATAAAGGCGTATTCGGAGGCAGTTTTCGGGTCCACGGCATTGCGCCAGGAGAAGACGAAATCCCTCGCCAGCACGGGGCTGCCATCGCTCCAGCGGGCATCCTCGCGCAGCCAGAAGGTGGCGCCGTCGGCGCGGATTTCCCAGCGCTCGGCCACCCCGGGAACGAGCCGGCCTTGGGCATCGAAGCGCGTTAGGGCTTCCATAACGTGCCCCAGGATCCTGGTACTGACCTGGTCCGTAGCCTTGCTGGAGTCGAGCTGGGGGGGCTCCTGGGGAAGCACCATGCGGATGATGCGGGCGTCAAAGTCCACGGCGCCTTCTGCACTCCAAGCAGGCGCGGCCAGGGCCCCCAGAAGGAGTCCAAGAAGCTTTAGCCAACGGGTCGCCGAGGCGGCTTTCCGTGCCATGAACCCATTCCTGTTGCGATGGTGTTGGCGGGAGTGTAGCGCGGTTGTAACGGAGTGCCAGCGCTAACGCACGGCGAGCAGTAGATCGTTGATGACCCGCTCCAGATGGTTCAGGGCATTACACACGTTGACCTGGTGGCAGCTCGCCCGATAGCGCGGCATTTCCGAATCGCCCGCCCCCCAGCTCCGTTCCGGCTCAGGGTTCAGCCAAATCACGCGCTGCGCCTTATCAAAGATTTCCCGAAGCGCTTTGCTGTTCGGGTTACCGTAGTTGTTTCGCGCATCCCCAAGGATGATCACCGTGCTCTGGGCATTCACCGCATTCCCCGCAAGGCGCAGGAAGTCATCGAAGGCCTGGCCGTAATCGGTAGAGCCGCCGCTATAGTCCGCGAGGGTGGTGGCAATGGCGTCGTCGATGGCCATGCGCTGGAAGTTCTCTGTCACTTCGCCGAGATCGGAGGAGAAGGCAAAGGCGCGGACCCGGGGGAGCACGGCTTCCAGACTGTAAAGAAACATCAGCATAAAACGGGCGTAGGTGGCCACGGAGCCGGAGACGTCGCAGATCGCGAAGACCTTGCTGCGGTCGATCTTGCGCGCCTTCCAGGCTAAATCGATGAGTTCGCCGTCGTAGCGCAAGTTTTTGCGCAGGGTGCGGCCCACGTGGAGCTCCCCCCGGCGCATTTTTTTCCGTCGGCGGGAGTGGGCGGCAACGAGGCGCTTCGCCATTTTCTCCACCAGCCGTTTTAGATGGCTGAAGTTTCGATGTTCGACGTTGCTGAGCTTGACGTGCCGGAGCATGGCCTCGCGAAGGCGATGGCCATCGGCGTCGGCGTGGAGCAGGAATTGGCGCTCCACATAGTCCCGCACGCGCTCCCGGAGATCGTCGCGGAGGCCGCTGAGCTGAGCGGCGGTGCGTCGGGCCGTAGGGTCGCGCTCCGTGGCCAGCTGGCCGATTTCCGCCTGTAATTCGCTCTGCCCCAAAGCATCCATAATGCGGCGCGTATAGAGGCCTTTCTGCGTGAAGACCTTGATGCCGGCCACGTTCACCGCTTCCCCCGCTTGGCTAACGGCCAAGGCGAGGGCGGCCCGATCTCCGGCCTGAAGCCGCTGGCCCAGGGCAGAGGTGGCCGCCTGTACGGGCCCTGGGCCGGGATCGCCGAAGGGATCGCTCTGAGTCTCGCTATCCGGCTCCTCGGGGCCGGCGCCGGGGACGCCGTTCGCCGGCGCGCCTTGGCCTTCTCCCTGAGGTTCGCCGTTGCCGCCGCCCCCTTGGCCTTCGCCGCCGTCGCTCTCTGAGCCCGCGTCGGGGTCGCTCGCGCTATCGCCCCCAGCATCCTCGGCGTTGGAAAACTCTTCGAAGCGGAAGAAGGCGTCAAAGCACGCTTCAAAGGCCTGCTTTTCCTCTGCCGTCTTCGGCAGCACGAGGGCCAGGCTTTCCTTCAGCTGCTGCCGATTACCCATGCCCATGCGCTCGACGGTGCGGAACGCGTCGAGGGTTTCCGCCGGCGAAATGCGCACTTCTGCCATGCGCAGGGCGCCGATGAAGCGCTGAAGGGAAGCGTCCACCCTTAAGCGCTGCGTTTAGCCGTCGCGAGCAGGCTGGGCAGCTCAGGCAGGAGGGCATCGATGTCATCCTGGAACTTCAGAATGACATTTAACGTGTCTTGCACCAGCTGGCCGTCGAGCTGCTCCGCATTGAGGAGCATGAGGGTTCGGGCCCAATCGATGGTCTCGCTGATGGCCGGCACCTTCTTGAGATCCTTCTCCCGCAGGGCCTGAATAAACGCGACCAGCTCTTTTTGCAGCGCCGGGGGAATTTCGGGTACCCGGGCATGGACGATGGCGCGCTCGAGGGGCGCCTCCGGGAAGGGAATGTACAGGTGCAGGCAGCGCCGCTTCAGAGCGTCGGACACTTCCCGGGTGTTGTTCGAGGTGAGAAACACCAGGGGCCGGGGGCCCTGAGCCCGCACCGTACCCAGCTCGGGAATGGACACCTGAAAGTCCGAGAGCAGCTCGAGGAGCATGGACTCGAACTCCTGGTCGGCCTTATCGATTTCATCGATAAGCAGCACGGCGCCGTGCTCCTCCTTGAGGGCCTTCAGAAGCGGCCGGGGCTCGAGGAAGGCCTCGGAGAAGAAGATGTCGCCGAATTCGTGGAGTCGGGCGATGGAGGCGTCCAGCCCCTTCGCGCCCGCGAGCACATCTCCCAGCTGCTCCTTGAGCACCTGGATATACAGGAGCTGCTTGGCGTACTTCCATTCATAAAGGGCCTTCGCTTCATCGAGCCCTTCGTAGCACTGCAGGCGGATGAGGGGATGGCCGAGCAGCGCCGCGGTGGTTTTAGCGAGTTCGGTTTTGCCGACGCCGGGCGGGCCTTCTACTAGGATGGGCTTCTCGAGCTCGAGGGCGAGGTACACCGCCGTGGCGATCTGCGTCGAGCAAATGTAGTTGGCACTCTCCAGGCCGGCTTGAACCTCGGCCACGGAGCCAAAGGGGGTAGGTGTGGTGGTCACGCGATCTCCAACGCAGCGGTGCCCCGGGGGTGCCCCGGGGCCTAGAGGGGTTTAGGGGACCTAGCGTCCCGTAAAGCGGGGGGCACGCTTCTCAAGGAAGTGGGCAACCCCTTCCTTGAAGTCTTCCGTGCCGAAGGTGGCTTTCATTTCTGTCTCCGCCCGGTCGAGGGCGGTGCCCAGGTCGGCAAAGACGTCATTCCAAAGCTGTCGCTTCATCACCCGGAGGGAGCGCGGCGAGACGTTCTGGGCCAGGTTCCGCGCGTAGGCCATGACCTCCTCCTCGAACACCGCTTCGTCGTAAACGGCGTTGGCAAGGCCCAGGCGCAGCCCCTCCTCGGCGCCAACGAAACGGGCGGAGAAGAGCAAATCGGCGGCGGCAGCGGGCCCGCATAGCTGATTGAGGGTCCAGGTGAGGCCCCACTCGGCAATGAGGCCGCGTTTGGCGAAGATCGTCGACATGCGGCCGGCGCTCGACCACAGGCGGAGGTCGCAGAAGAGCGCGATGGCCATGCCCATGCCGGCCGTGGCGCCGTTGATGGCGGCGATCACGGGCTTGGGGACGGAAGCAAAGTAGCTATAGCGGCCACCGAAGGCCGCGGGGACGTCCGGATCGATGCGGCGGTCGGTGTCGCCGTCGGCGATGCCCCCACCGCTCTGGCCGTCCTTTGCGGCGGCTTGAATGGCCAGCAAGTTATCCATGTCGGCGCCGGCGCAGAACCCTCGGCCCGCGCCTGTGAGCACAATCACCCGGACCGCCTCATCGGCAGAGGCGGCTTGCATGAGCGCGTACACCTCGGCGTCCATGGTGCCCGTCCAGGCGTTCATTTTATCCGGGCGATTCAGCGTGACGGTGGCCACCCCGTCGACGACGCTGTAGCGCGTGTGTTCAAGCTTATCCAGTGCGGTCATGGGCGTCTCCTCTCCCCAGGCTCCCAACGGCGGCGCCTAGCATGGCGTGCCTTGCCGTTTGGGTCCAGCGCAGGGAAACTCGATGACGGTCACAAGGAGGTTATCCATGAACGGTTCCTTTTCTCGCTGGGGCGCCCTGGCCGTCCTCGCCGTCGCCCTCGGTGCGCTGCCCGCCCAGGCGCGTTTACTCATTCACGCCGGCGCCTTACTCGAGGGGTCGGGGGCGCCGCTGAGGGGTCCCAGTACGGTGGTACTAGAGGGCCAGCGCATCATCGACGTGGCGGAGGGTTACCTTTCGCCGGGTCCGGGCGACGAACTCCTCGCTCTGCCGAATCATACGGTCATGCCGGGGCTGATCGATATGCACGTACATCTGCGGAGCGAGAGCAACCCCAAAGCTGCGCTCGATCGGTTCCGCCTGAACCCCGAGGATCACGTACTTCGGGCGGCTAAGCACGCCCGTACCACGCTCCAGGCGGGCTTCACGACGGTTCGCGACCTCGGCGGCGCCGAGGTGTTGGCCCTGCGCGATGCCATCAACGGCGGCTGGGCCGAGGGGCCACGGATTTTCGCGGCCGGGCGCAGCATTGCGACCACCGGTGGTCACGCGGATCCCACCAACGGGGGGCGGGATGATCTATGGGAAACCCCGGGCCCTACGGAAGGGGTCATTAATGGTCCCGTGGAAGCCCGGGCTGCGGTCCGGCAGCGCTATAAAGACGGCAGCGATGTGATCAAGGTGACCGCCACGGGCGGCGTTTTGTCCCAGGCGCGTAATGGTCAGAATGCTCAGTTTGCTCTTGATGAGCTGAAGGCCATCGTGGAAACGGCTAAGGACTACGGCTTTCATGTGGCGGCCCATGCCCATGGGGAAGAGGGGATGCGCCGGGCCGTCCTCGCCGGTGTCACGTCCATTGAACATGGCACGTTTATGAGTGATGAGGTGATGGCCCTCATGCGCGAGCGCGGCACGTGGTACGTGCCCACCATCATTGCCGGGAAGTTCGTGGCCGAGAAGGCCGAAGTCGATGGCTTTTTCTCCGAAGTGGTGCGCCCCAAGGCCCGGGCCATCGGCCCTTTGATTCAGGAAACCTTTGCCCGGGCCTATGCCCAGGGGGTGCCCATTGTGTTTGGTACGGATACGGGCGTCTCGCCCCACGGCGATAACTGGAAAGAGTTCGTTTATATGGTGGAAGCGGGCATGCCGCCCCTGGAAGCCCTTACTTCGGCCCAGGCCGTCGCCGCGGGGGTGCTAGGACAGGGCGATGCCCTGGGGCAGCTGGCGCCGGGCTATTACGCCGATCTCATCGCCGTCCCCGGGAACCCCTTAGACGATATACGCCGCATGGGTGAGGTGTCCTTAGTCATCAAAAACGGAGAGGTGGTACGTCATGCGGCGCCGTAAACTTTCCCTCGGTCTGGCGCCGGCTCTGTGGGCCCTGGGCGCCCTGGCCTGGGCCGAAACCAGTCCCCCCAGCTACTACGAAGCTGACCCTTCCCGCGCCGGGGCTGAGGTGCGCGGGGCTGGCCCCTTACCCTATAGCAGTCGCTATGCGCCCGCGGCCTCCGGCGCTGTGCTGCTTAAGGATGCCACCGTCCTTCTCGGGGACGGCGGTCGGCTCGATGAGGGTGACGTGCTATTCGACGCCGGGCGGATCGTCGCGGTGGGCGCGGAGCTTACCGCGCCGCCTGAGGCGGAGGTGATCGACGCGGCGGGACGTTGGGTGACCCCGGGGCTTATCGATGTGCACTCCCATCTTGGGGATTATCCCTCTCCGGGGGTGGAAGCCCACTCCGATGGCAACGAAGCCACCGCGCCGGTCACGGCCCGGGTATGGGCGGAGCATTCCGTTTGGCCCCAGGATCCCCAGTTTCCCTTAGCGCTCATGGGGGGCATTACCACGCTGCAGATCCTGCCCGGGTCGGCCAACCTCGTCGGGGGCCGCGGCGTCACGCTGAAAAACGTGCCGGCCCGCAGCGTCATGGACATGAAATTTCCCGGGGCGCCCCATAGCTTGAAGATGGCCTGCGGCGAGAACCCTAAGCGGGTCTATGGGCGCCGGCGTTCCGCCCCCTCCACCCGCATGGGCAATGTCGCCGGCTATCGGGAAAGCTGGATTAAGGCCCGGGCCTATCAGGCAAAACTCGATGAAGCGGCGGCCTCGGGGGAGGCGCTGCCGGATCGAGACCTCGAAATGGAAACGCTTGCGGGGGTGCTTCGCGGCGAGATTCTCATTCATAACCACTGCTATCGCGCCGACGAGATGCTGATCATGCTCGATATCGCGCGGGAGTTTGATTACAAGATCACCGCCTTCCACCATGCGACGGAGGCTTACAAGATCGCCGACGTGCTGGCGGAGGAGGGTGTTTGCGGCGCCCTGTGGGCCGATTGGTGGGGCTTCAAGATGGAATCGAACGACGCCATCGAGGAGAACATCGCGCTCATGGAGAAGGCCGGCGCCTGCGCCATTGTCCATTCCGATTCGGCGCGGGACATTCAGCGGCTGAACCAGGAGGGGGCGAAGGCCCTCATGGCGGCGCAGCGCATGGGTTTGCCCTACGACGAAGCGCTCGCCATCCGCTGGCTGACCCAGAACGCTGCCCAGGCCCTTGGGATTGCTGATCAAACGGGGGTCCTTGCTCCCGGGCTCATGGCCGACGTGGTGCTTTGGTCTGGTAACCCCTTCAGCGTGTACAGCCGTGCAGAGCGGGTGTGGATTGACGGCACGCTCCACTACGCGGCTGGGGAGGGGGGCGTGCGGCCTACCACGGACTTCGACCTTGCGCAGACGCCCGCGGGGCGTGGGGAGGCCAGCCGATGAAAGCCGTAACCCAACTCCTTTTAGGCCTAAGTGCCCTACTGGGCGCAAGCGCCGCGTCCGCCGCGGTGATTGCCATCACCGGCGCCACCGTCCATACCCTTGATGACCAAGGCACTTTGGCCCAAGGCACGGTGCTGGTGCGCGATGGGGTGATTGAGGCAGTCGGCACGGACCTCGCCTTGCCCGCCGATGCTACGGTGATTGATGGCACGGGCATGGTCCTCACCCCGGGGCTGCTCGCGCCGCTGAGTGATGTGGGGCTCGTCGAAGTGTCTGGGGTGGCCAGCACGAACGATCAGCGGCTGAAGGACGTGGCCGTGGGTCCGGCCTTTTCCGTACGCCATGGGGTCAACCGTTACTCTGTCCTGTTCGGTGTGGCGCGCACCGGGGGCGTCACCCGTGCCCTCGCCGGGCCCACGCCGGGCCCGGGGGTGTTTGCGGGCTTTGGCAGCGTGCTGCGCCTTGACGGCGCGCCGGGGGTGGTTACGGGACCGGACCGCATCATGGTGGCCGCGCTCGGCGAGCCCGGCGCCGACCGTGCGGGCGGAAGCCGCGCCCAGGCGCTCCAAACCCTGCTCCGCGGCTTCGAGGAGGCAGCGCGCTATAGCCGCAGCAGCGATCTCGCCCGGCGAGGCCTTGCGAGCGGTTTTTCCTTGCCCTACTACGACCTCGAGGCCCTGAAGCGGGTGCGGGAGGACGACGTCCCCCTTTGGGTCCACGTCGATCGCGCTGCGGATATCGAGGCCCTCCTGGCCGCTACGGAGGACCTGGAGCTGACCTTAGTCATTGTCGGCGGCGCGGAGGCCTGGCGCGTGGCGCCGGCCCTGGCCGAGCGCAAGATCCCCGTAGTGCTTGACCCCCTCGGCAATCTGCCGGAAAGCTTCGACCGCCTTGGGGCTCGGCTTGATAACGCCACCTTGCTCCATGAGGCGGGGGTGACCATCGCCTTCAACGAGCTGACGGGCCACGAAGTGCGGGAGTTGCGTCAGTACGCAGGCAATGCGGTGGCTCAAGGGGTGCCCTGGGACGTGGCGCTCGCGGCGATTACGCGCGTCCCGGCGGCGCTGTGGGGCGAAGAGGACCGCTTGGGTCGCATCGCCCGGGGCTATGCCGCCGATCTGGTGCTCTGGACCGGTGACCCCCTTGAGCTGACGAGCTGGGCGCGCTGGACCATGATTGAAGGGCAGATCTTTGAGCCCGCCTCCCGCCAGCTTCAGCTGCGGGATCGCTACGTCGAGCCGACGACGCGCCTGGCGCCGCCGGCGCCCAAACCCTAGGGGTCGCCAGCGGGCGAGGGACTGATTACCATGCGCCCTCGCCCCGGCCCTGTGCCGGGAAGCCCGGGTGCGTTCCGGTGCCCCGTTTACCACCCACTACCAGCAAGGAGTCATGCCATGGCTTTTGAGTTGCCCGCTCTGCCCTATGCCCGTGATGCCCTCGCGCCCCACATCAGCGCCGAGACCATCGACTTTCACTACGGTAAGCATCACCAAACCTACGTCGACAAGCTCAACGCAGCGGTCGAGGGGAAGCCCGAGGCGAACGCGACCTTGGAAGAGCTGATCAAGACCAGCACCGGCGGTGTGTTTAACAACGCGGCGCAAATTTGGAACCACACCTTTTACTGGAATTCCCTCAGCCCGAACGGCGGCGGTGCGCCCTCCGGTGCCCTGGCTGAAGCCATCGACCGGGATCTCGGCGGTCTGGCAGCGTGCAAGCAAGCCCTGGCGGACGCCGTGGGTACGCACTTCGGCTCCGGCTGGGCCTGGCTCGTGCTGGACAACGGCGAGTTGAAGGTGGAGTCGCTCCACGACGCCGGCAACCCCATGACCTCGGGGCAGACGCCGCTCCTGACCATCGATGCGTGGGAGCACGCCTTCTACATCGACTACCGCAACGCGAAGCCCAAGTACTGCGAAGCCGTCCTCGAGCACCTCATCAACTGGTCCTTCGCGGAGGCGAACTTCGCTAACGCTTAAACGGCCAGGATCCCAGAAAAGCCCCCGGCGCCTTAGGGTGTCCGGGGGCTTTTTCTTAGGGGACAAACTGCTCCTGCAGGATGCGCTCTTCCAGATTGTGCTCCGGGTCGAAGAGGATATGGAGCTCCGTTTCGCTGTCCTGAGCAATGCGCACTTCCACCACGTTTCGCACTTCCGTGGCGTCGGCCACGGCAGAAACGGGGCGCTTGTAGTGGTCGAGCACCTCGAAGGTAATTTCCGCACTGAGGGGCAGCACGGCCCCGCGCCAGCGCCGGGGGCGAAAAGCGCTGATCGGGGTGAGGGCTAGGGCTTGGGAACCAATGGGCAGGATGGGCCCGTGCGCCGAGAGGTTATAGGCCGTGGATCCGGCCGGCGTGGCCACGAGGGCGCCATCGCAGATGAGCCGATCAATGCGAGTTTTGCCGTCGATGGCCACGCGAAGGTTTGCCGCCTGGCGCGTTTGGCGCAGCAGGGACACCTCGTTGATGGCTTTGGCTTGCTGTTCCGAACCCGAATCGCTGATCGCCGTCATGGCCAGGGGGTGGAGGATGGCCCGGGCTGCGCTATCGATCCGTGCCGGTAGGTCATCTTCATTGTAGGTATTCAGGAGGAAGCCCACCGTGCCCCGGTTCATGCCATAGATGGGCACGCTGCGATGCATGGTGCGGTGGAGGGTTTCCAGCATAAAGCCATCGCCGCCGAGGGCGATGATAACGTCCGCCTCGTCTGGGGCCACATGAGCATAACGCTTCTCCAGGGCCTCTCGGGCCGCTTGGGACTGGGGGCTTCGGCTGCTAACGAAGGCAAGACGGGTGGCGCTCATGAGGCAGATTCCCGGTGGAGGCGGATGAGGCCTTCCTGAGCTACGGAGGCGACGAGGGCGCCGTCCTGGCTATAAATCAGGCCGCGATTAAAACCCCGGGCACCGCCCGCGGCAGGGCTATCTTGCACGTAAAGCAGCCATTCGTCAGCGCGGAAAGGTCCGTGAAACCACATGGCGTGATCGAGGCTTGCCGTTTGGAAATTCGGCTGCATAAAAGACACGCCGTGGGGCCAGGTGCAGGTGTCCAGTAAGGTCCAGTCTGACAGGTAGGCTAGGGCGCACTGGTGGAGCCGGGGATCGTCGGCCATGGGCTCCTTCACTCGCATCCATCCCACTTGCTGGGGAGGACGCTTTTCCGGTTTGAAATCGTTCTGTGGGTTGAGCGCGCGGTATTCGATGGGGCGCTCCCGGGTGAAGTGCGCCAGGGTCTGGGCATCGAGCCCCGCTTCTTCGCCGTGGCGGCGCCGCAGCTCCCACTCTGGTGTCAGCGTTTCCGGGTCCGGGACGTCTTCCGGCATGGCGAAGGCATGCTCGAGCCCCGGTTCATCGCGCTGGAAGGAGATGGACATATTGAACATGGGGCGCCCGTGCTGAATGGCCACCACCCGGCGGGTGGTAAAGGAACGGCCATCGCGAATCCGGTCGACGGTATAAAGAATCGGTATGGACGGATCGCCGGGGCGCAGAAAATAGGCGTGAAGCGAGTGGGCGCTTCGGGCGACATCCTCCACTGTTCGGGAGGCCGCCACGAGGGCCTGCCCCAGGACCTGGCCCCCATAGACCCGTTGCCAGGAGTCATTCGGGCTGCGTCCCCGGTAATGGTTCTGTTCTAGCTCCTCCAGGTCTAGGACCTGAAGCAGCTCGTCTAGCCGTTCTGTCATGGTGCACCTCGCCCGTGGGGGAGGGGGAATTGTACGGCCCCCAGGCCCCCGCGCCAGCCCTCTCACTCCGCGCTAAACTGGGGCCCTGACGAGGGAGGTGAGCATGACGCAGGTAGAGCCAGGCAGCGCACCGGGGTGGTTTCGACGGGCCCTGGAGGTTCCCTTCGAGGATCGCGAGGTGACCGTCGCCGGGACGCCGATTCACTATCTATATTGGGCCCAGCGGGAGGACCTTCCGGGGCTCGTGCTGGTCCACGGCAATGGCGCTCACGCCCACTGGTGGCGCTTTCTGGCGCCCTTTTTCTTGAAAGAGTACCGGGTGGCCGCACTCGATCTGTCTGGAATGGGCGATTCGGGGCATCGGGATCACTACAGCCCGGAACTCTTTGCCGAGGAAGTGATGGCCGTCGCGCGGCACGCCGGCTTCGGGCCCGACACCATTGTGGTGGGCCACAGCTTCGGCGGCTTTGTCACCATTCAAACCGCTTTGCGCTTCGGCCAGGAGCTCGCAGGGGTGGTGCTCGTCGATTCTCCCGTGCGGCCTCCCGATTACGCCTGGGAGCGGGATCCCAAGCGCTCCCCTATTCGGGCGAAGCGCGTTTATCGTGATCGGGCCACGGCCGAGGCGCGCTTTCGCCTCATGCCGCCCCAAGATTGCGAGAATGCCTACATTCTTCGCTATATCGCGAGCCACTCGGTCACCGAAGTCCCCGGCGGCTTCACCTGGAAGTTTGATGACCGCATGTTTGAAAAGCTGCGTTTTGAGAACCGCGGTGAGGACTTGCGCCGCCTGCCTTGTCGCGTGGCGGTAATGTACGGCGATGACTCCTATCTGTTTGACCAGGAGATTGCGGACTATATGTTTAAGGTGCTCGATGAGTCTGTGCCCTTTATGGCGCTTCCGGAAGCGCAGCACCACGTCTTCCTCGATCAGCCCCTCGCGTTTGTGGCCGCGTTGCGCATGCTCCTGGCCGAGTGGCGTCATTCTCGGCCCGATCGCTTACCGCCCGGACGGAGCGCTTAGCGGTGGCCGGCCCTCGGGTTTGGGTGGACGCCGATGCCTGCCCGCGCCCCGTGCGCGACGTAGTGTGTCGAGCCGCGGAGCGGCGCCAGGTACCGACGATTTTTGTGGCCGCTTCGCCGCTGAATCTCCCCCGGGGGCGCTACGTGAGTGCGCGCACCGTGGCAGCGGGGTTTGATGCGGCCGACGACGCCATTGTTGAGGAGGTGGCCGAAGGAGATGTGGTGGTCACCCAAGACATCTTGCTGGCCCAGCGGCTGGTGGAGAAGGGCGCCCGGGTAACCAATCCCCGCGGTGAGATCTACAACGCGGAAAACATCGGGCCCCGAGTATCGCAGCGCAACTTCATGGAAGAGGCCCGGGGGGCAGGGCTTGCGGGCGGCGGGCCGCCCCCCTTTGATGATCGCGATAAGCAGGCCTTTTCCAACAGCTTTGACCGGCTGCTGACGGCGTCGCTGCGGGCGGTGCAGCGCTAGGGGAGGCGTTCGAGGGGGAGATCCGTTAGCCGGGCAACGGCCAGGTGGGTGGTTTCCGCAGCCCGGGTGAGGGTGAGGGGGCTATCCTCCGGCCGGACCAGCAGTGCCGTGCGGAAGCCCGCGGCCCGGGCAGCGTCGAGCTCCTCGACGATGTCGGAAAGAAATAGGATCGCCTCTCCCGGTAGCTCGAGGGTTGCGGCGATGGTTTGGTAACTCCCCACCTCTCGTTTTGCCCCGACGCGCGTATCGAAGTAACCGGAAAAGAGCGCCGTAAGATCGCCAGCTTCGCTATGCCGAAAGAGAAGCTGCTGGGCCGCCACGGACCCCGAGGAGTACACGTAGAGAGCGAGCCCGCTCTCGTGCCAGCGCTGTAGGGCTGTGCTGGCATCCTCGTAGATATGGCCCTTCAGCACGCCTTCCGCATAGCCCTGGGCCCAAATTAGGCCCTGCAGGGTTTTTAAGGGTGTCCATTTTCGGTCTTCGTGCATGAAGCGTTCCAGGGCGTCGGCCACGGCGTCGAGGTCGTCCGGGGCCACGCCCGTTTCCTCGGCCACGGCCGTGCAAACCGCCTGGACGTCAGCCAGGGTCTCGTGGGCCTTGAGATAGCTCCGGAGCGCCTGACGCGCGTAGGGGAACAGCACATCGTGGACAAAGCGGATGCTGCTGGTGGTGCCTTCGATATCGGTGACGACGGCCTTTAGACGCATGGGCTCGGCTCGAAGCGAGGGAACCGCTCGGCGATGGGGCTAGCGGTGAAGTTCGCCGCCCAGCCGTCCGGATTGGAGAAGATGCGAATGGCCAAGAAGTGGGGCGTGGGCCCCATATCGAACCAATGCTTCGTGTTTGCGGGTACGCGGAGGAAATCGCCCCGTTCGCACAGCACTTCATAGACCTGCGCGCCCAGGTGCAAGGTAAAGAGCCCCGCCCCATCCACAAAAAATCGGACTTCGTCTTCTTCGTGCGTATGTTCGGCAAGAAACTTGCCGCGGGCTTCGCCGGCGCTGGGGTTCTCCGGCGTCATGCTGACCACGTCGCAGCTTTGGTAACCCCCGTCCTCCATGATGCGGCGCACCTCCTCGGCATAGCGCTGGAGGACCGTGTCCTGGGTTGCGCCGGCGCACACGTCGTCATGGGTGGGCCAGCGCTCGAAGTGAATGCCGACTTCGGCAAGAGCTGTCGCGATGGCGTCGCCGTCGTGGTGCTCCGCCAGGGCGTGGCTTCCGTCAGCGTCTGGGAAAATCCTAAGTCGACTCATGGCTGGGCCTCCAAGTTAAGCAGCTGGGATTCGGCGGAGGGCTTGGGCGAGGAGTGCCTCCAAGGCCTCCATGTGACGTTCCGCATCGAAGAGGGTTGCTCCCCAACAATAGGCACCGTGGCCGGCGATAAGGTAGGCGGGCGGGGCGCCGGCAAGGCCGCGCTGGGCGGTAAGCACCGCGCCGTCTAGCGTCGCCATGTCCTGGCTATTTGGCACCACGGGCACGGCCAGGTGCGTGGCATGGGTGCTCACTCCAGGGAACGCTTTTAGGAGCTCCTGCTCGGCCAGCGCCACCGCCGCCCCGGCGGACGGCTGAAGGGTCCAGGCGACGCAGCTGGGGGCGTGGGTATGGAGTACGGCACCGATGGCCGGATCGCGGGCGTAGAGCGCCAGGTGCAGTGCTGCCTCGGCGGAGGGCCTCGCGCCGTCAGCCCCGTCCAGCGGCGTCCCGTCGAGGTCCATGAGGACGAGGCCGGCGCCCGTGAGGCTTCGCTTGTGGCCGCCGGAGGCGGTTACCAAAGCGCGCCGCTCATCAACCCGCAGGGACAGATTGCTGCTCGTCGCCGGGGTCCAGCCGCGGCCATAGAAGCGCTCCGCCACGGGGCTTAAGGCCTGGGCGCCGTAAAAGCGCAGGAGCGGTGCAGGTAAGTTGGGGCTCAGCACGGGGGTCTCCGAGCAGGGAACAGCAAGGCTCGGAGTGTACCGCGCTCCGCCACGCTTTTTCAGCCAAGTGCCGTGCCTGGGCCCCCCCCTCGGGCTACAATGCGGCAACGCGGGAAGAGACGACTGCCATGGATCAAGGGGAAGGGCTGGGCGCTGGGCGCCCCTGGCCCATCATGTTAGACGTGGAAGCGTCGGGTTTCGGCCGCGGCAGCTATCCCATCGAGATCGGTCTCGCCTTTCCCGACGGTTCGTCCCTTGCCTATCTTTTGCGCCCGGAACCGGACTGGGTGCACTGGGATGGCGCTGCTGAGCAGGTCCATGGTATTCCCCGGTCCCGACTCCTTGAGGACGGGCGCCCGGTGCTGGAGGTGGCGGCACTTCTGAATGCCCAGCTGGCGGGCAACCGGGTCTATAGCGATGCCTGGGGCTTCGATTCGGCGTGGGTGGCGCGGCTCTTTGACGCTGCGGGCCTCAGCCAGCACTTCCGCATCGACACGGTTCGTAATCTGCTTTCTGAAGGGGATCTCCCCCTTTGGTCTAAGGCTCGGGCACAAGCGGAAGCCGAGCTCGGGAAGGCAACTCATCGGGCGGAACACGATGCCAAGCTACTTCAGGCCAGCGTGCTCGCGCTTTGGACCCTGCGCGCTGCGGCGCCGCCGGAAGAAGGCAGCACACTATGATGAGCTTGCTTGGAGTTGGAGTTCTCCTTGCCTTGGCATGGCTCCTGTCCATCAATCGCGGCGCCATTGCCTGGCGGACCGTGCTCGGCGCCTTGGCGCTGCAAGCGCTTATCGGGGGCTGGGTATTGGCCATGCCGTCGGGCATTGCCACCCTGGAAGCCGTTTCCGCGGGGGTGGGGCAGGTGCTGGCCTACAGCCGTGAGGGCATCGAGTTCATGTTCGGCTGGACCGCCAATGGCGCCATGGGCTCCCTTGCTGATTCCGTGAAGGCGCAGGGCTTCGCGCCGATCTTTGCGGTGAATGTCCTGCCCGTGATTGTGATCTTCTCGGCCCTCGTCTCCGTGCTTTACCACTTGGGCGTCATGAGCTGGACCATCCGTATTCTCGGGGGGGCGCTGCAGCGGGTGCTGGGGACCAGCCGGCCCGAGTCCCTGTCCGCGGCGGCGAATGTATTCGTGGGGCAAGCGGAGGCGCCCCTGGTGGCGCGACCCTTCATTCCCACCATGACGTCCTCCGAGCTCTTTGCCATCATGGTGGGGGGGCTGGCGAGCATCGCCGGCTCGGTGATGGCAGGTTACGCCGCCATGGGCATCGAGCTGAAATACCTTATCGCGGCCTGCTTTATGGCAGCCCCGGGGGGGCTCCTCATGGCGAAGATGGTCATGCCCGAGACGGAGTCGCCGAAGAACGACCTGGCCGAGCTCGATGACCTCGAGAGCATGAAAAGCGTGAACCTCTTTGATGCCGCGGCATCCGGAGCGCTTTCGGGAATGCACATCGCCCTGGCCGTGGGCGCCATGCTGGTGGCGTTCATTGCGCTTATGGCGATGGTCAACGGGCTGCTGGGCGCTGTGGGCGGCTGGGTGGGTCAGCCCGACCTCACTTTAGAGATGATTCTCGGTTGGCTCTTCCGCCCCCTTGCTTGGCTCTTGGGCGTGCCCTGGGCTGAAGCGGAGGCGGCGGGGAGCTTCATCGGGCAGAAGCTGGTGCTGAATGAATTCGTGGCCTATCTCTCCTTTACGGAGCAGCGCGAAGCCTTCGCGCCCCTCAGCCAAGCCATCATTACCTTTGCCCTGTGTGGCTTTGCCAATTTCTCTTCCATCGCCATTCTGCTTGGGGGGTTGGGGGCCGTGGCGCCCAACCGGCGCGAGGACATTGCGCGCTTCGGCTTTAGAGCGCTCCTGGCGGCCACGCTGGCAAACCTCATGAGCGCAGCCCTGGCCGGGTTCTATCTCAGCCTATGAACGAAGCCCTTCGTCCAATCCCCTTTGGCGCCGCCGATGCGCCGGCCCGCCTCACGCAGGATCTGCGAGAGATTGGCTTTGCCGTGCTGGAGGGGGCGCCGCTCGATCACGCGGCCATCGACCGTATCTATGACGCCTGGCTGGCTTTCTTCCAAAGCGAGGAAAAGCAGGCCTTTCGCTACGATAAGGTGCAGCAAGACGGGTTCTTCTCCACGGAAGAGGCGGAACATGCGAAGGGCCAAACCCTTCGGGATTTGAAAGAGTACTTTCACTACTATCCCTGGGGTCGATGCCCGGCCGCGCTCAAGCCCGACCTGGAGGCCTACTACGCCGCGGTGCTCGCCCTTGGCCAGACGCTGCTGCAGTGGGTTGAAGCCCAGGCGCCGGCTGCGGCCACTGCCGCCCTTCACGAGCCGCTCTCGTCCATGATCGCCGGGAGTGACGTGTCGCTCCTGCGCATCCTGCATTACCCGCCTCTGGATGAAACGGCGCGGGCGGGAGTGCGGGCAGCCGCCCATGCGGATATCAACTTGCTGACCATCCTGCCCGCGGCCAGTGCCCCGGGCCTTGAGGTGAAAAGTCGCGATGGCCGGTGGCTGACTGTCCCGTGCACCCCGGGGCTCGTGGTGGTGAATACGGGGGATATGCTGCAGGAAGCGACCGGGGGTTATTTTCCTTCGACCATTCATCGGGTGGTGAATCCCGAGGGCTCGGCGGCGCGGGGACGGCGCCTGTCCTTGCCGCTCTTTCTCCATCCTCGCCCGGAAGTCATCCTTTCTGCACGCCATAGCGCGGGGAGCTATCTCCAGCAGCGTTTAGAAGAGCTTGGGGTGGTCTAAAAAAACGGGGGCCCGAAGACCCCCGTGCGCATGCCCTAGCCTGCGGCTGCTTAGTACTTGTAGTAATCGGGCTTAAAGGGCCCTTCCGTGGTCACGCCGATATAGCCCGCTTGCGTTTCCGTGAGCTGGGTCAGCACCCCGCCAAAGCCCTGCACCATATAGCGCGCCACTTCTTCGTCGAGATGCTTGGGGAGCACTTCCACGCTGATGGGCGGCCGCTGCTGAGGGTCCTGATCGGCCCAGCGCTGATCAAAAAGGTGCATTTGCGCCAGCACCTGATTGGCGAAGGAGCCATCCATGACCCGGGACGGGTGACCCATGGCGTTGCCCAGGTTCACCAGGCGGCCTTCCGACAGCAGGATGATGAAATCGGCGGGGTCGTCGCTGCGGAAAATGCGATGGACCTGAGGCTTCACTTCTTCCCAGCGCCAGTTTTCACGCATGTAGGCGGTATCGATTTCGTTATCGAAGTGGCCGATGTTGCAGACCACGGCGCCGGCCTTCACGGCAGCCAGCATGTGCTGGTCGCAGACGTTCGCGTTGCCCGTGGTGGTGACGATGAGGTCCGTGTTCTTCAGGAGCGCCTCGTCGATGTCTTCCCGACGCCCCGTGTTGCGGCCGTTCTTATAGGGAGACACCACTTCGAAGCCGTCCATGCAGGCTTGCATGCCGCAGATGGGATCGATCTCCGTGATGCGAACGATCATCTTCTCGGCGTCGAGGGACTGGGCCGAGCCCTTGCCTACGTCCCCGTAGCCAATGACCAGGGCCTTCTTGCCGGACATCAGCATGTCCGTCGCCCGCTTGATTGCGTCGGAGAGGGAGTGGCGGCAGCCATACTTGTTGTCGTTTTTCGACTTGGTGACCGAGTCGTTTACGTTGATGGCCGGCACCTTCAGCGTGCCTTCGCGCATCATTTCGTAGAGGCGATGGACGCCCGTGGTGGTCTCTTCGCTGATCCCGTGGATGCGGTCCAGCATGGCCGGATAGGCGTCGTGGATGCGCTGGGTGAGATCGCCGCCGTCGTCGAGGAGGAGGTTGGCTTCCCAGGGGGCGCCGTCCTTCATGATGGTTTGCTCGATGCACCACCAGTACTCCTCTTCCGTTTCCCCTTTCCAGGCAAAAACGGGAATGCCCCGGGCCGCCACGGCCGCGGCCGCGTGGTCCTGGGTGGAGAAAATGTTGCAGGAGCTCCAGCGCACTTCGGCGCCGAGGGCCACTAGGGTTTCGATCAGCACGGCGGTTTGGACCGTCATGTGAATGCAGCCGATGATGCGGGCGCCCGCAAGGGGGGCGCTTTCCGCATAGCGGGAACGAAGCGCCATGAGCGCTGGCATTTCCGCTTCAGCCAGTTCGATTTCCCGGCGGCCAAATTCCGCCAAGCTCATATCAGCGACTTTATAGTCGGTAAAACTCATGGAGTGCTCCTTGCTTCGGCCGCGCCGAGGGGTGTGTCTCGCCGCTCATAGCGGCTGAGGTGGATTTGAAAGCCATTACGAAGGGTCAGGAACTGCCGTTCCTCGAGCAGGGCGCCGCCCTCGGCGGCCCAGCGGTCTTGCTGCTCGGGCTCGATGCCAAGCCAGAGATCGCCGCAGGCGTCCCCCACCCAGGCTTGTTCGTGGGGGCTGAGCTCTGCGATGAGTAGGGCCCCCTTTGCAGCCAAGGCTTGGGCCGCGGCGGCCGCCAGCTGGGCCGGCGTGGGGCAGTGGTGGAGGACCATGGCCAGCACCACGACCTCTTGTCCTCCGGGCACAGGGGTGTTTTGAGGCAGGCGCTCAAAGGCCCCGCAGTGGAACTGGGGGAGGGGGTGCCCCTCGGCTTGAAGCCGGTCCGCACAGCGCCGAAGCATCTCCTCCGAATTGTCCACGGCCCAAACCTGCTCAAAGCGGCGCAGGAGCGTAGGCAGAAAGGCCCCGAGGCCCGGACCAATTTCCAGAGCGCTGCGCCCCCGCACGGGAAGCCACTCGGCGAGGAGCGGTAGGTAGCGATCGGGCAGGGCGATGAGGTCCTGGCTGGCTTCGAAGGCTTCCGCGTTGCGGGCGAAAAAGGCTTGGCTCCGGGCGCCTCGCTCGGCCAGGACCGCAGTGACGCCGGCGGCGAGGTCGTCGCTTAGGGGGGCCTCATCAAGCTCTTCGAACAGGGCTGTGAGCGTTCGATCCCCAAGAGCGGGCGGATTCGGACGATGCGCCCGGCGATAGAAGCGGTGGGTACCGTCGCGCTGGAGCCGAAGCAGGCCCGTATCGGCCAGGGTCTTGAGATGATGGCTGACCGTTGCTTGGCCGAGCCCGAGGATTGTGGCCAGCTCCTGCACGCTATAGGCGTCCCGCGCGAGCAGCCGCAGGATGGCCAGGCGAGCGCCGTCAGCGCAGGCCCGAAGGCAGGCGAGGAGCTGGGGGTCGAGCGCGGCGCTGGGTAGGGCGTGAGCCTTAGGCACGGGCGTTCCTTCAAGGAAGACGGCGCGCATTGTCCGCGCCGAACGGGCCTCTGGCAAGTATTAATCGATAAGCATCGATGAATTTTTTGCGACGCCGGTGTCGTCCTGCGCAGGGTCGCGCTAAGCTGCGCAGCCGGTGCGCGATCGCGTGCCCCTAGCCACTCTGGGAGAGCTTTCATGAGCCAAACGTTAAGCCATGCTTGGGTGCTCAAGCGCCGCCCGGCGGGTCGCATCACGCGCAATGACTATGATTGGGTAGAAATGCCCCTCGCCGCCCCTCAGGCCGGAGAGGTGCTCGTGCGCACCGTCTATTTGTCCCTCGACCCGACCAATCGCATTTGGGCGAGCGACATGGCGCAGTACATGCCGCCAGTGGAACTTGGCGATGTGATGCGCGGGGGCACCCTGGGCGTGGTGGAGGCGAGCGGTGATGACAACTTTGCCGTCGGTGACGTGGTGCAGGGCTTTTGGGGCTGGCGCTCCCATGCGCTGCAGCCGGGTATGGCGCTGAACAAGCTGCCGGCCCAGGCCGGAGTGCCCTGGGATGCCTATTTGAGCGTGCTCGGCGCGACGGGCATGACGGCGTATTTCGGCCTGATGGATATCGGCGCCCCGAAGGCGGGGGAGACCCTGGTGGTCTCCGCGGCCGCCGGTGCCGTGGGCTCCCTGGTGGGCCAGATCGGCAAGATTATGGGGTGCCGGGTAATCGGTACGGCGGGAAGCGATGAGAAATGTGCTCACCTCCTGAACGATCTCGGCTTTGATGCGGCCATCAATTACAAAACTGCCGACCTCCGTGCTGCCTTCGATGAAGCGGCCCCCAAGGGCATCGACATTTACTTCGAGAACACCGGCGGCCCCGTCACCGACGCGGTTTATCCGCGCCTCAATTTGAACGCCCGCATTCCCCTCTGCGGTTTGATCGCGCACTACAACGATGAGGAGACGGGGGAGGGCACGCCGGGACCGAAGAACTTCCAGATGGCCCTCATGCGGCGCGCGCTCATTAAGGGCTTTATTGTCACGGATTATATGCCTCGGTTCCCGGAAGGCATTGCTGCGATGGCCGGCTGGCTCGCCGAGGGCAAGCTCACCTACCGCACCGATATGGTCGATGGGCTCGAAAACGCGGTGGAGAGCGTGAATCGACTTTTTGATGGAGCGAATACCGGCAAGCTGCTCGTCCGCTGCAGCGAGGAGCCCGCGACGCCATGACGGCGGTAGGGTCCCTGCCCCCGCTGGAGAGCAAGCTGCCCGCAGTCGGCACGACCATCTTTACAGTCATGTCTCAGTTGGCTCAGGCCCACGGGGCTCTGAATTTGTCTCAGGGCTTTCCCGACTTCGACGGCCCGCCGGAGTTGCTCGATCGGGTGACCTTTTACCTTCGTCATGGGGCCAATCAGTATGCGCCCATGATGGGTGCGCCGGCCTTGCGCGCGGCGCTGGCCGAGAAGGTGGCGCAGGACTATGGCGCCACCGTCGATCCGGATCAGGAAGTGACGATCACCTCCGGGGCGACGGAAGCCCTTTTCTGCGCCCTTCAGGCGGTGGTGCGCTCGGGGGACGAGGTGGTCATTTTTGATCCCGCTTACGACTCCTACGATCCCGCGGTCGTGATGGCGGGCGGTACGCCGGTGCACTGTCCTTTGCAGGCGCCGAGCTTTTCCTTAGATTTCGAGGCTCTGGAAGCCCGTCTGTCCTCCCGGACCCGAGCCGTGGTGATTAACGCGCCCCACAACCCCACGGGGACGGTTCTGAGCGAGGCGGAGCTTTTACGCCTGGGGGCGCTGGCCGAGCACTGGGGCTTTTGGATCATCTCCGATGAGGTGTACGAGCACATCATTTTCGACGGGGTTCGTCATGAAAGCGTCCTGCGTCACCCCGCCCTCGCGGCGCGCAGCTTTATGGTTTCGTCGCTGGGGAAGACCTATCACACTACGGGCTGGAAAATAGGCTATTGCATTGCGCCCGCGGCGCTGACGGCGGAGTTTCGCAAGATTCACCAGTACGTCACCTTTTGTACCCACCATCCGACGCAGCTTGCTCATGCTGATTTTCTCCGGGCGCACCCCGAGCATCACCAGGGGCTACCGGCTTTCTACCAGGAAAAGCGCGATCGCATGGCGGCTTTGCTAGCGCCTTCGCGCTTTCGTTTTACCCCGAGTGCAGGCACCTACTTTCAATTGTTGGAGTACGACGCGATCTCCGATGAGCCAGACCAGGCGCTGGCAGAGCGCCTCACCAAGGAGGTGGGGGTGGCAACCATTCCCGTGAGTGTTTTCTATGCCGAACCGCCGGCGAAGCAGCGCTTACTCCGCATCTGTTTCTGCAAGGATGACCGCACCCTCGAGCAGGCCGCGGAGCGCCTATGCGCGATCTAAAGCTGGCCCTGGTGCAGCGGGCCACGGCCTGGCACGACCCGGCGGGCAATCGGGAAGCCCTGCAGGCCACCCTGGCCACCTTGCCCGTTGGCCTCGATGTGGTGCTGTTGCCGGAGATGTTCACCACAGGCTTCACCATGGCCATGCCGGAGCAAGGGGAGCTGCACCCCGGGCCTACGGTGAGCTGGCTCACCGCTCAGGCCCGGAGCCTGGGGGCTGCCGTTGCCGGTAGCGTGGCCGTGCTCGACGCCGGCGGCGCAGCGCGCAATCGTTTTTACTTCGCCACCCCCGATGGCGAGGTAACTTTCTACGATAAGCGCCACCTCTTTCGCATGGCTGACGAGCACCATCACTACACCGCGGGCACGGCCCGGGTTGTCGTGCCCTGGCGCGGCTGGCGCCTGGCCCTGCAGGTTTGCTACGACCTTCGCTTTCCCGTGTTTATGCGGCAGCGCGGCGACTACGACGCCCTGCTGCTTGTCGCAAACTGGCCCGCTCCGCGGCACGCCCAGTGGCGGGCGCTGCTGCCGGCTCGCGCGATTGAAAATCAGTGCTGGTTGGCCGCGGTGAACATCGTTGGCGAAGACGGCACGGGCAAGACCTATCGCGGGGGGACCACGGTGATCGATTGCCTGGGGCAGCGTCATGGAGAATTGGCGGAAAGCCCGGGGGTGCTGTTCGGCACCTTCTCCGCGAGCCACCTCGCGGCGCAGCGCACGGCCTTCCCCGTGAGCCAGGATGCCGACGCCTTCGTGCTTAGTGATGGCGCGGCCTAAGTCACCGCTCCCGATCCACAGAAGTAAAAGGAACTCGCCTTTATGAGTTATGTCCTCAGTTGGGAAACGGCCCTGGCGGAAATTACCGCGGAAGGTATGCCCCATGAGCTTGCGCCGCGCGCCTTTGAAGGCTACCGCGTGCCCAGCTTCAAGCATCTCCCAGCCCACCTGTCGGCGATCTATCGCCACGCGGCGGATGCTCACGGGGAAAAGCCCTTTCTGGTGTACGAAGAGGAACGGCTGACCTTCTCCGAAGCTTGGGCCAAAGCCCAAGCCCTGGCGGCCGCCTTGGAGACGCGCTTTGCCGTAGCGCCGGGGGATCGGGTTGCCATCGCCTTGCGTAATTACCCGGAATGGATCCTGGCCTTTATGGCGGCAACGGCCTTGGGCGCCGTGGCCGTACCCATGAATGCCTGGTGGACGGCGGAGGAGCTGGCTTACGGTTTAAAGGACAGCGATGCCAAGGTCGTCGTGGTCGATGACGAGCGCTTAGCGCGGCTCGGCCCGGCGCGGGCACAGAAGCCGGAATTGGCGGTGGTGACGGTGCGCAGTGCCGAGGACGATGCCAGCACCACGCCCCTGGCGTCACTGCTTGAGGCCTTCGCGGGGCAACCCTGCCCGGCCCACGCCCTCTGCGTCGATGATGACGCCATGATTCTGTATACCTCGGGGACAACGGGCTTTCCCAAGGGGGCGGTGTCTACCCATTACGCGGTGCTCAGCGCGCTGCTGGCCTTCGAGTCCAACCAGGCGATCTTTGCCCGCCGGGCGCCGGCGCCCCCGGAGGCGCCGGCATTCGATCCGGCCATGTTGGTGAGCGTGCCTCTTTTCCATGTGACCGGGTGCAATGCGATTTTTCTCACCGCTTTCCGCCCGGGGCGAAAGCTGGTGCTGATGTACAAATGGAACGCTGAGCAGGCTCTCGCCTTGATCGAGCGGGAGCGCGTGACGTCTTTCACGGGCGTGCCCACCATGACCTGGGAAATGCTGCAGTGCCCCACCTTTGATCAGTACGACACCTCAAGCCTTCAGTCCATTGGCGGGGGCGGGGCCCCGGCGCCCCCGGAGCAGGTTCGTCAGGTTGAGGCCCGCTTCAAGGGGCGACCAGGCATTGGCTATGGCTTAACGGAAAGCAACGCCGTGGGGGCGCAGAACAACGGTGATGATTATCTTGCCAAGCCCCGGAGCACGGGGCGCTGCCCCTGCGTGGTGGCTATCGAAGCCTTCGACGACGCCGGTCAGCAATGCCCCCGGGGAGAACTGGGGGAGCTGTGGATGAAGGGGCCCCACCTCTTCCGCGGCTACTGGAACCGCCCGGAGGCCACGGCGGAGGTACTTCAAAACGGCTGGTTCAAAACGGGCGATATTGGCCGGGTTGACGAAGAGGGCTTCGTTACCATCGAAGATCGAAAGAAGGACATGGTGCTCCGAGGCGGTGAGAACGTGTACTGCGCTGAGGTCGAAGGGGCCCTCTATGAGCTGCCTGGCGTGAGCGAAGCTATCGTCTTTGGCTTGCCCCATGAACGCCTCGGAGAGGAGGTGGCGGCGGTGATTGTGCCGAACGAGGGCGCTCAGTTCGAGGCAGAAGCGGTGCGGGCTCGCCTTCGGGAAACCCTCGCGCATTTTAAGGTGCCTTCCCAGTTTTTCTTCCAGCGCGAGCCTTTGCCGCGGAATGCGTCGGGCAAGTTCTTAAAGCGCGCGGTGCGCGATGCCCTGCTGGCGGCGGGGGCCCAGGGGGCGTGAGGGCGCTGCCTTGGGGCGCGGTGTTGGCCGGAATCCTGGTCGCCGGGTGCAGCGATGGGGGGGCTGGGCTGGCGCGAGGCGGGACATTGCCGGTGCCCGAGGGTGCGCTGGCCCAGCCCTATCAGCAGCACTGCCAGATGTGCCATGGTCGCGGCGTCGCTGGCGCCCCCCGGGTCGGCTCGGCGGAGGCCTGGGCGTCCCGGGCGACCCAGGGCCTTGCGACCTTAACGGCTCACGTGGTGCAGGGGATCGCCCCAGCCATGCCTGCCCGGGGCGGCTGTTTGCGGTGTGACGACGCGACCCTCGAGGCCCTCGTGGCCTGGATGATCGAAGCAAGTTTGCCGACCGAGCAGCGGTCAAAAGAGGAGGGCTAGGGCCATGGCCGGCGCAGCGATGCTAGGAGATTACGGGTTTTTTCGGGCCCAAGCGGTCAGCCCGGTTCTGAGCCTCGGTCAGCCTCGGGAAAACGCTCAGCGTATCGCCGAAGCCGCGACGGCGGCAGCGGAGGCTGGGGTGGCCCTTATGCTGACTCCGGAACTGAGCCTGACGGGCTATAGCTGCGAAGATCTCTTTCTCACCGATGCGCTGCTTGAGGAAACCCGCCACGCGCTGGCGGTGCTCTTGACCAAGACGGCGGAGCTGCCCCTCACCCTCGTGGTGGGGTTGCCCTGGCCCGTGGCCGATGGCCGCGTATTCAACGTTGCGCTCGTCATGAGCGAAGGGCAGGTTCGGGGTGCGGTTCCCAAGGGCGCTTTGCCCACCTACGGAGAGTTCTACGAGCAGCGCTGGTTCGACAGCGGTGATGACGTTGATCTCGTTATTGATGATCCGCGCTTCGGCACCTTCCCCCTGGCGCAGAACCAGGGTTTTGAGACCCTCGGCGTGCGCTGGGCCCTGGAGCTATGCGAAGACCTCTGGGCGCCGGCGCCGCCGGGGGTGCGCCACGCCCTGGCGGGGGCGTTGCTGCTTTTGAACCCCTCTGCGAGCCCGGAAGGCGTGGGCAAGGCCGCCTACCGCCGCGATCTGGTCCGCCTCGCCAGCGGTCAGCGCCTGTGTGGCTATCTTTATGCCGGCGCGGGGCCCTTCGAATCCACTAAGGACCTTGTCTACGGCGGCCATTTGCTGGCGGCGGAAGCGGGCACGACGCTGGGGGAAAGTGAGCGGTTTCGCCTCGATGGCGCGGTGCTGACCGTCGACTTCGATACGCAGCGCCTGGCGTTTGATCGCCGGCGTAACGGCACCTTCCGGCGCCAGGCCCAGGGCGCCGCCCATCGCTTTGGGTCGGCGCCGGCCGCACCCACGCCCGCCGCGGACCCCCTGTATCGGACGATCGATCCTCATCCCTTTATCCCTGGGGATCGGGACGAGGCGGCCCGCCGCGCTCGGGATATCCTCGCGATTCAGGCTACGGGCCTGGCGCGACGGATGAAGGGCGCCCACGCCGAAACCCTAGTGGTCGGTTTATCCGGCGGCCTCGATTCTACCTTGGCGCTGCTGGTGGCCTTGGAGGCGCTCACGCGCCTGGGGCTGCCTCGGGGGAATCTCACGCTCTTGACCCTGCCGGGCCCGGGTACCAGTGAGAAAACCCTGGCGGTGGTGGAACGTCTCGCCGAGGTGTTGGGGGTAGCCCTGAAGCGTATCTCCATTCATGCCGCGGTGGCGCAGCACCTTGCGGATCTTGGCCACGACGGCGCTACCCCGGACGTGGTGTACGAGAACGCCCAAGCTCGGGAACGCACCCAGATCCTCTTTAATCGGGCGAATCAGGTGCGCGGTCTGGTCGTTGGCACGGGGGATTTGTCCGAGCTGGCCCTGGGCTGGTGCACCTTCAACGCCGATCACATGGCCAGCTACAACGTGAATGCCAGCGTGCCGAAAACCCTCATCGCGGATTTAGTGCGGGCTTACGGCGCGCTCCAGCAGGACCCGGCGCTCACCGCGGCCCTGGAGGCGGTGCTCGCTTTGCCTATCTCTCCTGAGCTCATTCCCGGCGAAGATCCAGAGGAAGTGGGCCAGCTGACGGAAGCGGTGCTCGGCCCCTATGAGGTTCATGACTTTTACCTCTATCACGCCCTACGCTTTGGGACGGCCCCGGAAAAGCTGCGCTTTCTCGTGCGTCGGGCCTTCGGCGATCGCTACGCGCCGGACGCCTTGGACGAGTGGCTTGCCCGCTTCCTGAACCGCTTCCACGCCATGCAATTTAAGCGCACGACCTTGCCCCCGGGGCCGAAGGTGGGGACGGTCAGTCTGTCGCCCCGAGGCGATTGGCGAATGCCGGACGAGACGCGGCCCGCTCAGCGCTAGCTTCTGGGAAATCTTCCGGCAGCGGGCTGCGAAACGCCTGGGGCCGGGGAAGACCATCGCCGAGGTCCGGTAGGCCCAGGCGATGGCAATGGAGGGCCAGGCGCGATGCATGCTGCGCCGGCGCCTTCGGCGCGCCATAGCGGGGCTCCCCTAGAAGGGGGGCCCCCAGCCACGCGAAGTGCACGCGAATTTGATGGGTGCGGCCAGTATGGAGGCGAATAAGGTAGCGCTGGTGCCCCAGGTGCCGGGCCTCCGTCAGCGCAGCCAGCGCGCCGGCCTGTTCTGCGCCTGGGGCTAAGCGGTGTAGCCACCGCCCGCCTTCTGGCACGCTTTCGATATGTTCTCGCAATCCGGCAACGCGCATGAGTCCCTTCCGTCCCGTGCGCAGGGGCAGGTCGATGCGATGACGCTCGGCGCCCCGGCGTCGATCGCCAGGTAAGGGGACGGTGGTTTGAGCCACATACCACTTCCGCACGCTGCGTTGCTCGAACGCCGCGCCCAGGGCCCGCTCTACGGCGTCCGAGAGGGCGACCAGGAGGAGTCCAGAGGTGTCCTTGTCGATGCGATGCACAAGCCTTGGGCGGGGGCGTTGGGGGCGCGCGCCGCGCCAGGCGCGGAGGGCGTCGAGGAGGCAAGGGGTACCTGTGCGATCGGTGAGCACGGGCACCCCCGAGGCCTTCTCGAGCACCCACAAGCCGCTGTCGCACCAGAGCCAGCGCACGCCGGGCATGAGGGCGTCGCCTGCCTGGGGAGTGGGCATGGCTTAGGCCGATGCCCCGGGGTGGGAGAAGGGTTCGGTGAAGCGAATATTGCCGCGCGCGAGCCCTTCTTGAACCACGGCTAGGCCGCCGTGCCGTAGCATCCATTCCAGGCGATGATCGCGGTATTCCCGCTTAAATAAACCGGCTTCAAGGGCTGCGCGGACCGCTTCGAGGCTGGCGCCGCCGCTGCCCAGCGCGGCAATTTCCTCCCGGCCTGCCACCACGCTGGGGCGTAGGCGGCCCCGGGTGAGATAGGCGCCGAGGGGGCGGTCTGGGTCGGGCCCGAGCCCAAAGGCTTCGCTGCCCAGGAGATGCGGGAGCACCGCGGCGTCAGCCCAACCAAAGGTGTTGCCCCCAAACCAGGGGTCGGCGCCAAGCTGATGCTCGAGCCAGCCGTACCAGCGCCGTAGGTCCGCTTCGGCGCCCGCGAGGAGCTGGTCGCGCAGGGGGCCATCGCTGCGGCCGAAATGGTGAATTTCGCCGAGGGCCCAGTTGATGGCCTCGTAGTGCGTATCCATGGCGTCTTCGATCATGCGCGCGTGGGCCCGGTCGAAGGGTGTCGCCGGGGCCAGGGGCGGCGTGGGCCAGCGCTCCTCCACGTATTCAAGAATAATGGTGGATTCAAACAGGCCCGCCCCGTCCTCCAAGACCAAGGCGGGCACTTCTCCCCGCGGGTTGGCAGCCAGGAGCTCGTCAGCCTGGGCGCCGCTCCCGAGCCCCGTGGGCAGGCGGGTTTCAAAGGCGATCCCCTTCTCCCGCAGGGCAATTTTGATTTTCTGGCTGTAGGGGGAGAGGGGATGGTCAAACAGGCGCAGACCCATAGCAGACTCCTTCCGTGCCGAGGCAAGACGGCGTGATGTGAGGGCGCTATCATCGAGGCCGTCGGAGGAGAGCGCAATGGATCCTAAAACTTGGTTGAGCGCGGAAGAGCTGGCTTCCGTGACCCGTCGTAGCGACCTAAAAGGGGGCTTTTTGGTGCTGTCCCAGTGGGTTCAGGTGCTTGGGCTCTTCTACCTCATGGCGGTCTTCCCCAGCCTAACCACCTGGCTTCTCGGCACCGTGCTTCTGGGAAGCCGTCTGCTGGGCTTCGGCATTCTGGTGCACGAATGCGGCCATCGAACTCTCTTTCGTACGCCGGCGCTGAATGACTTCGTCGGCCGCTGGCTGGTCGCGCCGCCAACTTTTAACAACATGCGGGCCTACATGCGGGGCCACCTCGAGCACCATCGGCTTGCGGGGACGGCGGAGGATCCGGACCTCCCCAACTATCGCGATTACCCCATCTCCCGCGCGCGGCTTTGGCGCAAGCTGCGTCGGGATTTAACGGGGCAGACGGGCTGGCGGACCCTTCAGGGCGTAGGCCGAAGCCTGGCGAACTATAGCCGCTTGAGTCCCGAGGCCCGGGGGGCGCTGGGGCGCGCCGTGCTTATGAACGCCGCCGTGTTCCTAGCGTTGCTGCTTGCGGGGGTGCCCGCGCTCTACCTCACCTGGTTTCTCGCCTATATTTTTGTCCTGCCCCTCGTGAGTCGCATTCGTCAGGTGGCGGAGCACGGCGCCGTGCCTGACTTGTTTAGCGGCGATGCGCGACACAACACACGCAGTGTGCGTTCGAACTGGCTCATGCGGGCCCTGTTCTCCCCCCACGGAGTGAATTGGCACCTGGAGCACCACCTCATGCCCTCCGTGCCCATCTACCACCTTGGCCGGCTCCATCGTCTGCTGACCACGAAGGGCGCTTATGAGGGCATGCACTTCGAAACCAGCTACCCGCGGCTCCTCGCGGCGGTCAGCCATCCCTAGGGGCCGTTATGAACCTCCGCGATCTGAAGTATCTGGTGGCGGTGGCCGATCTGCGCCATTTTGGCCGGGCGGCAGACGCGTGCTTTGTCTCCCAGCCCACTTTGTCGACGCAAATTCGGAAGCTCGAGGAATTCCTAGGGGTCACGCTCATTGAGCGTAACAACCGTCAGGTACTCCTTACGGCCACGGGGGAAAAGATCGTGGCCCGGGCGCGTATCGTGCTTCGGGAGGCCGATCAGCTCGTACGTCTGGCGCGCCAGGCCAGCGACCCCCTTGGTGGAGAATTCCGTTTAGGCGTGATTCCCACGGTTGCCCCTTACTTGCTACCGCGCATGCTGCCGGCGCTGCGGATGCGCTTTCCCGAGCTTGAGGTGCAGCTGGTGGAGGCGCAAACATCCGTGATTACCCGGGAACTGCGCCTTGGGCATCTCGACGCCATCATTCTCGCCTTGCCGCTCCTCGAAGAGGGCGTGCGTAGCGAGGGCCTCTACGACGAGCCCTTCTACCTCGCCGTACCCGAGTCGGATCCCCTGGCTAGGCAAGCGGCGGTCAGGGCAGAGGATCTGGCGCATCGTCAGGTGCTGCTGCTTGAGGATGGCCATTGCCTGCGCGACCAGGCCTTGGACGTCTGCACCCAGGTGGGGGCCGTAGAGAATCTTAATTTTTCCGCGACCAGCATCGAAACGCTGCGCCACATGGTGGTGGCGGGCATTGGGGTGACGCTCATTCCCGAATTGGCTCGGCAGGACAGCGATGGCATGCGCTACGTCCCCTTCGAAGGGGCGGGACCTCAGCGACGCATTGGCCTCGCTTGGCGGAGCACCTCCACCCGGGAGTTACTTCTCGGTCCCCTAGCGGAGTTGGTGCGGGTTGCCGTCTCCGCGAGCCTGGGGCCCGCGGATCGGTGCCGGGTGCTTTAGGCGGCGGTCAGATCTGTAGCCAGGGCGGCATGCTGCGCTGCGTCCAGCGTGAGTTCGCAGGTGAGGGCCGCGTGGTCTGCACCAAAGGTGATGGCCGCGCCAGCGTGGACGGCCTTGGCCTGCTCGGTCGTGAGTTCGAAGCGCATGAAGTGCACGGAGGAGGTCTTCTCTTCCGTGGCCCGGTCGAGGTCTTCGTCGGCGATGGCGTAGGTTTTTTCCCCGTCGCCGATGCGCACGTAGACCTGATTTTCCACGCCCACCAGTTCGGCGAGGGCAACCTTCCGCTCCGCCACGTCGGCGTACTCGAGCATGAAGGTGGCTTTCCAGTTTTGCCCGTCGGGAATGAGCGGGTTGTAGGCCTCAATCTCCTCCATGATGCCCTCCACTTCGAAGATCCGCTCCACCCGGAGCATCTCCTGCACCTGGTACTGCATGGTGAGGAAATCTTCAAAGTACAGGGTGGCGTTCGGCGAGAGCGCCACCCGCCGGGCTACCTTGTGGGCAATCACCTGGGCCCGAAAGGCCGGGCGCGCCTCGGCGTATTGCTCGAGGCTCATGAGCGTTTCCCGGGATAGCTTTTGCATCAGTGAATCTCCCTTAGGCGGCGGCAAGGCCGTAGGCAATGCGAAGCATGGTAAGGGGATGGGACGCTTCCCCCTGATCCGTGAGCCCGTGTTGGATCATGCGGCCCGCCATGGGGCAGTCACTGCCGTAATGGTCGGGGTTTTCCTGTTTCACCTTGTTCACGATGGGGCGGGCAATCTTCACCGCGTGGTCGTGGGTTTCCTCCCGATAGGCGTAGGTGCCGTCGTGGCCCGAGCAGCGCTCAATGAGGGTCACCTTAGTGTCGGGAATGAGCGCAAGCAGCTCCCGGGTCTTTTGGCCGATGTTCTGCACGCGCTGGTGACAAGCGGCGTGGTAGGTGACCTTGCCCAGGGGCTGGGGGAAATCGGTTTTGAGTAGCCCGTCTTTATGGCGCAGCATGAGGTATTCGAAGGGATCGAAGAGATGCGCCGCTACCTTCTGCACCGCCTCGTCTTCCGGGAACATAAGCGGTAACTCCTGCTTGAACATGAGTACGCAGGAGGGCACGGGGGCGATGATATCGAAGCCCTCTTCGATAGCCGCGAGGAGAACGGGGATGTTGTGCTCCTTTAGGCGCTTCACGGCCGTCAGGTCGCCCAGTTCGAACTTGGGCATGCCGCAGCACTTTTCGCCGTCAAGGACCTTGACGGGAATGTCGTTGTGCAGGAATACGGCCGCAAGGTCGGCGCCGAGCTGGGGCTCGTTGTAGTTGCCGTAGCAGGTGGTGAAAACGGCGACGCGGCCCTGGGTGCGACCGCTGGCAGTCACGGGCAGCTGGGCGCCGAGGGTCCCCTTATGGGTCCGCTTGAAGGTCTTGCTGTGAAACTGAGGCAGGGGCGCCTTTTCATGAATGCCCACGACCTTTTGGAGGGCGCTGCGCAGCGTTTCCTGGCCGTTGGCAAAGTTCACCGCATCGGCGATGCCCGGCTGGCCGAGCACGGAAAAGACGGCGTCGGTGCTGGTGATGAGGCGGTCCCGCCATTTCGCCTGCCCCTTCGAGAACTTCACGGCCTTCGCCCGCAGCATAAGGTGGGGGAAGTCGAGGTTGAATTCGTGGGGCGGCAGGTAGGGGCACTTGGTTTCGGCGCAGAGGTCGCAGAGGTAACACTGGTCGACGACCTTGCCGTAGTCCTCTTTAGCAACGCCGTCCACTTCCATGGTGTCTGATTCGTCAACCAAATCGAAGAGCACGGGGAAGGACTGGCACAGGCTGACGCAGCGCCGGCAGGTGTGGCAGATGTCAAATACCCGCTCGAGCTCTTGGTTGAGGGCGTCCTCATTCCAGAACTCCGGAGTTTGCCAGTGATGGGGCTCGCGCTTTGCTTTTTCGAGATTGCCTTCACGATAGCCTGCCATGCTCGCGCTTCCTTCGCTGTGCTAAGAATTAGGGGGATGGTCGTCTGACAAAATCAAAGCGCCCGGACGGGCGCCTTGAGAAGCGGGAAGGGGCAGCCTAGCTGGCCCCCGCCCGCAGGGCGGTCGGAGTGACCTTAGGCCATGGCGTCCAGGGCTTTCTGGAAGCGGTTGGCGTGAGACCGCTCAGCCTTGGCGAGGGTTTCGAACCAATCAGCGATTTCGTCGAAGCCTTCGTCGCGGGCGGTTTTCGCCATGCCCGGATACATATCGGTGTACTCGTGGGTTTCGCCGGCGATGGCGGCCTTGAGGTTGTCGGCGGTGGTGCCGATGGGGAGGCCGGTGGCGGGATCGCCCACTTGCTCCATGTACTCAAGGTGGCCGTGGGCATGGCCCGTTTCGCCTTCGGCGGTGGAGCGGAATACGGCGGCAACGTCGTTTTCCCCTTCCACGTCGGCCTTGGCCGCGAAGTAGAGGTAGCGGCGGTTAGCTTGAGACTCACCGGCGAAGGCGGCCTTCAGGTTTTCGAAAGTTTCGCTGTCTTTCAGATCCATGTGATCGCTTCCTCATAACAAATTAGGGGGAAGAGCACGCAGCGCGGGCGCCGCGGCTGTCCAGTGAACGGGCACTGAAACAGCCGGCAGTATACGGTCTTCCCGACGGGCTGCCAGTTGTTCTTTTTGATTGGAGTGATAGGCATTGCCTATGAATGGAGCGTCTGATCCCCTCCGCCAAGGGCGGAGGGCTTGGTATTTGCTGGGCTAGGCTAAATGACAAGCGTATGAAAGCTATGGATTTATTTTGATTTTCCGGCTCTGTCCGGGATCTGTCGAAGTATAGATTAAATGAATGAAAATCATTCTTATCTCTACGCGGCGACCCCGGTGAGGGCTTCGGCAACGGCCGGGTGGCGGACCTGCCCGCCTTGGATGTTGAGCCCTGCCGCCAGGTGCGGATCGCGCGCCAAAGCCGTCTCCGTGCCGAGGTTCGCCAAGGCCCTGACGAAGGGGAGGGTGGCCGCGTTCAGGGCATAGGTGCTGGTGCGGGCCACGGCCCCAGGCATGTTCGTGACGCAATAGTGCACGATGCCGGCTTCGAGGTAGGTCGGTTCGGCGTGGGTGGTCGGCCGGCTGCTTTCGAAGCAGCCTCCCTGATCGATCGAGATATCGACGAGTGCGGCGCCGGGGCGCAGCGTTTCGAGCTGGGCCCGGGATAGGAGCCGGGGCGCCTTTGCGCCCGGTACGAGCACGGCGCCAACGATGAGGTCCGCCTGAGCGCAGGCATCGGCCACGGCTTGGCTGTTGGCATGAAGGCTGCGCACCCGCCCCTGAAACTGGGCGTCGATGCGTCGGAGCGCCGGCAGGGCTCGGTCGAGCACCGTGACCTCTGCGCCCAGCCCGACGGCCATGGTGGCCGCCTGGGTGCCGGAAACGCCGCCGCCGAGAATCACCACCTGGCCTGGGGCGACCCCGGGTACGCCGCCGAGCAGCACGCCTCGGCCGCCGTTGGCCTTCTGTAGGCAAGCCGCCCCGACCTGAATGGCCATCCGTCCGGCAACCTCGCTCATGGGGGTGAGGAGAGGGAGCGCGCCTTCCCGACTCGTGACCGTTTCGTAAGCGATGGCCGTGACGCCGCTGGCCTTGAGGCCTTCGGCCTGGGCAGGGTCTGCGGCAAGGTGGAGATAGGTGAACAGGGTTTGCCCGGGGCGGAAGCGGGCGCATTCAATGGCCTGCGGTTCCTTCACCTTGACGATGAGCTCGGCTTGCTGGAAGACCTCGTCTAGGGTGCAGAGGGTCGCACCGGCGGCCGCATAGGCCTCGTCGTCGCAGCCGATGCCCAGCCCTGCGCCGGTTTCCACGAGCACCGAGTGACCGTCTCCGATGAGTTCTGCCACCGCTTCCGGGGTAAGGCCCACGCGGTATTCGTGATTCTTAATTTCCTTGGGGACGCCAACGATCATGAGCCCTTCTCCAACGGGGGTTTGAGGCGCCTATGGTGACGGGAATTTCGCGAAATAACCTTGCTTTTTTTGATCCTATTCCCGTTATGTGGCAATTAAATTGTGCATATAAGAATAAAAAAGCAATAATCTTGCTTTTGGGCCAGGGGGCGCTGTGGCGTCGCCTAGGGGAGGACCGAGGCCATGGAGCTGCTGCCCTTAGACCGCATCGATCGGCGTATGCTCGAGGCGCTTCAGGAAGACGGGCGACTGGCAAATAGCGCCCTGGCGCGTCGCATTGGCCTATCGGAATCGGCCACCCTGCGCCGGCTTCGTCGCTTGGAAGACAGTGGTCTGATCGAGGGCTACGTGTTGCTCGTGAACCAAGCGAAGGCGGGCAAGCCAGGCAACATCTTCGTGGAAATCGCGCTGACGGCGCAGGAAGAGGCGGCGCTGACGGCCTTTGAAACCGCCGTTTTGGAGCGGCCGGAGATTCTCGAGTGCTACCTCATGAGCGGGGAATACGATTACTTGCTGCGCGTGGTGGTGGCGGACTTCGCCGATTTTGAACGCATCCATCGGGAACATTTAACGCGCCTGCCCCACGTGGGGCGCGTCCGCTCGAGCTTCACCCTGCGCACCGTGCTTCGACGCACCTCTATCCCCCTCTAAGCGGGTAAACTTCGCGTTTTTGTGCGTGGGAGGCAGCGGTGAACCAGGGGCCAGCGGAGCAGGCAGCGGTACTGAACGGAGTTTCCCTTCATTGGTTCGAGTGGGGTGCCCCGGGGCCCGAGCCCTCCATCATTCTCATACATGCCACGGGCTTCCACGCGCGTTGCTGGGATCAGGTGGTGAAGGCCCTGCCGGACCGGCACGTGCTCGCCCTCGATATGCGCGGCCACGGCCGCTCTGGCAAAACGCCGCCCTTCTCCTGGGATAGCTACGGCAATGACCTGCTAGCCTGGCTCGCCTATCTAGGCCTAGAAGGCACCATTGCCGTTGGCCATTCCATGGGGGGCTACGCGTTGGCCGATGCGGCGGCCTCCGGGGGGCCTTTCTTTGAGCGGCTGCTGCTCATCGATCCGGTCATTCTGCCGCCAGAGCTCTACGCCGCCCGGGCCACGGGCCCCCAGGATCCTTCCGAGCACCCCACCTCCAAGCGCAAGAACCACTGGGAAGACTGGCGCGCCATGGAAGCCCGGTTTGCCGACCGTCTTCCTTTTAAGCGTTGGGAGCCGGCGGTGCTGGCGGACTACTGCCGCTACGGCGTCCTGCCCGATGGGCAGGGGGCCTTTGTGCTCGCCTGTCCGCCGGAGGTGGAAGCGTCGATTTACCTGGGCAGTGCGGGCCGGGATCTGTACAGCCGCCTGCCCCGGGTGACCCAACCGGTCACGGTTCTGCGGGCGCCGCCGCGCGTGGGGCCTCGGGACGTGATGGATTTCAGTGCGTCCCCGACCTGGCCGGAGCTGGCTGGCGCCTTCCCCCAGGGCCGCGATGTGGTGCTGGCGGAGCACAGCCATTTCATTCCCATGGAAGCGCCAGAGCTGACGGCGCGCTATATCCTCGGGGAGCTCTAGGCCATGGAGGTGGTGGCCGGGCTGCTCTGCCACGGCCCCTGGCTTTTGTGTCTTCGGCGCGGGCCGGGGGAGCGGCACGCCGGTGCTTGGGAATTTCCTGGTGGCAAGGTGCAGGCGGGGGAATCCCTGGTGGAGGCCCTGGCTCGAGAGCTCGAGGAGGAGCTCGGCCTGGCTATCGCGCCCCCCACCTTCCTTGGCACGGCCACGGGCCATCGCGATGGCGCCGCGCCCTTTGCGCTGCACGGGTTTTCCGTGCCCGTGGCCCTCGAAGCCCTGACCCTGACGGTCCACGACCGCGCGTTCTGGGTGCCCCGGGCGCGCTTAAATCCGGCCGCGCTGCTCCCCGCCGACCGCAACCTCTACGCCCGCTTACCGGTCTTGCCCTAAGGGCGCAGCCACCACCCTGCGGGTGTACAATCGCCGGCTTTCCAGCCGATGGTGATCATGACAGTGTCTGAGGGAGCTCGCCCCACCGCGCCCAGCCAGGGCCCCTTTTCCTTCGTCGAGGCGGAGCACGAGGTGTTGGCCTTCTGGGAACGAGAAAAGATATTTGAGGAAAGCCTCGCGCAGACCGAGGGCGGCGCCCCGTACATTTTCTATGACGGCCCGCCCTTCGCGACGGGCCTGCCCCACCACGGCCACCTCGTCGCCTCCACCATCAAGGACATTATCCCCCGCTACTTCACCATGAAGGGGCGTTACGTTTCCCGGCGCTTTGGCTGGGATTGCCACGGCTTGCCCGTAGAGCATGAGATCGACAAGCAGCTGGGCTTAAGCGCGCAGGACGCTGTGGAACAGCTCGGGGTAAAGGGCTACAACGACGCCTGCCGGGGCATTGTGCAGCGGTATACCCAGGAGTGGCGCAGCACCATCACGCGTCTCGGGCGCTGGGTGGATTTCGATCACGACTACAAGACCATGGACCCCTGGTTCATGGAGTCCGTGTGGTGGGTGGTCAAGCAGCTCTTTGATAAGGGGCTGATCTACCAGGGGCAGAAGATCGTCCCCGTATCCACGGCTCTGGGCACGGGCCTGTCCAACTTCGAAGCCAACCTGAACTATAAGGAAGTGCAGGATCCGGCGGTGACGGTGCTGCTTAAGCTCTGTGACGAAGAGGCCCATCTGGCGATCTGGACCACCACGCCCTGGACCCTGCCTTCGAACCTCGCCGTTTGCGTGAACCCCGAACTGACCTACGCCAAGGTGCGGGACCATGAGCGCGGCCTCACCTTCTACCTCGCCGAGGGTCGCGTGGCCGCCTACGGGGCCCGCCATAGCCTGGAGGTGCTCGAAACCGTTTCCGGGGCCGCCCTTGCGGGGCGCCGTTACGAACCGGCTTTCTCTTACTTCGAAGACCAGCGCGCCGGCGGCGCCTTCACCGTGATCACCGGGGATTACGTCACCGCCGATGACGGTACGGGCCTCGTTCACCAGGCCCCGGCCTTTGGGGAAGATGACTATAACGCCTTCCGCGCCGCGGGCCTCGACGCCTTCGCCATGCCCGTGGGGCTGGATGGGCGCTTCGATGAGCAGGTGCCCGATTTTGCCGGGCTGCATGTTAAGGATGCGGACAAGGAGATCATCCGTACCCTGAAGGACCGGGGTCTGCTTTACGAGCAGGACGTCATCGTCCATAGCTATCCCTTCTGCTACCGCTCCGAGACGCCGCTGATCTACCGGGCCGTGCCCAGCTGGTACGTGAAGGTGGAGCAGCTTAAGGATCGCCTGCTGGCCGCTAATCGGCAGGTGCGCTGGGTGCCGGACCATATCCAGGAGGGCCGCTTTGGCAAGTGGCTTGAAGGCGCTCGGGATTGGGCCATCTCCCGCAATCGGGTGTGGGGCACGCCCTTGCCCCTGTGGGTGAACGATGAGTCGGGCGCGGTGCACTGCATGGGGTCCCGGGATGAGCTGGCGGAACTCACGGGCACGCGGGTGGAGGATCTCCATCGGGAGTTCGTCGACGACCTCACCTTTGAGCGCCCTGGCGAAGCCGGCGTTTATCGCCGGGTCCCGGAGGTGCTGGATTGCTGGTTTGAGTCCGGCTCCATGCCCTATGCCCAGCTTCACTATCCCTTTGAAAACGAAGCGCTGTTCCAGGAGGGCTTTCCGGCGGAGTTTATTGCCGAAGGTCTCGATCAAACCCGGGGCTGGTTTTATACCCTCACGGTGCTCGGGGTCGCGCTGTTCGATCGTCCGGCGTTCCAGAACGTCATCGTGAACGGTCTGGTGCTGGCGGAAGATGGCACCAAGATGTCGAAGTCGAAGCGCAATTTCACGCCCCCGGACGATCTTATGGAGCGCTACGGCGCCGATGCGCTGCGCCTCTACCTAATCAATTCCGGGCTAGTGCGCGCGGAAGAGCAGCGCTTCGCCGATACCGGGGTGCGGGAGCTGACCCGCCGGGCGCTGCTTCCCTGGTACAACGCGTTTAACTTCTTCCACACCTATGCGGAGATCGACGGCTTCTCCCCTGGCGCCGGCTTAAGCGAGCCTGCGGCCGTACTCGATCGATGGATTCTCTCGCGGCTCCAGACCCTGAAGACCACGGTGAGCGAAGAAATGGAGGGCTACCGGCTCTACAATGTGGTGCCTCGGCTCTTTGAGTTCATCGAAGAGCTCACCAACGTCTACATTCGCTACAACCGGGAACGATTCTGGACCGAGGGGCCCAGCGACGATAAGCACGCGGCGTTCTCGACGCTCTATCGCGCCCTGCTTGAGCTGTCCCAGACCATGGCGCCCTTTGCCCCCTTCCTGTCCGAGTCGCTTTATCAGCGGTTGCGGGCCCTGGGGGCAGGCGACGATTTACCCCGGTCCGTGCACCTTTGCACTTACCCCGAGGCGGCCCCGGCGCGCATGGATCCGCGCCTCGAAGTGGCCGTGGACCGCATGCAGCAGGTGATTTTGCTGGGGCGGCAGAAGCGCGAGGACGCGCGCCTGGGGCTTCGCCAGCCCCTCGCCGAACTCACGGTCATTCATCGCGATGCGGCCTTGCTGGATGACATCCGTGCCCTGGAGGTCGAACTGGCGCGCGAACTTAACGTGAAGCGAGTGGCGTACAGCACGGACGAAGCCGCCTTCATCCGTCTTTACGCGAAGGCGAACTTTAAGCAGCTGGGAAAGCGCCTTGGCAAAGAGATGAAGCGCTACGCTGCGGCGATTGCGGCCCTCGGGCCAGAGGCCCTCGAGGCCTACGTGGAGTCGGGATCGCTGGAGGTGGAGGGGGAACGGTTCAGCGAAGGGGATGTCGATGTGTTCCGTGAGCCCCAGCCCAATACGGAAGCGGTGAGCAACCGCTATATCACCATCGATCTCAAGACCGAGCTCACCCCCGAGCTACGGCAAGAGGGCTTGGCCCGCGAGGTGGTGAACCGAATTCAGCGTGCGCGTAAGGATGCGGACTTCCACGTGAGTGACCGCATCGCGGTTCACTATGCGGGCGCGCCGGAGTTGGAAGCGGCCCTGGCCACTTACGCCGATTATATCGCCGGGGAAACGCTGGCCGTGGTGCTGGAGCGGTCCGAAGCCTTAGCCGGAGAAGTGCTCGAGGCGAACGTGGACGGGGCGGCTCTGCGCTTTACCCTCGTCCGACAAAACGTCTAGGCAGGATAGGCCGGGCGGGGCGCTAGCCCCGCTGCTGCATAAAGCGCATCGAGTACGGTCGCCGTGGCGAGGGCGTCCTGGCCATCTGTTGGGGGGCGCTGCCCAGTTTTTACGGCGTCCGCAAAGGCTTGAAGCTGGTAGCAGTAGCTCGGCGTCGGATCCACGGACTCGCGCAGCGTTTCCCCCGCCCGTTCCAAGCGGAGTTCATGGCCGAGCTGAGGCGCTACCGGGTTGTCCACTCGGAGTCGGCCTTCCGTTCCTTCGATTTCAAACCATGCTGCCAGCGGCGTATCGGGCGCCATGGAGGCCGTCACCGTCGCCGTGAGGCCTGGGAAAGCGGGGTGGGTCATGACCCCCTCAAACTGTTCGTCTACCGCGTCCTCAAGCACCACCGCCTTGGCGTGCTGCACCGTGAGGGGGTCGCCGAGAAGGCTGCGAAACATGTGTACCCCGTAAATGCCCAGATCGAGGAGAGCGCCCCCGGCGGTGGCAAAGCGCCGACGAATGTCTCCCGCCGGGATGTGGGGCACGGCGAAGTGCATGGTAAGTGCCTTGAGGGCGCCGAGGGTGCCGGCGTCGCTGAGCGCCTGCACTCGGCCCCAAAGCGGGTGGTAACGATAGTGCATGGCTTCCATGAGGAGCGGATCCCCGGGCCGCTGGGCCCGCCGCGCCAGGAGCGCGCGGAGGGCAGGGGCGTTGCCGCTCAGGGGCTTTTCGCAGAGTACGGCCTTGCCGGCGTCGAGGGCCCGCTCCACCCACAGCAGATGGTGGCTGGCGGGTAGGGCGATGTAGACCGCATCGATATCGTCCCGTTCCACGAGGGCGGCGTAATCGTTCGCCACATGAGGAATGCCGTGATCGGCGGCAAAGGCCATCGCCCGGGGCGGGTCCCGAGCGGCCACGGCCTGCAAGGCGACCTCAGGTACGGCTTCCGCAGCGTAAATGAGGGCCGCGGGGGTGATCCGAGCCGCACCGAGCAGGCCGAGGCGGAGCGTCACCCTTGACCGCGTTCCGGCAGAACGCTGTCGAGGTCCGCAGCGCTCTCGGCGCCGAAGGCCTTGGCGAGCAAATCCATGCCGCCTTCCTGGCCCTCTGGGGGCAGCGGTGCGCAGGCCGTGAGGCCGCCGTCCACGGCCAGGGCCTGGCCCGTAATAAAGCTCGCTTCGTCGCTGGCGAGGAACGCGGCGGCGTTGGCGATGTCGCTGCCTTCCCCGGCGCGGCGAATGGGTTGGTTGCCCGCGAGCACCGCACGCATGATGCCCGCGTGGTCGACGTTACCGCCCCCCTGCTGGGCCAATCGCCCTGCGAAGATGGGGGTGGCGATACCCCCGGGGCAGATGGCGTTCACGCGAATTGCCGCCGGGCCGAGCTCCCGAGCCAGGGAGCGGGTCATGCCAATGACCCCCGCTTTAATGGCGCTGTACACGTGGGGGCCGTAGCCACCCTTTAACCCGGCGACGCTGGCCGTGGTCAGAATCGTGCCGCCGCCTGCCGCTTTAAGGTGCGGGGTAGCGTGGCGGATGCCCATGAGGGGTCCCGTGAGCATGGCGTCGACGGTGCGGCGATAGCGTTCATCGAAGGTGAGCGTTTCAATTTCCCCGCTCACACCGCCGAAGCCGGCGTTGTTGAAGAGGCAATCGAGGCGCCCGAAGGTGCTCACGGCGGCTTCGATGAGGGCTTGCACTTCCTCTTCCCGAGCCACGTCACAGGGCACGAAGTGGAAGGCCGGTCCCAGCCGTTCCGCTAGGGCTTGGCCCCGCGCCTCTTGAAGATCGCCGCCCACCACCTTGGCGCCCTCAGCCAGAAATTTTTCCACCGTGGCTTCGCCGATGCCGCTGGCCGCGCCTGTGATGACCGCGACCTTCCCCTCAAGCCTTCCCATGCTGTTCCCCTCTAATTGCCGGTAAAGTGGGGCGTGCGCCCCTCGCGGAAAGCGGCCATGCCTTCCGCGTAATCCTCCGATTGGGCCGTTAAAGCCCACTGGTCTGAGTCCATGTGCATAATGGCGCTGTCTAAGGCGTCGCTTAAGGCGTTCACGCTTTCCTTGATCATCTGCAGGGCCAGGGGCGGCTTCCCGGCGTAGCGCTCGGCCCAGCGCAGGGCTTCGTCCAGTGCCTCCCCGGGGGCCGTGACCTCATCCACAAAGCCCCAGCTTTCCAGTTTTTGCACTCCGTAAGGGTCTCCCGATCCCACCATCTGCTTGGTGCGCGATGGACCGATCAGGCGGAGGCACAGGGCGAGGCCGCCCCACTGAAGATTCATGCCCCGGTCGATTTCGGGGTAGGCGAAGCGCGCGTTCTCGGCGGCGATGCGAAAGTCGCAGGCTGTGGCCATGCAGGCGCCGCCGCCCATGGCCGCCCCTTCTACGGCGCAAATCGTGATCTGGGGAATGGCCCGGAGTGCCCTAAGGAGTTCCCCGCCGAGCCGCGCCCGGCGCCGGCGCTCGAGGCCGTTGCCGTCCTGGCGCGCTTCCCGAAGGTCCGCGCCGCCGCAGAAGTGCTTCCCCGTCCCCGTGAGGATCACGACCCGCACGGCGGTCTCGCGGCCCACGGCCTGGGCCTTGGCGATTATGGCTTCCATGACGTCCGTGGAGAGGGCGTTGGCCGCCTCCGGGCGGTTCAGGGTGATGATCCCGAGGGCGCCGTCAAGGGTCAGGGTGACTTGGTCGCTCATGACGCGTCCTCTGCAGCGTGAATGCGCCGCCATAGAAGATCGGGGAACCAGCGCCGGAGGCGCCAACCTAGTCGCGTGCCTTTACCCGGAAACACGAAGAATTCGCCGCGCTCAAGGGCCTGCTCGATCGCATCGAGGACTGTTTCAGGTTCGAGGTGCGCAATCTGATCGAAGAACTTGGGCCACACCGTATCTCGCGCCTGGTTGAGCAAGGGGGTGCGCACCGGGGGCGGGCAGACGCAGGCAAAGCGCACACCCCGGTTACGGTTCTCGTGATAGAGAATTTCCGAGAAGGCCACCACTGCAAACTTCGAGGCATCGTAGGCGCCCATGTAGAGGGTGGGGAGCCAGCCGGCCATGGAGGCGAAGTTGATGAAGTCTCCCTCGCCCCGCTCCAGCATGGGGGGCAGGGCCGCCTTAGCCACGTTCACCACCCCGCTGTAGTTGATCTCCATGACCTTGTGGATGACTTCCCGGGGCTGATCCAGGATGCGCCCGAGGGGCATGATCGCCGCAGCGCTGTAGACCCGTTTCACCGGGCCCTGGTCTCGCTCGATGCGCGCCACCGCTTCGGCGACGGCGTCGCCGTCGGTGACATCGACGCTGTGGGGCGTGATCAGCTGCTGGGCCTTGCAGGTTTCTTCCAGGCCCGCCTCGTTGACGTCTAGCGCGGCGACGCTGGCGCCTCGGTGGGCCCAGCGCTGGGCCGCCAAGCGCCCCATCCCGCTTCCTGCGCCCGTGATTAAGGTGACCCCGGCGTCGCTCATGGACCGCATCCTCCCCGTTTCTGGCGTTAGGGCTCGAGCTCGGGAAGCAGGGCCTCCCGAAGGGCGTCCCAGGTTCCGGAAAACACGACCCGGTCCTGCTTCTTCTCGAGCTGATAGTCGTACATGGGATCGTAGTAGTCCGTCAGGAGGGTTTCGATCCAAACCCGGTGCAAAAGGCCCTCGCCCCCCTGGGCTTGATCATCCAGGGCCTCATTTAAAACGAACAGTAGCGTTTGGTATCGGGCCCCGCCCAGGCGGCGCTCGATCTTACCCAGGGCGCCGCGCAGGTAGATCGCAAAGGCGTCGAAGCCGGCCCCTTCTCCGTAGGCTGCGAGGTGATCGGCCAGCCCATCGGTTATGTACTCCTCAAAGGTGAGGTCGACGCGGGCTTCCAGATCCGCCTCCAGCAAGTAGAGGGGCGCGGCCTTCATGGCCTCAGCCAGGGGCTCGGGGACGGACAGGCGGCCAATGGCGCGGGATTCGTCTTCGATGGCGATCCCCCCCGGGGCCTGAGCCAAGCGAAGGAGCGCCACCGCCAGGGCATTTTCAAAGTTTATGGGCGTGGGCTGAGGGGTGGCCTTAGGGCCGAAGGCGCTTCCCCGGTGCACGGCCAGGCCTTCCAGATCGAGGGCCCGGGGCAGGGTGTCGAGAAAGCGCGTTTTGCCGACGCCGGTGCGTCCGCCCACAACCCGCCAGGGGAGGCGCGGACTTTCCCGGTCGATGATCGCAAGCAGATGCTGACGAAGCGCTTTATAGCCGCCGCTGAGGCCCGGCACCACGGCTCCGGCTTCGGCTAGCCATCGTTGGGTAATTTGGGAACGCTGGCCGCCCCGAAAGCAGAAGAGGAGGCCTTCGGGGTTTTCCTTGGCCCACCGGTACCAGGCCTCGATGCGGGCCTCGCGGGTGGCGCCACTCACGAGTTTGTGGCCCAGGGCGACCGCGGCATCGTGGCCTTGCTGCTTATAACAGCGCCCCACCCGTTCCCGTTCGTCGTCCTCGAGGAGGGGCAGGTTGCAGGCGCCGGGAATCGAGCCCTTTTGAAACTCCATGGGCGCGCGTACGTCGAGCAGGGGGTGCTCAGCAAGGAGCAGGGCGTGGAAGGTTTCGGGGCCAAGCCAGGGCAGGCTGGCCTGGGTCATGGAACGGCCTCAAAGACGGCTTCTCCCGCCCGGAAGCGCTCTAGATGGGCGCGCAGGACGGGAAGGAAAGGGGGATTGTCGAGGGCCTCGGCCGCGGCAAGGGCTTCCTCCTGCAACGCCACGGCCCGATCGAAGGCGCCCATTGCGGCGGCCGCCGCAGCCCAGGTGTCCAGATAGGCGGGGTTCCGGGCCGCGGCTTCATCTCGGGTCATCATGGCATCCATGAGGCGCAGGGCCAGGGCCGGTTCGCGGAGGCTGGGGCGTTCGGCGACGGCCAGAATCCAGGCAACCGTGTTCACCGTTTCCGCGTCCCGGGCCGTAAGGCCGGCGCCGCTCAGCCAGCGCTTCGCCGCGGCGTCATCCCGCGGGTAGTGCTGCCCCTCGGCGAGCAGCGAGCCCAGGAGCAGCATGGCATCGGGGAGCCCACCGTTGGCCGCGCCTTCGAGCCAGCGTTGACCTGTCTCATCGAGGCTGTCCTGCGTGCTCAGCTGTTCCCGGGCGGAGAAGAGCTGCGCTTCGTGATGGCCCGCGTCGGCAGCCGCGTGTAACCGTGCCAGGGCGCGCGCTGGTGCCTTGGGCACGAGCTGGCCGTTGTACTCAAGCCGGGCCAGCAGCACTTCCGCGTCAAGACTGTTTCGCTGGGCCGCCTGCTTCAGGAGCGCTACGCCGGCGCTGCGGTTTTCGTCGCCGAAATGGCCGCTGAGGTGCAATTTGGCCAGGTTGACCATGGCCTCGGCGGACCCTTGGGCCACGGCCAGTAGCAGCTGATCCACGGCTGCTTCGAGGAAGCGCCCTTGCTCCTCCCCATCCCGGCGCGAGGCCAGGGCCAGATAGACGGTGGCAAGCAGTTCCCGGGCGATTAAGTTGCCCGCATCGCTGGCGCTTTGCAGCCAGCCGACGGTTTCCGGTGCGAGTCCGGCCCCTTCTCGCCACAGCCGCAGGGCGTGGGCCGTTTGCGCGGCGGGGTCGCCTTGCTGGGCGCGGGTAGCCAGATAGGCCGAGGGGGTGCTTTCCGCCCCCATGGCCTGGGCCCACTGGGCGCCAGCGGCGAAGGTGGGAGTGAGGTCGAAGCGCCAGTTTTCTAAGGCGCCATTTTGATCGCGCTGAATGCGGACAAGGAGCTGGAGGGCTCCGGTGTCGTCGTTGCCCTCGTAGAGGGCGCCTACCATGGGGATTTTCCGGTGCCGGAGCCAATCGAAGGCATCCTGAGCCGTGAGTACTTGATAGGGCTGGGCGTCTGAACCATCGCCGGAGTGATCGATGCGGTGGTCGAGGGCGTCTAGGGCGCGCTGGTGTTCCGCCGCCGAGTCTGTTTTATCGAGGCTGAGGGCCGCGCGAAAGGCCTGGGCGTGCGCGTCTAAATCGCCGTAGTAAACCTTGAGCCGGTCCTCCGCCCGTCTTAGCCGGTTTTCTTCGCTATCGGGGCCGTTGCGGGGGCTTCGGCTTCGGGCGCTCGCGCGGCCGCTAAGTCGCTCGCTGCTGTCTGGGCTCGCTAAAAAGGTGGGGTCGAGCTCGGCCCAGCGCGGGGCGCCGGCTTTGAGATCGGCCACCAGCGCTTCATAGGGCGACGCCGGCGCGTTTGTGGTGGCGCAGCCCGCCAGCAAGGCGAAAAGGGCTAACGCGCTGGCGAAAGCGCGCAGGAGAGGGGGCAGCGGGCCCCGGCCGTGGGAAGGGCGATCCGGGCTCATGGCAAAAGCATAGCAGAGCCTTAGGAAGGCTTGTCTCTTTCTGCAGGAATGCTCACCATCTGGCGTCACAAAAGGAGGTTCGTCATGGCACTGTTTTCGAAACCGAAGACCCTTCCCACGGCTGAGACGGCGCTGCCCGGGCGTGCGGCGCGCATGCCCGTGCCCGCGACGCACCACGCGCTGGGTACCCCGCTCGAGGGGCCCTGGCCCGAGGAGCATGAGGTGGCCTACTTCGCTCTGGGGTGCTTTTGGGGCGCGGAGCGTCTGTTCTGGCAGCTTCCCGGGGTATACACCACGGCCGTGGGCTATCAGGGCGGGTTCACGCCTAACCCCACCTACGAGGAAGTCTGCAGCGGCCAAACGGGCCATGCGGAAGTGGTGATGGTGGTGTTCGATCCCGCCGTCATCCCGTTCGAGACGTTGCTGGCGCGCTTTTGGGATGAGCACGACCCCACGCAGGGCATGCGCCAGGGCAATGACATTGGCACGCAGTATCGCTCCGCGCTTTATCTGACGACTCCGGCCCAGCAGGATGCGGCAGAGGCCTCTAAGGCCGCTTTCGAGCCGGCTCTGCGGGCAGCGGGCTATGGCCCCATTACGACGGAAGTGGCGCTGGCGCCGGCGTTCTACTATGCCGAGCCCTACCACCAGCAGTATCTGTCGAAGATCCCCGACGGCTATTGCGGCCTGCGCGGCACGGGGGTGGCCTGCCCCATGCCCACGGGCGTTCGCGCTTCAGCCTAGGACGGCGCCCAAAGCAGCCTGCCACTGAGCCACGATCTGCTCTGGTTTGGCGTAGGCCGTGGCGCCGGGCCGGCCCCAGACCGGATCGGGCCAGGCCGGATCCCCGGGCCAGCGCAGCACATGATGCAGATGAAGCTGGGCGACCCGGTTCCCGAGCACGCCCACGTTCAGCTTCCCCTCTGCGGGCCCTGCCCGCAGCAGTGCTTCGCTGATCGCAGCACTCGCGGACCACAGCTGGGTCCGCGCTGCCTCATCCAGCTCATGCAGTTCGCGTAGGCCTGGTCGCTCGGGAATGAGCAGCAGCCAAGGCCAGCGCGCATCGCGATGCAGGCGCACCTGCCCCGCTGCGCTATGGCCTACGAGGAGGCTATCGCGTTCTAGGGCCGGGTCTAGGGTGAACGATTCGGTCATGGGAGCGGGGTTTCCTCTATGCCTCAGCGGTGGCCGCGCCCGAAGGGTGTGGCTCTGGGGGCGCAAGCCCTGTCTGCCGAATTGACCCTTGAGCATTTGGTGGCTTAAAGATTACTGCCCCCTGCCCTTCTTCAAAAGCACTAGACTGAGACCCGCGGTATGGGGCGTCGAGATCGTTGAGCCCGCCTTACAGAAAAGGGACTTTTTCCATGCAGATAGGATTGATTGGGGGCATCGGCCCCGCGGCGACTGACTACTACTACCGTCGACTGATATCAAACTTCGCAAGCAGGCGTGAGCCGCTCGAGATGACGATCGTCCATGCCGATACGCCCACCTTGCTCAGCAATCTCGAAAAAAACGATATTGAGTCACAGGTCCGGGTTTATAACCGCCTAACGAATCGCCTTGCCCTCGCAGGGGCGGAATGCGTCGTAGTGACCTCAATTGCCGGTCATTTTTGTATCGATGCCTTCAAAGAGCACTCCCCGTTACCGGTGATCGACTTGCTCCGAGAGGTAGACGAAGCCATAAGCCAGCGAAGACTGGAGCGTGTTGGCCTACTGGGTACAAGAACGGTGATGGAAACGCATTTTTATTCCGGCCTGAGCAGCGCAGAAGTGATTACTCCGAAGGGAAATGCGCTCGACGAGGTACACACCGCCTATGTGTCTATGGCGGCCGCAGGCCGTGTCTCGGACGATCAGCGCGCCGTTTTGGACGCAGCCTGCGACTGGTTTATTAAGGAAGCCAAGGTCGATGCGGTCATGCTGGGTGGGACCGATCTGGCTTTGGTTTACCAAGAGGAGGAGGGCCGCTTTCCCGTGGTCGATTGTGCAGCGATCCATGTGGATGCCATCACCCGCTACGCAATGAACGCGTCCGAGTGACGAGACGACATGGGTTCCTGTCCGTAGGGTTCTCCGAGGCCCGGGCTCGGTCAGGTCAGCGCGGTCTCCTCGGCACCGCAGCGCCGGCACCGGCGTCGGGTAACCAGCTTCCCTTGCTTGCTGTCGAAGGCGCGTTCCTTATCCACTTCCCAAGCGTGAAAGCCCTGGCGGCACAGGGTGCCGCCTTCGCGCTTTTTCTTGCGCTGCGCTTTCCGGGCCGTGCTGCCGGGGAAGCCCAGCACCTCACCCATAGCTGACGCCCATGCCCGCGCGGGCATCGTTGTTCACGCCGTAGGGGGCGATGGGGTAGCGCAGCCCGTTTTTCGAGAGGGCGGCTAAGCCATCGAGCACGCCCGGGAGGTAGCGCGGCGGGATGGCCATGAGGAGCTCGTCCTCCATGACGCCGCCGTAGCGTCGCTCCGCGAAGCAGGGAATGGACAGGCTGGGCTCGTCCTTGGCCAGGGCCCGGCCCCAGGAGTCGGCGCAGGACGATTCCCCCACGCAGCCCCATTCCAGTTTTTTGTACCCCGTCCACTGCAGTCCATTGATGAAGAGGATCATCTGCGCTGGGGTGGCATAGATCAGGCAGATATCCGGGGGGTCGAGGCGGCCGCTGGCCATGGGGCTGACGGCCACGCCGGCATGGGTGCCGTAGCTCGGCCGATCCATGGCGGCTTGGTGCGCTGCCGCGTCTTCCTGGGTTTTGTACCAAACGCCGGTCATGCGATCGCCGGAGAGCCACTTTTCATCCGCTTCGTGGAGCCCCACCACCGTGCCGCACTGGGCCCCTACGAGGTTTTCCGCGCTGACGCCGACGGTCCAGCCATTGCGCGCCGCTTGCCCCACGATTTGGTCCATGGTGTGGACCGCGTCGGGCCGGCGGATTTTCGGCACGGCGTTCATTTCCTCTACGGTCCGAAAGCGCTTCATGACGATGGGCGTGGTGCGCAGCCGGAGGAAGCGGTTAAGCCCCTCCACGGTAGCGGCGCCGTCAAACCCGCCCAGGTCCGTTCCGATGGTGTTGCTCTGTTCTGCCATGACACTCCCCCCTGTTTTTCCTCGATTCTCTACCCCTGCCGGCGCCCTGTCACGGGTACGACTTTGATCGTCGAAGGAGCGTGATCCAGACCCCGCCCTGCAGCAGAAGCAGGGGCAGCAGGAGCCAGGCCTCGGGCATGGCCCCGGCCACCCCGAAAGCGCCCAGGGCGAGGGCGCCGTTCACCGTGGCGTAGGGCCACTGGTGGCGAAAGTGCGCGAAGGTGCTCAGCTCGGCGCCGCTGGCGGCGAGAATGGTCGTTTCTGACAGAGGCGAGGCGTGGTCCCCAAATAGTCCCCCGGACAGGATGGCGGCGAGGGTCAGGGCCACGGGTCCGCCGAGGGTGGCGGCGGCGGGCAGCAGGAGAGGAATGAGCAGGGCAAAGGTGCCCCAGGAGGAGCCGGTCGCGAAGCTGATGAGCGCCCCCAGTAGAAAGGCTGCGGCGGGTAGCAGGGCCACGGGGAAGTCGGCCAGCACCGTTTCCGCCACATAGCGCGGCGCGCCGAGCGCCTCCCCCAGGTCTGCCAGGGTCCAGGCCATGAGCAAGGTGGCAACCACGGGCGTTATGCGCGTGGCCCCAGTGATGGCGCTCTCCATCAGCGTGGCAAAGGGCAGAACGCGCAGCCCCAGGGCGAGGACCACCAGGGTGGCTGTGGCGAGGGCATAGGCCGCTGCCAGCCCGGCGCGGAAATCGGCCCCGGGGAGGGGGGCGAAGGGAAAGCCCTCGGGCCCCAGCATGGCAAAAAGCGCGATGCCCAGCACGGCCAGGGGCGCCCAAAGCAGGCTTGCCTGCCAGGGGTGATGGCTGACCGGTTCGGTGGCGGCGTCCGTTGCCTTCGCAGGCTTTGATGCGCCGGCGCTGCGGCCGAATTGCCCGCCGGTGAAGGCGAGAAGGGGAATAAGGGCGAGGGCCAGCCAGGCGTAGAACTGGAAAGGTAGGGCGCCCAGCAGCAAAGCATAGGGCGCTTCCGGACTGGCTCCGGGAGGGGTTTGCGCCACCAAGCTCATGATGTACACGCCCCAGCCAATGAAGGGCACGAGGATCGCAATGGGTGCGGCGGTGGCATCCAGAATCAGAGACAAGCGCTCGCGCAGGAGCCCCGCGCGATCGAAGAGGGGGCGAAAAATTGGCCCCAGAATCAGCGGCGTTCCCAAATCGGAGAAGAAAATCAGCAGGCCACCGCCGTAGGCGCCCAGCTGTAGCTGCCGCACGCCTTTCAGGCGCCGCACCGCGCCCTCGGCAAAGGCTTGCGCGCCTCCGGAGCGCTCAAGAAGCGCCACAAAGCTGCCAATCACAGCGAGCAGCAGGATGACGCTGGCGTTATAGCCATCCATGAGCTGGGGCCGAAGCTGGTCCCGGAATACGCTGGCCAAAAGCCCCAGGTGCGGATCGGGGGTCAGGAGGGCCGTGCCCAGGAGCACCCCTGCGAATAGGCCAAACAGCACCTGGCGGAGGGCGAGGGCCAGCACCAGGGACAGGAGCACGGGGGCAAGGGAAAGGGGGCCGGGTTCCATGGGCGCTCCTGGCTTGGGTCACCCGCGACGCGCTAAGGTGAAGGTTTTCCGCACAGGCACGAGTCTAGGTGAAAACGCTCTACCATGTGGCCCAAGCCAGCGCCTTCGATCCCGCCGCCGCACACTACGCGCCCCTGGGATGGGAGGGCGAAGGATTCATCCACTGCTGCTGGGCGAGCCAGCTCCCCGGCGTGCTCGAACGCTACTTTCGCGGCGAGGGAAACGTGTTGCTGCTGATGCTCGATGCGTCGGCCCTGGCCCCCTGGCTGAAGGAAGAGGACAGCACGGGTCGGGGGGAGGCCTTCCCCCACTGCTACGGCGTGATTCCCCTGGCGGCGGTGATCCAGTGCCAGCCCCTAGCCATCGATGAGGCGGGCCGCCCCACCCAGGAGATTACCCAAGCATGAGCGCATTTCACGGCGTATTTCCCTATCTGGTCTCCCCAATTGATGCAGACGGCAAAGTCATGGAGGCGCCCCTCGCGGCGCTGTGCGAGGCCCTCATCGAGGCCGGCGTGCATGGGTTAACCCCCCTGGGGTCGACGGGAGAGTTTGCCTACCTCCGTTGGCCTCAGCGCAAGCGGATCGTCGAGGTGGTCCTCGAGGCGACGGCGGGGCGCGTCCCGGTGGTGGCCGGGGTCGCCGCCACGGCGACGGCCGATGCGGTGGCGCAAACCCGCGCCTTCGACGCCCTCGGCTGCGATGGCATTCTGGCGATCCTAGAAGCCTATTTCCCCCTCAAGGACGACGCCATCGAGGGCTACTTCCGCGCCATTGCGGGGGCCACG
>JADHNU010000046.1 GCA_016779325.1 Pseudomonadales bacterium
CCCGTGGGCATGGATGCCATCGAAGCGTCCCTCAACGAGCTCAAGTTCGCCCTGCGCTTGCGCGGGGAGCGGGAAGTGGCGGCTCAGGAGCTGGGGGGCCTCGTCATGGATGCGCTGCGCGCCCTTGATGACGTCGCCTACGTGCGCTTTGCCTCCGTTTATCGCGACTTCCAGGACGTCAGCGAGTTCCAGCAGGAGATCGAACGGCTGGGACGAGGCGACGGCGAGCCTAAGGCGTGACCCGCCCTGGCCAGGATCGCGCCTTCATGGCCGAGGCCCTGGCCCAGGCGGAGAAGGGTGTTTATCGCACTTGGCCCAACCCTTCCGTGGGGGCCGTGGTGGTGGCCGACGGCAAGATCATCGGCCGCGGCACCACGGCGCCTCCCGGTGGGCCCCATGCGGAAGTAACGGCCCTGGCTCAGGCCGGGGCGCGCGCCCGCGGCGCCACCCTCTACGTCACTCTTGAACCCTGCAATCACTATGGCCGCACGCCGCCCTGTGTGGATGCGGTGCTGGCGGCGGGCATTGCCCGGGTGGTGGTGGCGGGGGGAGATCCCCACCCCCAGGTGGCTGGCGCGGGCCTTGCCCGTCTGCGCGCCGCCGGCGTTACCCTCACCCTTGGGGTGGAGGAAGCGGCGGCGGAGGCCTTAAACGCGGGGTTTCTATCCTTGCAGCGCCGGGGCCTGCCCTGGCTGCGCTTAAAGCTGGCGGCGTCGCTTGATGGGCGCACGGCCATGGCGAACGGGGAAAGCCAGTGGATTACGGGCCCCGAGGCCCGGCAGGACGTGCAGCGCTGGCGGGCTCGCTCCCCGGCGCTCATCACTGGCGTGGGGACGGTGCTCGCCGATGATCCCCGGTTAACGCCCCGCCCCGAGGCGCTGCCCGAACTCGACGAGGTAGACCGCGCCGCCCTGGCCGCGCGCACCCCCTATCGCCTCGTGCTTGATCGAAAGCTTCGCACGCCGCCGACGGCCCAGCTCCTGCAAACCCCTGGGGTGGTGCTGTTCCATGGCCCGGAAGCGCCCGAGGCCCGGCGTGAGGCCCTGATCGCCGCGGGGGCCAGCGTGGTGGCCCTGTCCGCAGCGGAGGCGGCGGCGCCCTTCCCCGTCCTAGGTGCCTGGTGCGCTGAGCGGGCCCTTGGCGACGTGCTTCTAGAATGTGGGCCGACCCTTGCCGGGGCGGCCCTGGCCCAGGGCGCGGTCGATGAACTGCTGCTTTATCAAGCGCCGCTGCTGTTGGGCGCCAGCGCCCGGCCCCTGGCGGCGCTTCAGTGGGAACATTTAGCGGACGCCCAACGCTTCGTGCTGATGGACGTGCAACGCTTTGGCGCAGACCTCCGCCTGCGCCTTCAGGCGAGGGCGCCGCTGCCTTGTAATGGTTCGGAGGAGTCCGCATAGTGCCCGGCCCGACGCTGAGGCAGTGCTAAAAGGGAACGTTGCTATGGCCTTTTCATCCGTTGAAGAGCTGGTTGAGGATCTTCGTGCGGGCAAAATGATTGTGCTTCTCGATGACGAAGATCGGGAAAATGAGGGTGATCTTGTGATGGCGGCGGAGCATGTGACGCCGGAGGCGGTGAATTTCATGGCGCGCCACGCGCGCGGTCTGATTTGCATGCCCATGACCATCGATCGCTGCCGGGAACTGCGGCTCCAGCCCATGGCCACCAGCAACCGCTCCAAGCATCACACGAATTTCACCGTCTCCATCGAGGCGGCCGAAGGCGTTACCACGGGCATTTCCGCCGCCGACCGAGCGAAAACCATCGCGGTGGCCGTGGATTCCAAGACCACCGCGGACGACATCGTCACTCCCGGGCACGTGTTCCCCCTCATGGCCGAACCTGGCGGCGTGCTGAGCCGCGCTGGCCATACGGAAGCCTCCGTGGATTTGGCGCGCCTGGCGGGCTGCGCCCCGGCCGCGGTCATCGTCGAGATCATGAACGAAGACGGCACCATGGCACGCCTTCCCGATCTGGAAACCTTCGCCGAGGAGCATGGCCTGCGCCTGGGCACAATCGCTGATCTAGTGCATTACCGCGCCCTTCACGATTCCACCGTGGAGAAGGTCGGCCAGAAGGAGATCGAGACGGCCCATGGCCCGTTTCAAATCCATGCATTCCGGGACACGCTCCATGGCCGCGTACACCTGGCGCTGGTGCGAGGTGCGGTTAGCGCCGAAACCCCCACCTTGGTGCGGGTACACGTGCCGAACACCCTGCTTGATATCGTGGGTGCGAAGCGCCCGGGGCCGCCGAGCTGGTCCCTCGATCAAGCGCTTGCGCGGGTCGCCGAGGAAGGCTCGGGCGTGGTGGTGCTGCTGGCTGGGGGCGATCGCCCGGAAGATGCCCTTGAACGCTTCGAGCTGTTCCCGGCCACCCCAAGCTATAATCGGAGCCTTCGGGCCGACGGCACGAGCGTTTACCATTCCGTGGGCCTGGGGTCGCAGATCCTTCGGGCCGTCGGGGTGAAGCGCATGCGCCTGATGTCGTTCCCGACGCGCTACAACGCCATTTCTGGCTTTGACCTCGAGATTGTCGAGTACGTCATGGCCGATGGCTCTATTCGGTCGGCCGAGGAAGGCGCACGAGACGCCGCCTCTGAGGGGAAATCAGCATGAGTGGATCACTAACCTTCGAAGGCACCTTTGATGCCAAGGGCGCACGCTTTGCCATCGTGGCGGCGCGCTTCAACGCCTTCGTAGTGGATGCGCTAGTCGCCGGTGCGGAAGATGCGCTGCGTCGGCACGGCATTGCGGCGGCAGATATTGCCCACTACAAGGTGCCCGGTGCCTGGGAACTGCCTTTGGCGGCCAAGAAAGTGGCGGAGTTGGGCACCTTTGATGCCGTGATCGTCCTCGGCGCCGTGATTCGCGGCGGCACGCCCCACTTCGAATTTGTAGCGGGGCAAGCGGCCTCGGGGCTGATGGCGCTGCAGCAGGCCGCGGGCATGCCCATCACCTTTGGCCTGTTGACCACCGACAGCATCGAGCAAGCGGTGGAGCGCAGCGGCACGAAGGCGGGCAACAAGGGCGCCGACGCCGCCATGACCGCTCTGGAAATGGTGAGCTTTCTGCGCGCCCTCGACGGGAGCGCCTAGGTGGCCGAAGGGGAAGACGCCGCGCCTAAGAACCCCGCTGAAGCCCGCCTTCGGGCCCGGCACTTCGTGGTGCAGGCGCTCTATCAGCAGCAGATGAACGACACCCCAGGGGCGGCGCTGGCCGCCCAGTTCTTGGCCGAGCAGGACTTCTCCCAGGCCGATCGGAGCTACTTTCAGGACGCGGTGCTGGCGATCGTGAAGGATCTCGACGTCATCGATGCCCACTATGCCTCGGCCCTAGACCGCTCAGCGGCCAGCCTCGACCCCGTCACCCGGGCGCTGCTACGCCTCGGCAGCTGGGAGCTGGCGGAACGCATCGATATCCCCGTGCGCGTGGTGCTCGACCAATGCGTCACTTTGGCCCATCGCTTTGGGGCCAGCGAAAGCCATCGCTACATCAATGCCGTGCTCGACGGCGTCGCGCGCCGACTCCGGGCGACGGAAATGGCCGCCGCAGGAAAGCGCTAGGCCGGCCCCGTGGCCTCGGAGTTTGCCCTCATTGCCGCTTTGCGCCGGCGCCTGCCGGCGGCCTCCGGGGAGGTCCTCCTCGGCCCGGGGGATGATGCGGCCCTTGTTGCGCCCCCGCTGGGCCAGGGGCAGGTGCTTTCCACCGATACGCTGGTCGCGGGGCGGCATTTTCCGCCGGGCCTGCCGCCGGAACTCCTCGCTTGGCGCGCCCTCGCCGTAAACCTTTCTGACCTGGCCGCCATGGGGGCCACCCCCGGGCCCTACCTCGTCGCCCTCACCGCTCCGGACCTCACGGAGGCCTGGATCGAAGGCTTTTGCGATGGCCTGCTGGGCTGCACGGCGCGCTATGCGCCCTCGGCCCAGCTGGTGGGCGGGAATCTGGCCCGAGGCCCCTTGCAGGTGTCCGTCACTGTCACCGGTTGGGTGCCCCCCGGGCAGGCGCTGCTGCGCAGTGGCGCCCGACCTGGGGATCGCCTCTTTGTGAGCGGCCGGGTAGGGCAGGGCTTGGCTGCGCGTCAGGCGCTGGGGGAGACGGCGCTGCAGCCCCTTGGCCTGGTCAACTGTCCTGTCGCCTTTCAGCCCTATCTCATGCCGGCCCCCCGGGTGGCCCTCGGCCTTGCCCTGCGCGGCCAAGCCACCGCGGCCATCGATATTTCCGATGGCCTCGCCGCGGAGCTGCGGCATCTTGCTGAGGCCTCTGGAGTGAGCCTCAAGCTCGAGGCGGACGCCATCCCCGTGCAGGGCGATCGGATTGCCGCGTTGCAGGGGGGCGATGATTATGAGTTGCTCTTTACCTTGCCTGCAGAGCGCAGCACGCCGGAGCGGCTTGCGGCGCTCGCGCGGGCGGGTGGGGTAGCCCTTAGCGAGATTGGCCAGTGCGAAATCGGGCCGCCGGCACTGCAGGGCCTGCCCGACCTGCCCCGGGAAGGCTGGGATCACTTCGCCGGGGAGGCCGCGCCCTAGGGCGTGAGGGCGGCGAGGCGTGCTTCTACGGCGGCAACAATGCCCGCGCGGTCGAGGCCAAGCTCCGCCAGCACCGTATCGGGATTGCCGTGGGGTAACCAGCGATCCGGTAGTCCCAGGAGGAGGCAGGGCGGCGCCTTAGGCAGACTTTGCGTCGCCTCTAGGACTGCGCTCCCGGCGCCGCCGGCCACCACGTTCTCTTCCAGGGTAACCAGGAGCCGGTGACTCGCCGCCAGTTCCGCGATTAAGGCGTGATCTAAGGGCTTCACGAAGCGCATGTTGACCACCGTGGCGTTCAGCGCTTCCGCCGCGGCGAGGGCCGGCTGCACGAGCGGCCCGAAGGCCAGCAGGGCGACGTCCTTTCCTTCCCGAAGCACTTCCGCCTTACCCAAGGGCAGGGGCGTGAGTTCCGCATCGATGGCAGCGCCAGGTCCGGTCCCGCGGGGATAGCGCACGGCCGCGGGGCCCTCATGGAGGTAGCCCGTGGTGAGCATGGCGCGGGTTTCGTTCTCGTCCGCGGGCACCATGATGACCAGGTCCGGGATGCAGCGGAGGAAGCTGAGGTCGAAAATGCCCGCATGGGTGGGGCCGTCTTCTACGAGGCCGGCTCGATCCAGGGCGAAAAGCACATCCATGCCCTGGATGGCGACATCGTGAATCAGCTGATCGTAAGCGCGCTGCAGAAAGGTCGAATAGATGGCTACGACGGGTTTTGCCCCTTCGCAGGCGAGCCCCGCCGCCAACGCGACGGCGTGCTGCTCCGCAATGCCCACGTCGAAGTAGCGTTCGGGAAAGCGCTTGGAGAAGGCCAGGAGATCCGAGCCCTCGGCCATGGCGGGCGTAATGCCCATGAGCTTCGGGTCCGCTTCGGCCATATCCACCAGCCACTGGCCAAAGACGTTGGCGTACTTCGGCCCATTGCTGGTGGGAGGGCCGCCCTTGGGCTTCACCTTGGCCAGGGAGTGCATGCCGTGGGGGTCCTGCTCCGCGGGTTTAAAACCCTTTCCCTTTTGCGTAATGACGTGCAGGAACTGGGGGCCGCGAAGCTGGCGCAGGGTGCGGAAGGCGGACAGAAGCTCGTCGAGATCGTGCCCATCCACGGGGCCGATGTAGTTAAAGCCGAGCTCTTCGAAGAGCGTGCCCGGGACGACCATCCCCTTCATGTGTTCCTCAGCCCGGCGGGCCACGCCGCTGGCGCCGGGGATGCGCTTCAGTACCCGCTTGCTGCCCTCCCGCACGGAGGCGTAGAGCCGGCTGGCAAAGATCCGCGCGAAGTAGCGCGACAGGCCGCCCACGTTCTCGGAAATCGACATGGCGTTGTCGTTCAGAATGACCAAGAGGTCTTCGTCGACCTCCCCAGCGTGGTTTAGGGCTTCAAAGGCCAGGCCGGCGGTCATGGCGCCATCGCCGATGACCGCAATGGCTTTGCGACCGGACCCGGCACGGGCAGCGGCCAGGGCCATGCCCAGTGCTCCGCTGATGGAGGTGCTCGAGTGACCCACGCCGAAGGTGTCAAAGGGGGATTCATCCCGCTGCGGGAAGGGCGCAAGGCCGCCGTACTGCCGAATGCTCGGCATGGCTTCCCGGCGGCCCGTCAAGATTTTGTGGGGATAGGCTTGGTGGCCCACATCCCAGACGATGCGATCTTCCGGCGTGTTGAAGCTGTAGTGCAGGGCGAGGGTCAGCTCCACGACCCCCAGGCCCGCGCCGAAGTGGCCGCCGCTTTGGCTCACGCTCCATGCTAAAAAGTGCCTGAGCTCTTCCGCTACCCGAGGCAGTTGCTCGGGGCGGAGGCGGCGCAGCGCTTCGGGGTGCTCGATGCTGTCGAGGAGCGGAGTGTGGGGCCGTTCGCTGGGAAGCGCTTCTATCATGCCGTGCCTTAGACCGATGCCGCAGTAGGCTGCGGACGAAAATTGCTGTCGAGTTTACCTGACAGTTTTCGAGTCGTCCCTTTAAAAACGCCCGTTAAAACCGTCGCTGCCGTACCCAGTGCAAAGCCGCTTCGAGGCGCTCGCGCTGGGGTAGGACCGTGAGCGCCGTGAGCCCCTCGTCGAGCAGCGCATCGGCCCGGGCTTCCGCGCCGCGGACGCCGAGCAGGGAAACGTAAGTGGCCTTGCCCAGCGCGGCGTCGGCGCCGGCGATTTTCCCCAGGGTGGCCGTATCCCCCGTGGCATCGAGCAAATCGTCGGTGACCTGGAAGAGCAGGCCCAGCGCATGGCCGTAGCGCTCCAGCGCCGCCAGTTGGGCGTCCGAGGGCGCCGTTGCCGTGAGCGCGCCAAGCCGCAGTGCGGCGCGAATGAGTGCGCCGGTTTTCCCCTGATGGAGTTGGCTCAGGGCGCCTTCCTCAAGCCGCGTTCCCGTCGCCGCCATATCGAGGGCTTGCCCACCGACCATGCCCGCGACGCCAGCGGCTCGGGCCAAGGTTTCTACCATGGCGAGCCGACGGGCGGTCGGTAGGGCGCTGAGTTCCGGGGCAGCCGCAAGGTGTTCAAAGGCCAGGGTGAGTAGGCCGTCCCCGGCGAGAATCGCCGTCGCTTCCCCAAAGGCCACATGGACCGTGGGCTGGCCCCGGCGCAGGGCATCGTCGTCCATGGCCGGGAGGTCGTCGTGGACCAGAGAGTAGGCGTGAATCAGTTCTACCGCGGCGCCGGCCATGAGCGCAGCGGTCGGGTCTGCGTCGTCATCGCCAAGGGCGTCTTGGGCGGCGACGGCCAGGGCGGGGCGCATACGCTTACCGCCGAGAAGCACGGCGTGGGCGAGGGCCTCCCCGAGGGGCGCGGTCGCCGGCGTCGCACGCTCGAGCATGCGGGCGAGCGCCTCATCGATGGCCGGGCGCTGGGCCGCCAGCCACGCCTCGAAGGACGGTCCGCTCAAGAGGGTTCGGACGCGTTCAGGGGTTCCGTGCGCAGTCCACCCCCTTCATCTTCGAGAAGCACGCGGACCCGCTGCTCGGCGACGGAGAGCACTTTTTGGCACTGCCGTGTGAGGGCAATGCCTTGTTCAAACGCGCCGAGGGCCGCCTCCAGGGACAGCTCGCCCCCTTCGAGTCGCGCCACGAGGGCCTCGAGGGCATCGAGGGTCGCCTCAAAATCCCCAAGGCCATCGGCCGGTTCGCTTCCCTGGGTTTCCGGCGTGCTGTCGGTCATGGGGCGGGTCCCTCTGCGCAAAAGGGGACGTTACCCCGGCCATCGCGTCGCCGCAATCGGGGCTTGCGTTCTCGGGTGGGCCGGGCAAACTGGCCCATGAAACAGGCGGTTTCTCGCTTCGCCACCCCCAAAGGAGATGCTCCATGGCTTTATTTCAGGTTCGCCCGCTTCGCGCGGCACTGCTTGCTTCCGCGCTCCTCGCGGCTGGCGCCCAAGGCGCTGACGAAGGCGCCGCGGAATATCGGGAAGCAATTTTCGAGTCCATCGGCGGCCACATGAGCGCCATGGTGGGCATCATCAAAGGGGAAGTGCCCCACCAGCAGGATCTTGCCCTGCATGCGAAGGGCATTGCGGACCTTGCCCCGGTCACCATGCATATTTTCCCCGCCGATTCCTACGTTGAGGGCGGGCACGCCAAAGCGGAGATTTGGAGCGATCCGGACACCTTCGCTGAGCGCCGACAGAACTTCATGGAGGCCGCTGCGGCCCTTGGCGCAGTTGCCGACAGTGGCGATCAAGCGGCGTTTATGGGGGCTTTCAAAACCCTCGGGGGCACCTGCAAAGCCTGCCACGACGACTTCCGCGCGAAGTAAGCCCCTAGGGCAGCTGGGTAATCAAGGCCCACACGGCCAGCCCAGCTAGCCCCAGCAGGAGCGCTCCCAGCAGGGGGCGCCCTTGCACGTCCTCCCCCGTTTTCTCGGGCCTGCGCCCCGTGAACATGGCGCCCACCAGGCGCTCCCCAAGCGCAAAACGATGAGCCAAAAGCGCAAGAAGGTGCAGCCCCACTACGCCCCCGACGGTCCAGGGCCCCAGGCCGTGAAGCTGGTTCGCCAAGCGCGCTACCGCTTCGCTGGCGAGCTCGTACAGGGGCCCTTCCACGAAAAGATCGTCGGTCGTAAACAGGCCGGATACGGCTTGAGCGCCGAGCACGCCCAGAATGAGGAGCACCGCCCAACCGCCCAGAGGGTTATGGCCGCGGCGCTGCGGTGCCGTACCCGAGCGCAGCGCATTCAGGTAGGCGGCAACGGCGCTCGGGCCCTGGAGAAAGTCCCCGAAGCGGGCCGTTTCTGGCCCGAGCAGCCCCCAGGCAAGGCGGAACAGCACAAGGGTCAACACCGTATAGCCTCCCCATTGGTGCCAGTCCATGGCTTCAAAGCCGCCGAAGAGTCCGGTGTACAGACAGACGGCGACGGCGCCCGTGAGGCTCCAGTGGAACAGGCGGAGCCAGCCGTCCCATAGCCGGGTGCCGCGCTCGGCAACCTGGCGATCGGCGCTACGGGGTGAGGATTCCCGGTTCAAGATAACGCTCCTTGTTTTCATAGGACGCCAGGGCCCGGCGCAGGGCCGCAGGGTCGGCAGTGGTGGACGGCAGGTTGGCTGGCGCGGCGGCCAGCGCGGCCCGCTGCCAGCGCATTGCTGCCTCAAAATCGCCCGCGGCGGCGTAGGCGGCGGCCAGGAGGGCCAGATTCTCGGCCGAGGGGTCGCGGCTGGCTAGAGGTTCCGCAAGGCGCTGGGCCTCCTGGGCGTCCTGAGGCTTGGGAGCGGGTGTGGTCGCGAGGTACCAGGCAAGCGCCCGCTGCGCGGGCTCAAAGCCCTGGCGGCTGGCATCCCGCCATAGGGCGAGGGCCCCAGGGGTATCTTTTGCCGTGCCTTGGCCGGTCCATTTCAGACGGGCGAGGGCTGTCTGGGCGTAGGCGTCTCGGTGGGCCGCGGCCCGGGTATACCAGCGCACGGCTTCGGGCAGATCCCGAGGCGCTAAGGTGCCGCTCTCAAAGCTCCAGGCGAGGCGTCGCTGAGCCGCGCGATGCCCCTGCTTTGCCGCGGTCTTCAGCCAGAGCAGGGCTTCCTCGGCGGTTTCCTGCTGTTCAAGCTGCTCGGCCAGGACAAACTGGGCCTGGGCCAGACCGGCCTCCGCCGCTTGCCGAAGCCAGGGGAGGGCCCGGGCCGGATCCTCGGGAAGCCATACGGTGGCCAACAGGTAGGGCGCGTCCCCTTGCCCGGTCTCCGCGGCGCCGGCGAGGAGCGCTTCAATGCGGGGCTGGGCGGCCGCCGGTGCCTGGCCCTGCGCGTGGAGTTCGCCCGCTCGCAGCAGCGCTTCTTCGTGCCCCCGCTCGGCGGCGGCCAAGTAATAATGGAGGGCCCCGGCGAGGTCCACGGGGCCGCCGAGCCCCTGTTCTCGTAAAACAGCCGCGTTGAACTGCGCTTCCTGGTGGCCTTGGCGGGCGGCGAGGGTGTACAGCTGACGGGCTCGGGCCGGCGCCTTGCTCACCCCCAGGCCCTTCAAATGGAGCCAGGCTAGGGCGCTGCGGGCCGGGGCGAGGGTGGGATCAAACTCCAGGGCGCGTTGGTAGTCCTGCCCCGCGGAGACATAGCGTCCCTCGCGGTAAAACAGGACGCCGCGAAGATAGTAGGCAAAGGCCCGTTGGCTCCGGGGCAGCCGAGGCTGGTGTAGAAGGGGTTCGAGGCGAAAGCGCCCGAGCGCAGGATGGCCTGCACCGGCCGCAGCCAGAGCGGCTTCGAAGCGCTCCGTGGCGGGCGGTGCTGCGGCGGCCCCAAGAGCAAGGCCGAAAAGCGCGAAGCAGAACGCAACCCGATGCAGGCGGCGCCCCAGCCCCCCGCGCGGTAAGCCTTGTCGTTGAATCCATGCCATGGCGCGCCCGTTCTTCAAGGAAGCTCAAGAGTGCCACAGGGGCCCGATGGGCGCAGCGTCAGGGCTCAGGCCGTTTGCCCAGATTCCAGTAGGTAAACGCCAGCACTTCTGCTACGGCCCGAAAGAGCGCCGGTGGAATTTCGCTTGCAAGCGGCACGAGCGCCAACAAGGGGGCGAGGTCCTCGTCGGGATAATGGGGCACACCCGCGGCTTCCGCTCGGCGCAAAATTTCCTGTGCAACGGCAGCGCGGCCACTCGCTAGTACTTCTGGAGCCCGCTCTCGCGTGCCTTCCCATTTTAAAGCGACCGCGATGGTTTCGCCCTGGGGACCTGAACGGGTCATGGTCGAGCTCCGGATTCCCATACTTGGAGATGGCGCGGCGCGCGTCCCTCATGGATCATGAATTGCCCTACGGTGAAACCCTTATTCGCAAGATGTTCCCGCAGGCCCGAAAGCGCGGCGCTGAGCCGACGTTCTGTGGTGGACCTTTCGCACCAAAGATGTCCCGTAAGCTGTTCGCCTTGCAGGGTGATCTGGCCCTCGACGCGGTCCCGGGCTGTGGGGGCGACGGCGATTCGGGCCATCCATCGACGCGCTTCCGATGCCTCTCCGGTACGGCGGCCATGCCCCTGAAACTGGAGGCGCCAGAGGTCCTCTCCATCGCCGTTGGCGACGGGCAGTTCGAGAAGCCAGCTTGGCTCGTTCGGCTCCTGGCTGAGCGTGTGGTGTTGAAGCAGGCGAACCCGAGCAAGTCCCTGGTCGACCTGCTGTTCCAGCGTTCTGAGCAGCAGGCTTTCCCCGCTGCTTTCAACGGCGGCGGGATTCTGGGTGCGGGTGGACGGTATGGCGCTGTCGGCACCCCGGCGCCTCAGCTCGACCCGGCTTGGGGGGTAGCCCAGGGTTGGCGGGAGTGCACCGCTTAGACGGGCAGTCGCACTGGCGTGCGCGGCGCTGCCTTGACTGGGGGGCAGCGGCTCCGCTGGGGGCGTGCTGGGTAGGCCTTGCCGCCCTGGGCTTGCGGCGCTAGGACTCGGGGCTGGGCCTGGGTTCTGGGCCCGAAGCTGCCCCTGCGCTTGAAGCAGTTGGCCTCGTCGATCGCCCTCGGTTTCGAGGCCTCGCTGGAGCCGGGCCTCAAAAAAAACCCCGCTCTCTTCAAGAGCGGCCCTGAGCGTTTCCCCTGTTAAGGCCGGCAGCGGGAGGGCCGCCAGCCCCTTGTTCAAGGCGCGCAGGGCTGGGGCCTGGGCAAGGCTGTTTCCGGGCTGTAGTGGTCCAAGGGCTTGCTGGAGACGGTGGCTTAGGGGCCGAAGGCTCTGATCCTGCCCGGCAGCGCCGCGCCAGAGGGCGTCCAGGGCGGCGCGATTCAGCGCCGAGTTGTCTTTGCGGATCAGCTCTTTTACCGCAACGGTGCCCGGCTCGGCGCCCCCTTCGAGCACAAGCTGATCCCCCGGCGTAAGCTTAGGCGCCCCCTGAAGGGGTACGTTTACCTTCTTGCTACCGATGGCGAGGGAAAGGGTTAGGCCTTCGACATGCAGCACCGTCGCGTGCACTTGCTGCCCGGGGCGCAGATTTGCCAAGTTAATGGCTACGGAGCTGTTGGGTTGGCTCCCCCCTGCAGATGCAGGGGGGAGGCCCGGGCCATTGATCATCCGAAGCGCCCTCCTTCCGTGGTAGGGGCTGGCTATAAAGCTAGGTTATCGGCGGCAACGGGGATTTCTCAAGCAGGGGCTTTGGTCCTACAACAGGGCGCAGCTTGGGCGTCGCCCCGCAGCCCGCGCCGCCGCCTGGCGCGCTTGGGCCTCCGGGAGGGCCGCGGCAAGGGTGGTTAAGCGGGATTGGGACGCGGGGTGGGTCGACAGCAGCTCCGGAGGCCGTTGACTGCCAGCCTGCTGAGCGCCCATGGCGCGCCAGAGGCGTAGGGCCCCCTCGGGGTCGAAGCCGGCATCGGCCATCAGCTTAAGCCCGAGGAGGTCTGCCTCGCTTTCCTGCTGGCGCGAGAAGGGGAGCAGAATGCCCACCTGCGCGCCAAGGCCCAGGGCCGCCAATAAATCATCGCCGCCGGGTCGGCTCTGCATGCCGCTGACCGCCGAGAGCACTTCAAGCCCCGCCTGCGTCGCCATCTGTGTGCTCACCCGGGCGTTGCCGTGGCGCGCCAGCACGTGGGCAATTTCATGGCCGATGACCGCCGCGAGGGCGTCGGGGTCTTGGGCGACGGTCAGAAGACCCGTGTATACGCCAATGTGACGTCCGGGCAGGGCGAAGGCGTTCACGTCCTCGCTTTGAAATACGCGCACTTCCCAGTCGCCTCCCACCCGGTCCGTCAGGGGGCGCGTAATGCACTGCACGTAGGCCGTCACCTCTCCTTCCGGCAGGAGTTTTTCCTTTGCCTTGATCTCTTCGAAGCTTTCATCGCCGAGCTTGGCCATGTCCTGTTCGGAGAACAGGAGGAGCTGCTGCTGCCCCGTGGGGCTGGTTGTGCAGGCCGCTAAAAGCAGGGTTAGGATGATGACGGGGAGAGGGAGGCGCATAAAGAGTCCAAAGCAGAAAGCAGCCGCTGGGCGAAGGCCCTAAAGATGGGGCGAAGCGCGCCTCCCTTCAAGGGAAGACGGGGAGGAAAGCACGATGATGACGGGAGAGCAGTACCGGGCGTCTCTTCGGGACGGCCGGGCAACCTATTTTGAGGGCCAGCGCGTTGACGACGTAACGGCTCATGCCCTGCTGGGGCAAACGGTGGATTCCGCCGCGGCGGGCTACGACCGCTTCTATGATCCCGCTCCGGGCGCCATCGGCGCATTTATGGAAGTGCCAAGGGACGCGGAGTCTCTGCGGGCGCAGGTGGAACTCCACGAGACGGTGGATCTGCTCACCCACGTCACCTACGCCTCCATCATGACCCTGCTGACCGCAGCGGATCGCATTCACGATGCTATGCCCGAATACGCGGCGCGCATCCGCGCCTGGGTGAAACAGGCCCAGGCGGACGACGTACGCATTACCCAATGCATCACCGACGCAAAGGGTGACCGAAGCCGTCGACCCGGCCAGCAGGATGACCCCGACGCCTACGTGCGCGTGGTGGCCCGGAATGATCAGGGCGTGGTGCTGCGGGGGGCGAAGCTCCATATCTCCGCCGCCTCCATGGGCCATGAGCTCATGACGATTCCCACCAAGGCCATGAAGCCTGGGGAGGAAGCCTACGCCATTGGCGCCATGGTGCCGGTGAACGCCCCGGGGGTGCGCATCGTCAACACCACCTATGCGCCTCGCCATGAAGACACGCGGGACTTTCCCTTCTCTGGCAAGCACCACACGCCCGAGGGCTTTGTGATTTTTGATGACGTCTTCGTGCCCTACGAGCGCGTGTTCTTGGACGGCCAGGTGGAGCATGCGGCGGTGTTTGCCCACTCCCTGGGGCTTTGGGAGCGCCTTGGGGGCCTCGCGGGGATGGCGACGGGCTACGATCGACTGGTGGGCTTTGCTCAGCTCATTGCGGAAGCCAATGGGCTTCAGCGCGTTGGCCACATCAAGGAGAAGATCTCCGAGATGATCATTAACGCCACCCTGGTTCGCGCGTCCCTGGAAGCGGCCATCAGCCACTGCCACGTTACGGCGGATGGGGAGGCCTTTCCCAATGAGCTGTTCACCAACGCCGGTAAGTACCACGGCGCAGCGAACTACAGTTTGATGGTGCGGCACCTTCACGATATTGGGGGCGGGGCCATTCTCACGACGCCGGCTACGGCCGATCTTGAGAATGCCGAGACCGGGCACTTGGTGCGCAAATACATGGGTACCATGCAGGCCGTTGACGGTGCTTACCGCATGAAGCTCTTCCATGCCATTCGCGATCTAACGGCGGATGCGCTGGGCGGCTGGCACGCGGTGACGCAGATCCAGGCCGGCGGCGGGCTTTACGCGCAGCGCATCGTTTCCCGGGCCCACTACGATATCGAGGGGGCAAAGCGCCTCGCGCTCGACTCGGCGGGGATTAGGCCGCCGAGCCCCTAGGGGCTCGGCGTGCTTTCGAGCGCTGCGAGGGCGTCCTGCAGCGGGCGGCCCTGATAGGGGGCCAGGTAGAAGGTTTCGGGCCGGGCGCTGCTGGTCAGTACGTAGCCCGTTGGGCTGGCTTCCGTCCCCAGGCGGGCCAGGCGCAGGCTCACGGCCTGTCCCCCATCCCCGGCGCCTTCTGCGCTCACAGAGGCGACGGCTTCCGCTCCGTCTCGCTCCGCCTCCGAGGCCAAACGGGAAACGCGGAGCGCAGCCAGGCGTTGGCGCAGCGTGGCGACGGCGCTGGCATCGTCTGCCTCCGTGAGCACCCGCGACCCCACCGTTAGGGTCCCCTGCTGGGCTTCCGGCAACGCCAGGAGCGTGCGGTCGAGCCAGTCCTCAAGGGCCAGGGGCCAGTCCGCGAGGGTGAGGGCAACGCGGTAAATCTCGGGCTCGTTGGCCCAGCGCAGCGCGCTATGGCGCGGACCTTGGCTTCGGCCCAGGAGCGCGGTCCAGCTTTTCTTCCCAGCGGCTAGGGTGATGCGCCGTTCGAAGCCATCGGCCTCCGCCACGGCGAAGCGCTTCGCCGCCGCGCCGCTCGTCGCCAGCGGAGGCGTAGGCGAAAGGGCGGCTAGCCGATCGAGCAGCGCGTCGATTTTTGCGCCGTCCCCGGGCAGCCCCTCGGGCTCAAGCATCCAGACGCCGTCGCTGCGCACGAGGTGGCGCTGCGTTCCGTCCTGATCTTCCACGGTGAACGTGTCGATCTCCGCGTCCCCCAGCCAGGGCGCTTGGGCGCGCTCGGCGCTGGCAAAGGGGTTGTGTACCCAACCGATGATCAGCAGCTGGAGGGCGGCGAGCCAAAGAAGGGTCGCGGTTTTCATGCGGAAACCTCCGAGGTAAGGGTCGCAAAGCGCGCGCGCTGAGCCCGGCGCCGGGTCCGGCGCCATAGGGCCACCAGGATGAGGCCCACTACCGCAGCGCCATAGTTCAGGCTTTCCCAGCCTTGTTGCGCGTCGGGGCTAAGGGGCAGCAGGGTGCGATTGAGCGCACTGCGGCCGCGAAGGCTCAGCAGCGCGTCCTCTTCCAGGGCGTAGTCCAGAGCGTTTTGCACCAGGACGATAGGCTGGGTGTAGTAGCTGCCCTGGCCCTGGGAGGCCAGCTCCAGCGCCGTATCGCCAGCAAAGCTGTTGCTGGCCAGCACCACCAGCTTGCTGCCCTCGGGGGCCCGGGTAAGCACCGGGGCAGGGGTCTTCCCTTCCGGGACCTTGGCGTCCTCATCCCCCCCGCCTTCAGGCGCTGCCTCGGTGGCCAGGGGGGAGGGCTCGCCGGCGAAGGCCGACGGGAAGCGGCCTTCCAGAGCAACGGCCAGCACGGCGCTCCCCCGTTCTCCCTCTGTGGGGAAGCCCAGGGTCGGAAAGCGGTCGTAGTCCGGAATCAGGTTGATGCTCGGGGTTTGCTCGCTGCCTGCACTGCTTTGAAGGAGCACGGTACGCGACCAGTCGTCCTCGTTCGCCGCTGCGTCCCGTAGCTTAAGGGGTGACGCCCAATTCAGGGTGAGCTGCCCGAGCCCCTGGGTGATGGGGTGGCTGGGGTTAAGCTGCTCGTCCCGAAGATCCGGGAAGGGCGGATAGTCCAGCATGCGGATTTCCTGGATCGGCAGCCCCCCGAGCATGCGCTCCACGGGGATGGGCAGGGCCGCGTTCTGCGGGTCGAGCACAAAGGTCTTCTCGAAGGTAAGGCCCAGGGTTTCAAGCCAGGGTTCGAGCCCCGAGGTTTGCGGCTGGGCGGTCAGCCCCCGGGCCATGGAGACCTTGAAGGGCGAGGTGGTGAGCACGGCAGCGCCCCCGCGCATAAGGAACTGGTCGATGGCGAAGCGCTGCCGATCATCGAGGTCCTCGGGCGCCAGCACGAGTAGTGCGTCGGTTGCCGGGGGCACGCGACCATTGCGGAGGTCGTCCCGAACCACCAGGAAGCTTTCTTCCAAGGCCGCTTCCAGCTGGGCGAAGCGGTCCCCGGCGCCCGGGAGCCCCGGGGGGCCACTGGCTTCCGGGGCCAGTACGGTCACCTGCTGGAGGACCCCGGGGGCGCCGCGCTTCAGGGCGGCGTCGAGCAGGCGCTCGAAGTCGTCCGCTTCAAGCCCCTCCGGCAGGGGCAGGGCCTGGGGGCCCGTGCCCGTATCCAGCACGAGGCTGAACCAGAAGGGCTGGGGATCCAGAAGATTGAGCACTAGGGGGCCAAGGCCGAGCGTCTCCTCCAAGCGCTCGGCTAG
>JADHNU010000047.1 GCA_016779325.1 Pseudomonadales bacterium
TGACTGTGCCCTTGAACCCAGCGGTCCAAGGTGGAGGTTCAGGTCTGGCCAAAGGCTTTCCGACGCGCGGACATGCACACCGGCTTCAACACTTCACCTCCGGGTAGTGCTATAAGGCTCGAGAGCTGCATCAGCTGGCAAACACCCCAGGGCGCACGGAGATTATAGCGTTTTCTGCTGCAAACCGGGGGTCTAATTGAGCTTCAGCTGGCGCAACTGACCAAGGGCTTGCCCCACGCGCTCGGCGAGGCGGTCCACATCGCCCTGGCTGGCTTTCTGCGTGTCTTCCAACTGCGTTTCCGCGGCTTGCAGGCTGTAGCTTAAGTTCAGTGCGGCCATGATGGTGATCCGCTCAAGACCAATGATCTTGCCGCCGGCGCGGATATCCCGCATTTGCTGATCTAGCCGCTGAGCCGCACGTTGCAGCGCGAGCTCTTCCCCCGGCGGGCAGCTCACCTGATAGTCCTTATCGAGCAGAGACACGTTTACGGTGCGGGCTTCGCTCATCCGTCTTGCTCCAGGCCCTTGAGGCGCCCGATCATGGCTTCGATTTTGGACCGGGCGAGCTCGTTCTTCTCGATCAGCCGCGCCCGCTCCTGAGCCCACTCCTGGTGGCGCGCAAGCAAAGCCTGATTATCCCGGGACAGCTGGTCGCAAAGGCGAATCAGCTCTTCGAGACGGCGCTCTAGGGTGGCAAGGTCTAAGCGGCTCATGATGGGCCCGTTAGAAGGCGTGGCGAGGGAAGATGATAACAGGTCTTCTCAAGCGCACCAGAGGATCCCAGGGGCCGTGCTAAACTCCTAAAAACTTAAGGAAAGGAGACGCGCCGTGGGCACTTTTGATGAGGCCGTGGACGCCCTTGGCCCCCTCGCCAGCCCCATGGAGCTTCAAGGGCTCTATTGCGGTGCGTATTGCGCTGTACGCATGGCCCCGACCCCGGCGCTGTGGCACGAGACCTTGCAGGTGCATTTTGGGGAAGACGCCCCCCGCCTCGAGGCCTCGGATGAGTTAGCCCAGGTCCAGGCGCAGGCCCTCGAAGATGAGGGGCTGAGCCTTAGGCTGCTGCTGCCGGAGGAGGACGCGCCCCTGGCCGATCGGGCCGAAGGCCTCGCCCGCTTTTGCAGTGCCTTTCTGTCTGGCTATGGCCTCGCGGGGGGGCAGCTTCGGGAAGGCGACCGGGAAGCGCTTCAGGATCTGGCCGCCATCGCCCAGCTGTCCGATGAGCTCGACGAAGACGATGACACGGAGCGGAACCTAGAATTACTCATTGAGCATGTGCGCATTGTCGTACTGAATCTTGCTGAACCAGGAGATGACCCTTGAGCGCGCCGACACCCCTTTCGCAAAAAGAGTACGGCCAGCGCCGGCAGGCCGTGCTGCGTGCCCTGGCGCCGACGGGGGCGTTGCTTTTGCCCGCCGCTCGGGAGTGTCTGCGAAATGGCGATACCCACTTCCCCTTCCGCCAAAGCTCCGACTTCTTGTATCTCACCGGCTTTCAAGAGCCTGATGCGGTCCTGGTGCTGCTGCCTGGCCGGGCTGCGGGGGAAGCCTTGCTGTTTTGCCGCGATCACGACGCGCGGCGCGAGCGGTACGACGGTCCGCGCCTCGGGCCGGAACAGGCCGCCGAGGCCCTGGGCCTCGATGACGCCTTCCCCCTCAGCGACATCGACGACATCCTGCCGAGCCTCCTTGAAGACCGGGCGCAAATTTATCTCCCCCTCGGCAGCGACGAGGCCTTCGAGCAGCAAGTGCAGGGGTGGATCGAGGAGTGCCGAAGCCGCCGCGGCGGTCCCGTGGGTGCGTTGGAGCTGACCGACTCCGGCCATGTGCTTCACGAGCTCCGTTTGAAGAAGAGCCCCGGGGAGCTGCGGCTTATGCGGGAGGCGGCTCGGATTTCCGCGGAAGCCCACTGTCGAGCCATGGGCCGGGCAGCGCCGGGGGTGCCCGAGTACGTGCTCGAGGCGGAAATTGCCCACACCTTCCGCAGTTCAGGCGCTACCGGCCCCGCTTATCCGAGCATCGTTGGCGGCGGGGCGAATGCCTGCATCATGCACTACGTCGACAACGCGGCGCCCCTTCCCGAGGGGGGGCTGGTCTTGATCGACGCCGGGGCGGAATATCAGGGCTACGCGGCGGATATCACCCGAACCTTCCCCGTGTCGGGCCGGTTTTCTGACGCCCAGCGCCAGCTATACGACTTGGTGTATGCGGCGCAGGAGGCGGCGATCCACGCCGTCCGCCCGGGGGCGACCTTTAACGATCCCCACCTGGCATCGCAGCGGGTGCTGATCGCGGGGCTTATCGCGTTGGACGTGCTCACGGGGACGGTCGACGAAATTCTGGCCCAGGGGCGGGCCATGCCGTTCCTGGTTCATCGCTGCTCCCATTGGCTGGGTCTGGACGTCCATGACGTTGGCGACTACCGCTTTGGCGATGCCTGGCGCATTCTTGAGCCAGGCATGGTGCTTACCATCGAACCGGGCCTCTATTTCCCAGCGGAACTCCCGGAAACCCCTGCCCGCTTTGCGGGCCTCGGGCTCCGCATTGAGGACGACGTGCTGGTGACGAAGACCGGCTTTGAGGTGTTGACCGAGGGCGTGCCGCGGCGGGCCGAGGAGATTGAAGCGCTCATGCAGGCCCGGCGCCGTGCCGCCTAAAGCGCCAAGCGGCGAGGGGTCCCTTGCCGTCATTGGCGGGGGGCTCGTCGGCTGCGCGCTGGCCCTGGCCCTCGCCCGGGCCGGTTTGCCCGTCACCTTGCTCGACCAAGGCCCGGCTCCGGGGGCGGTCATGGACGATCGCCGGACCGTGGCCCTCGCTCCAGACGTGCTCGCGTTCTTGGCGGGGCTGGGTATCGAGGTGGCTGCTTCCGACTATCAGCACATGACCGTTTGGGAGCATGCGGGGCCCGCGGCGTTGCACTTTTCCGCCGAGGAATTGGGCCTAGCGCGCCTGGGGGCGATTGTGGAGAACGACCGCCTCCGTTATGACCTGGTGCAGGCTCTCACGGCGGCGGGGGTGACGCTCCGCTGGGGTGCTGCGGTTACCGGGGTGCGCTGGCCCAGTGCCGGCGCGGACCCCGCGCTGTGCCTAGGGGACGAGGCGCCCATGCCGGTGCGCATCGTGTGCGCGGCGGATGGTGGCCAATCTCCCCTGCGCGGCATGGCCGGCATCGGCACCCAGGATGAACCCATGGGCCAGCGCGCCGTTGTCACCACGGTGATCACCGAGCGCCCTCACGAAGCGACAGCCTGGCAGCGCTTTCTGCCCACGGGCCCCCTGGCTTTTTTGCCCCTCGCCGATGACGAAGCCGGTCGCCATCGCTGCTCCGTGGTGTGGAGCGCCGATGAGCCGGAAGCGCGCGCACTGGAGGCGCTGGATGATGAGGCCTTTTGTGCGGCCCTCGGCGAGGCCTTTGAGTATCGGCTTGGCGCCATCCTGGCCGCTAAGCCGCGAGCGGCCTTTCCCCTCGGGCAGCGCCATGCCGATCGCTACGCCGCTCCCGGGCTCGTGCTCCTCGGCGATGCGGCCCACGTCATCCATCCGCTTGCGGGACAGGGGGTCAATCTCGGCGTTCGTGATGTTATGGCCCTGGTGCCCGTCCTCCGCCAGGGCGCTGAGCAGGGCACGCTTGGGAATCCGCGGATCTTTGCGCGCTACGAGCGAAGCCGTCGTCGCGACAATGCGCTCATGCTTCGCGCGCTCAGCGCGCTGAAGCGCGGTTTTGCGCCCGCTGCCGGCCCCCTCTCTTGGCTTCGCCAGGGCGGGCTCGGCTGGCTCGATCATCAACCGGCGGTGCGGCAGCGCTTTATGGTCCAGGCCCTTGGGCTTCACGGCCCCCAACCCCACCCCCTCAAGGAAGGAGTTGTCTCATGAGCACGGCACTTCAACGAACCCCGCTCGCCGATGCCCACGAGGCCGCCGGCGCAAAAATGGTGCCCTTCTTTGGGTGGGAGATGCCCCTGCATTATGGCTCGCAACTAGAGGAGCACCACGCCGTGCGGGCCGTCGGGGGCATTTTTGATGTCTCCCACATGACCGTGGTGGATGTGGTGGGCCCCGGGGCCACCGCCTATTTACAGCGCCTTCTGACCCAGGATGTGGCGACCCTTAAGGTGGGGGAAGCGAGCTATGGGGCGATGCTGAACGAGCGCGGCGGGGTCATTGATGATTTGATTGCCTACCGGCGAGAAGTGGGCTATCGCTTGGTGGTGAATGCGGCCACCCGGGATCGGGACCTGGCCTGGATGACCGAGCATCTTGGCCCGGACGTGGTGCTCACGGAGCGCGACGAACTCGCCATGCTGGCGGTGCAGGGCCCGGAAGCGCTGGCCCGCGCGCAGGCTTGGCTCGGCGCGGCGGCCCCGGCGGTGGACGCGCTGGGCGCTTTTGCCTTTCTTGAAGCGGGGGATCGCTTCCTTGCCCGCACGGGCTATACCGGGGAGGCGGGCTTTGAAGTGATTTTGCCCGCGGGCGAGGTCGTGGACGCCTGGGCAGCCTTGCTGGCGGCGGGGCTCAAGCCTGCGGGGCTAGGCGCTCGAGATACGCTACGCCTAGAGGCGGGGATGAATCTCTACGGGCAGGATATGGATGAAACCGTTTCTCCCCTCGAGGCCAACATGGGCTGGACCGTTGCCTGGGCCCCGGAGGATCGCGCCTTTCTTGGGCGCGAAGCCCTCGCTGCGCAGAAGGCAGCAGGCGTACCACGGCGCCAGGTCGGCCTGCGTCTCGAAGGTAAGGGGGTGCTCCGGTCGGGGCTCACGGTGTGCCAGGCGACCCCGGAGGGTGGCTGGGCGCCCGTTGGCACGCTCACTTCAGGGGCCTTTTCCCCAACCTTAAAGGAAGGGATTGCGCTGGCCCGCCTTGACGCCGGCGTGCCTAAGGCCGCCGCGCTGGCCGTGGAACTCCGCGGTCAATTCCGGCCCGTGCAGCGGTGTCGCCTACCGTTCATCAAAAAGCATTCCTGAAGCGCATGAAAAGCCTTCATGGTGCGGTCCGTGGGTCTCCCACAAGGCCCCTAAGGGCGTAGAATGCTGGGGAATCTTCCTTCGGGGCGAATGCGCGAGGACACCCCCATGAGTGATATACCCGCAGAGCTGAAGTACATCGCTTCCCACGAGTGGGTGCGCCTCGAGGCCGACGGCACGGTGACCGTCGGCGTCACCGACCACGCGCAGGATGCCCTAGGCGATGTGGTTTACGTGGAACTGCCCGAAATTGACGTGGTGCTGAGCGCCGGCGATGAAGCGGGGGTGGTGGAGTCGGTGAAAGCCGCGTCGGACATCTACACGCCGCTCTCGGGCACGGTCATCGCCGTGAACAGCACCCTTGAGGACGCTCCGGAGCAGGTCAACAGCGATCCCTACGGCGACGGCTGGTTCTTTAAGCTTCGCCTCGCCGACGCCGGTGAGCTTGAGGAATTGCTTGACGCCGACGCCTACGCGGAAGTCTGCGACGCCGAAGGCTAATTTCCCTCGCCGGCGGCGTGCCGCGGGCGAGATCTTTCCACGGGTCCTCCTAGCGGGCATTCGCCCCCCTAGGCCTATGGGAGTTTTTTGAGTCATGCCCTTTATCCCCCACACCGAGCACGATAACGCGACCATGCTCGAGGCCCTCGGGGCCGCGAGCATTGATGACTTGTTTGATGAGATTCCTGAGCGCTTCCGCGCGGCGCCCCTTGCGCTACCGGAAGGCGTGAGTGAAATGACCATGATGATGGATTTCGCCGCCCGGGCGAGCCGAGACGACAACGTCTTGTGCTTTGCCGGTGCTGGCGCCTACGACCATCACATTCCTGCCGCGGTATGGGACCTGGTTAGCCGCGGCGAATTTATGACCGCCTATACCCCCTATCAGGCGGAGGCCAGCCAGGGCACGCTGCAGACCATCTACGAATACCAATCCATGATTGCCAAGCTCACGGGCATGGAAGTGGCGAATGCCTCGGTCTACGACGGCGGCTCGGGCTTGGCGGAAGCAGCGCTCATGGCGGTGCGGGCTTCGAGCCGGAAGCAAGCCCGGACTTTGCTGCTGGCCGGGGGGCTGAATCCGCGCTATCGGGCGGCCTGCGAAGCCATCGTTCAGCACCAGGGCCTCACGCTGCGCGATTTACCCTTGGCCAGCGATGGCACCCTCAGCGCGGAGGCCCTCCGCGCCGCCCTCGACGATGACTGCGCCGCGCTGGTGCTGGCGCAGCCGAACTTCTTTGGGGCGCTCGAGGCTGTCCATGAGCTCACGGACGTGGCCCAGGAGGCCGGCCTTTTGGTGATCGCCGTGGTCAATCCTATTGCCCTTGCGGTGCTGACGCCGCCGGGGGAGTGGGGTCGGGCTGGCGCCGATATCGTCGTGGGGGACGGCCAGCCTTTGGGGATCCCCATGGCCTCCGGGGGGCCCTATTTCGGGTTTCTGTGCGCGCGGCAGAAGCTGGTGCGGCAAATGCCGGGGCGGATTGTGGGCCGCACGCTGGATGCCGATGGCAAGACGGGCTACGCCCTAACCCTCCAGGCCCGGGAGCAGCACATCCGCCGGGGCAAGGCCACCTCAAATATCTGTACAAACCAGGGCCTACTTATGACCGCCGGCACCATTTACATGGCGCTCCTGGGGCCCGAAGGGCTACGGCGCGTGGCAGGCCACTGCCATGGCCAGCTGAAAGCCCTTCTGGCGGCGCTCACGAGCCTGCCCGGGGTGATGCTGACCTACCCCGAGGCGGCCCATTTCCACGAAGCCGTGGTCACCCTGCCCGTGCCCGCTAAGGCCGTAGTGGAGGCGCTGGCGGCAGAGCGGATTTTGCCCGGGGTGGCCCTTAGTGATTACGCGCCGGAGCGCACCCATCAGTTGCTCGTGTGTGCGACGGAAAGGCGGACGGACGCGGACATTGAACGATTCCGAGCGGCCTTGGCTCGGGTTTTGGAATCCCTAACGGCAGAGGTGACCCCATGAGCGCGGAAAAGCTAGGCACCCAGCCGCCCGTAATCGACGTCGCGGCCTTGGCGGATGGCGGTATTGCACCGGGCACCACCCTGTTCGAGCAGAGCCAGCCGGGGCGAAGCGCCGGAGCCCAGCTGCTGCCCCCGCCCCCGGCGCTGGATGACTTGCCTGCGGGCCTACTGCGTGCGGCGCCCCCGGCTCTTCCGGAGGTCTCCGAGCTTCAGGTGGTGCGTCATTTCACGCGCCTTTCCAGTCGCAATTTTGCGATTGACCGGCAGTTCTACCCCCTCGGGTCTTGCACCATGAAGTACAACCCCCGGGGCGCCCATCGCGCAGCCAGCCTGCCGGGTTTCCTGAACCGCCATCCCCTGGCTCCGGAATCCCTGTCCCAAGGCCTTTTGAGCGTATTTCACGATCTCCAAAGCCTGCTGGCTGAAGTCACGGGCATGGAAGGGGTGTCCCTCGCCCCCATGGCTGGGGCCCAGGGCGAATTTGCCGGGGTCGCGATGATTCGGGCTTACCACGAGGCCCGGGGAGATCACGAGCGCCAGGAAATCATCGTGCCCGTGGCGGCCCACGGTACCAATCCAGCGACGGCCGTTATGTGTGGCTACCGTGTGCGGGAAGTGAAGGTCGACGCCTCCGGCGATGTTGACCTTGAGGACCTGAAGCGGGCCCTTGGCCCCCAAACCGCGGGGCTCATGATGACGAACCCCAGCACCTGTGGGGTCTTCGAGCGCAATATTGGCGCCCTTGCGGATGCGGTCCATGAGGCGGGGGGCCTCCTGTACTACGACGGGGCAAACCTTAACGCGGTCCTCGGCAAGGCTCGGCCAGGGGACATGGGCTTCGACGTGCTGCACATGAACCTGCATAAAACCTTCGCGACGCCGCATGGCGGCGGCGGTCCCGGGGCGGGTCCCGTGGGGGTGAGCGCACGCCTTTTGCCCTACCTGCCTTCCCCTCGGGTGGTGAAGGAGACGGGGGAGGGCGGTTCCCTTTACCGGTGGGAGCAGGCCTCGGAAGCGCCCGGCTCCATTGGCCCCCTGTCTGCCTTCATGGGCAATGCCGGCATCTTGGTGCGGGCGCTGGCCTACGGGCACATGTTGGGGTCTGACGGCCTGGTGCGGGTGGCGGAGTATGCGACCTTAAACGCCAACTACCTGGCGAAGCGCCTGGAAGCCGCGGGCTTTACCCTGGCCTATCCGACGCGCCGCGCCAGCCACGAATTCATCCTCACCTTTGGGGCGCTGGAGAAACGCACGGGCATCACGGCGATGGATTTGGCCAAGCGCCTGCTCGATTTCGGGATTCACGCGCCCACCACCTACTTCCCCTTACTCGTTCCCGAGTGCTGGCTGGTTGAGCCCACGGAAACGGAAACGAAGGAAACCCTCGACCACTTCGTCGCCGTGCTCGAGCAGCTCGCGGTGGAAGTCGAGACGGCACCAGAGCGGATCAAGGGGGCCCCCTGGACCCTGCCGGTACGGCGCCTTGATGACGTCCGCGCCGCCCGCCAGCTCGATCTGGTCTGGCAGGCCCCGGAGGCCTAGGCTTCCGGTTTCCGGAACGGGAAGCTCAGCACCTTCGCGCCAATTTGGGGCGAAGGGCGGGGGTCTTCCTGTTCTGGGCGGAGGGGGCCGGTGCCACTGAGAAGGAGCTTATCCCAGGGCTGGGCCGCTAAAGCGTCCCCAAGCAGCTTGCGGAGCCAGGGCATCGGCGGCGCAAAGGCCCAGTAGCGGAGGCCCCCCTGGGCACGCAGGACTTGGGCGCGCGCCTCGCTTTCTGCACCTCGCAGCACCACCACTTCCGGCCGATGGCGGGCAAGGGTTAGGGCGGAGGCGAACTGAAGGGGGCGGGCCTGCGCTGGAGCCGATACGGCTGCCAGAAAGCGCTCAGCTTGCTCGCGCCAAGTCGGCTGTTGATAGAGCGCGCCGGCAAGGAGCAAGGCTTCCGTGGCCAGGATCAGCGGGCTGCTCCGTGCGCCATCGCCGGCCTCGAGGGCATGGGGTTCGAACTGCTCGGCCAGCGCTTCCGCAAGGGCCTCGCCCCGAGCCGCCAGCACCGGATGCCAGCCTTCCTGAAGGGCTTCGAAAATTGCCATCAGCAGGGCGCCCTGGGCGCCGATGGTGCCCTCATGGGAGGACGGTGGCGCAGCGGGGTCGGGATGCCAGCCCGTTTCGAAGGGCTGCCAGGCCAGAGCCGGGGCGCCGTCCCAGTCAGCAAGCAGCTCCTCCGTCAGGGCCAGGCCATGGGTGAGAAAACTTGGCGCCTTAAGGAAGCTGCCCGCGCTGAGCAGGGCCCGGGCCGCCAGCGCATTGGTAAGGGTGGGATAGACCGCGGTGAAATCAAGCGCATCTCGCTCCCGTTTCAGCGCCCCAAGCCCCTCCTCCAGGAGGCGTTCCGCGTCCGCTGCTTCGAGCCCCAGGCGATCAACCACGGAGCGCCAAGCGTCGCGTCGCTCTAAGCGCCATAGGCGACCGGCGTTGGCGGCCTTATCCAGGCCGTAAAGCGTTTCCAGGACCGCATAGGCCTCGGTGGACAGGCTTCGCTGAAGGGCGGCCCGGTGCCAAAGGAAAGGGGCTTGCGGGTCGTCCCGAAGGACCGTGTGCTCCGCCAGCGGCAGGCGGCCGCCGTGGGCCTCGAGGCGATCGCAAAGGCCTTGGGCCGCCTGGCGTAAAGCCTGCTCAAAGAGGGGGTCGGCACCAAAGCGGAGGGCCTCAACCAGGGCCAGCATGAGTAGCGCGGTGTGATCAAAGCGCAGCTCCGGATAGGGTTCGCGCCAGCTGCGGTCCTCGCTGTGATTGAAAAACCCTCCGCCGACGTGATCCTGCAGACCGCGACGGCAAAGCGCCGTGAGCGTCATCATGGCCTCGTCGCGACGGCTAGGCAGGGCAAGCTGGGCCTGCAAAAGCGCTGGAAAGGGTTGCTTTGGCCCGGCGCCCAGCCCATGGTCCCGCTCATCGGTGGCGTGCTCCAGGGCTCGAAGGAAGGCCTTTTCCAGGGGCCCCCAGCCACCCACGCCGGGCAGGGCAGCCAGCCCATCGGCCTCGGCGTCGAGCACCGCTTGCCCTTGGCGCTCCACGGCGTCCGCATCGGTTTCGAGCTGCTCCAGGATCGCCGTGAGTACCCGCTCGGCCTCGGGCCCAAAGCCGCCCTCGGCGCCGCTTAGAGCGCTTGCGGTGAGGAATGGGCGCCCGCCGGGGCTCAGGAAGACAAGAAGGGGGCTTGGGGTAGGCTGCTGGTGCACAATGGCGTGCCAGCGCGCCAGGCGCTCCGGCGTGGGGCCGTAATCGCGATCGAAAAAGCGGAAGTGGAAGCCGTCCGCGAGCGCCGTGCCGGCGAGGGGCGCCAGGGCCTGCGCCAGCATGCGCCGGGTTCGTCGGCAGCGGCCATCGCTCAACAGCAGTAGGGTGGGCCGATCGCTGGCTTCGGGGGTTAGGGTTCCCCGGCCCCAGCTTAAGGGGTGGCGCGCAAGAAGGGCGGTCAGGCTCCAGTGCCGAGGGGCGGCCAGACCGGCGGGAGCAGAGGAGTTTTCCAGGGCCATGAATGCGCCTTTAAGCGTGAAGTCGCTGAAAGGATAGCGCACCCCTGCAGTGGGGCCTAAGCCCCCCTTAAAGAACTAAGGAGAGAGTGTCGTGACGGAGCGATTGCGTTTGAAGCCGCGGGAAGAGCGGCGCCTTCGGGGTGGGCACGTGTGGATTTACTCCAATGAGATCGACACCGATGCGACCCCCCTCAAGGGCTTCGAGCCCGGTGAGGAGGCCATTTTAGAAAATGCCCAGGGGCGGCCCCTCGGCCGGGTGCTTGTGAATCCCCAGGCGCTCATTTGCGCTCGGCTGTTTAGCCGCGATCCGGCCCAGGGCTTTGATGAGGCCTTTTTGCGGGAGCGGCTCGAGGCGGCGCTTCGCCTGCGCACCCAGTGCTACGGCGATAGCGGTTGCTACCGGTTGGTCTATGGGGAGAGCGATGGGCTTTCGGGGCTGGTGATCGACCGCTTCGGCTCCGTGCTCGTGGTTCAAACGTCCACGGCGGGTATGGATCGCTACCTACCTCGGGTGCTTGAGGTGCTCGAGACCCTCCTTTCGCCGACCTCCATCGTTTTGAAGCAAGACAGCGGCGCTCGGAGCTTGGAAGGGCTTGAGGAAGGCGTGACGGTTCATGGTCAACCTTTAAACGGCCCGGTGCAGCTTGAAGAAAACGGTGTGACCTTCATGGCGCCGGTGCTTGAGGGGCAGAAAACAGGCTGGTTCTTTGATCATCGAGAGAATCGTGCCCGGCTGGCGCCTTTGTGCCGGGACGCCCGGGTGCTCGACGCCTTTAGCTACGTCGGGGCGTGGGGTTTGACGGCTCTCGCGCATGGCGCGGCCTCCCTCGTGGCCGTCGATAGTTCGCAGCGCGCGCTTGAGCACCTCGAGGCCAACGCCGAGCACCTAGGGGTTCGCGGCCAAACGGAAACACAACGCGGTGACGCGTTTGCCGTCCTTGAAGCCCGAGCCGATGCAGGCGAGCGCTTCGACGTCGTGGTGGTGGATCCCCCGGCCCTGATCAAACGTCGGAAAGATCTGAAGGCCGGGCAGCATGGCTATGAGCGCCTCGCGCGCCAGGCCCTGCGCTTGACGGCGCCGGGGGGGCTCTGTCTTTTTGCCAGCTGCTCGCTCCACTTCGACCGAGCGATGCTCACCGATACGCTGCGCAGCGCGGCACGGCATACGGATCGGTCCGTGCAAATGCTCTGGAGCCACGGCGCCGGGCTCGATCATCCCGTGCATCCCGCGATCTCGGAGACCGACTATCTCAAGGCGACCCTGGTGCGGGTCAGCCCGCCGGGGCGCGGGGGCGCCTTTTAAGGCCCCCTTGGCCGTTGATGAACCCTGCGTGACTGCGCAATGATGCGATGACGGATCAGCCCTGGGGAATACGGTGATCGACCGCGACGGTTTTCGGCCCAACGTTGGCATTATTCTCGCGAATGACGCGGGGCAGGTGCTTTGGGCCCGGCGCGTGGGCGGCCGAGATGCCTGGCAGTTCCCCCAGGGCGGGATGAATCCCGGGGAGTCGCCGGAAGAAGCAATGTTTCGGGAGCTGTGGGAGGAGGTGGGTCTTCGTCCGGACGCCGTGGCCATTGCGGCCTGTACCCGCGGGTGGCTGCGCTATCGCTTACCCCGGCGTATGCTCCGGCGCCAGGAAGGCTCCCCCTTTGTGGGCCAGAAGCAGAAATGGTTTTTGCTTCACATGCTGGGCGACGAGGCGGCGGTGCGCTTTGATCGTTCTGATAAGCCGGAATTCGACGTTTGGCGCTGGGTGTCGTATTGGTATCCCCTTGGCCAGGTAGTGCCCTTCAAGCGGGAGGTGTACCGCCGCGCCCTCGCTGAACTCGCGCCCAAGCTCGGCCCCCGAAATTAAGCGGCCGGGGCCTGGGCCTCGGCACCGCGTTCCACGATTGAGGAGCTCATGCTCGATACGCTGCGCAGCATAGTGCAGGAGGTGAACAGCGCGCCGGATCTCGACGCGGTGCTGCGCCTTATTGTCGGGCGAGTCCATGGGTCCATGGGCACGGAAGTCTGCTCCGTTTACCTCACCGATCCGGAAGACGGCCGGCTGCGCTTCATGGCGACGGAAGGCCTGAATCGCGCCATGGTCGGTAAGCTTTCCCTTGGCCCCGGTGAGGGCCTCGTTGGCCTCGTGGCGCTCCGCGCTGAACCCCTGAACTTAGACGACGCGCAGCGTCACCCGCGCTTTCGCTATCTCGAAGAGATCGGCGAGGAAGCCTACAACGCCTTTTTGGGCGTCCCGATTATCCATCAGCGCCGCGTGCTGGGGGTGCTGGTGGTGCAGCAGCGGGCGCGGCGCCGCTTTGATGCGGGGGAAGAGGCCTTTCTGGTCACGCTCTCGGCGCAGCTGGCAGGGATTATCGCCCACGCGGAGGCGACGGGGGGCCTGCCCCGGTTCGGCCGTCGCGGCGGGCAGCGCCGCGATGCGCGCTTCCCTGGGGTGCCCGGGGCGCCGGGGGTGGTGGAGGGCACGGCCGTGGTGCTCTTCCCCTCGGCTCGCCTGGAAGCGGTGCCCGATCGGCAAAGTGAGGACGTGGCGGAAGAACTGAAACGGTTCCGCCGGGCCCTGCGGGCAGCGCGAAAGGATATCGAGGGCCTCGGCGCCCAGCTTCAGGATCGTCTCAATGCGCAGGAGCGAGCCCTCTTCGATGCCTATCTCGCCATGCTCGATGATCGGGCGCTGGGGGAGGAAATTCGGAGCCGCATTGAAACGGGGCAGTGGGCTCAGGGAGCGTTGCGCCAGGTCATTGAAGAGCATGTGGGGCACTTTGAGGCCATGGAAGATCCCTACCTGCGAGAGCGGGGCGCGGACCTGCGCCAGCTCGGGCAGCGGGTGCTTTCCCATCTTCAGGCGGAAAAGCGGCCCGTGCAGCGTTTCCCTAAAAATACCGTGCTCGTGGGGGATGAAATTACCCCGGCGTTGCTGAGTGAAGTGCCGGCGGAGGCCCTAGCGGCCATTGTTTCACGCCGAGGGTCGGGCAACTCCCACATTGCCATCCTGGCCCGCGCGCTTGGGGTGCCGACGGTCATGGGCGCCGTTGATTTCCCTCTTGCCGCGGCCCAGGGCGCGTCCGTGATCGTCGATGGCGCCGAGGGCGTGGCCATTCTCAACCCCTCCCGGGCCATGCAAAAGCACTATGGTGCCCTTGCCGCGGAGGAGCGCGAGTTCTCTGAGGGTTTGCAGAGCCTTCGGGATGCGCCCTGCGAAACCCTAGACGGTCATCGCGTAGCCCTGTGGGTGAATATTGGCCTCACCCAAGATTTGGCCCGGTCCCTCGATCAGGGCGCGGAGGGGGTCGGTCTCTATCGGACGGAAATACCCTTCATGTCCTCCGACCGCTTCCCCACGGAGGACGAGCAATTCGCCCTTTACCGGGCTTCCCTGCGGGCCTTTGGATCCCGCCCCGTGACCATGCGCACCTTGGATATCGGAGGCGATAAGGCCCTCTCCTATTTCCCGATTACGGAAGACAACCCCTTTCTTGGATGGCGAGGCATTCGCGTCACCCTTGATCATCCTGAGATCTTCCTGGTTCAGGTGCGGGCCATGCTCCGCGCGAGCGTCGATCATGAAGGGGTGCTGCGCATCATGCTGCCCATGATCACTAATCTGGCTGAGGTGGATGAGTCCCTTGCCCTCATCTCTCGGGCCTACGACGAAGTGCTTGAGGAGCTTGGGGGGGCCCGAGAGCGGCTTCGACGCCCTGACGTGGGGGTGATGGTGGAGGTGCCTGCGGCGGTCTATCAGGCGCCCCAGCTGGCCCGGCGGGTCGACTTCCTCGCCGTGGGCAGCAACGACCTCACCCAGTACATGCTGGCCGTGGATCGGAATAACCCGCGGGTGGCAGACCTCTACCAGGATCTTCACCCCGCCCTCCTTGGGGCCCTGAAGGCGGTGGTGGATGCGGGACGGGCGGCCCGCACGCCCGTGGGCGTTTGCGGCGAGCTTGCCGGTAATCCCCTCGCAGCGGTTCTGCTCTTGGGCATGGGCGTCGACGTGCTGTCCATGAACAGCACGAACCTCCTGCGCGTGAAGTGGGTTCTGCGCGCCTTTACCTTCCGAGAAGCGCGCCGCTTACTGAAGGCGGCGCTCACCATGGAAAGTGCCGAGGCCATCGAGCAGCATCTCCGCCAAGCCCTGGCGGCGAAAAATCTAGGCCGCGCCCTCGTGCGCGGTGCGCGTCAGAGCGAGCTTTCGCTCGCGCCCTAGGGCCGTGGCGCCCTCCCAGCGCCCGCCGGCGCCAAACCGCGCTTCTTCAATCCACAAGGTGCGATCCCCCAGGGCCACCAGGGTGCTGGCGCGCGTGCCGTACTGGTCGCCGCGCAGAAAGCATTGCGCCGTCGCGGCGAAGCGCTCCGGGGCAAGCCCTGCCGCGACCAGGGCCTCCGGGGCCACCGGCGTTTGATCGTAGAGCAGGGGCCGAAGCGCAGAGAAAACAGGCGCCATGCCGGGGGCGAGGCGCTGCGCCAGGGCCGTGGCAATGCGCTGCTGCTTCGGCCACGCACTTTCCAAGCCGGCGTTCGCTAGGGCGTAGCAGCCGGGTGCTAGGGTACGGGGCGCTTGGTCGCCTCGATTACTGCCGTAGGCGAGGGTTTCGCCGTCGAAGGTCAGCAGGTTGAAACCTCGATAGGCTGCGTGGGTCGGGGTGAGCGCCGTGAGGTAGTCGAGGGCCGAGGCCGTACTCCTGAGAAAGCCCTCCACGAGGGCGCCGCGGGATGCGGGGGGGAGCGGATCGGGGGGCGTTTCCGTGACGTTGGTGACGGCGGAAAAGCGCCCCGTGGTGTGAACCCCAAGCCAGGTGCCGCCGGCTTCTAGATCCTGCCCCGCGAGCAGCTGGCCATCGGCCCAGGGCGCCAGGGGAGCGGCGGGGCGCGCATAGAACTCATCGCGGTTGGCAAGGACCAGGAGCGGCCAAGCCGGTACGACGCGATAGGCAATGGCGATGAGACACATAGCTTGAGCCCAACTTTTTCGGGCCGCCATGGTAGCGATTTCCGCGTTCTTGGCCAGGGCCCTGCTAAACTTCGCGGATGTGGACCTATCCCCAAATCGATCCCGTTGCCCTTCAGCTGGGCCCCCTGGCTCTACGTTGGTATGGGCTCACTTACCTTTTAGCCTTTACAGCTGCTTGGGCTCTGGCGCGGCGCCGCAGCGCGTCGATTGGCCAGACCCACGCCTGGGTCGACGATTTAATTTTCTATGGGGCCCTAGGCGTGGTGCTCGGGGGGCGGCTTGGGTACGTCTTTTTCTACCAGCTGGACCGCTTCCTGGCCGACCCGACCTACCTCTTCCTGATTTGGGAAGGGGGCATGTCCTTCCATGGGGGGCTCCTGGGCGTGGTGGTGGCCCTGGCCTACCTGGCGCGCCGGAGCCGCCTGCCCTTTCTCGCCGTGGCCGACTTCACCGCGCCGCTGGTGCCCCTCGGGTTGGGTTTCGGACGCCTGGGGAACTTTATCAATGGCGAATTGCCCGGCCGCCTGACGGAGATGCCCTGGGGGGTGGTGTATCCCGGGGAGGTCTTGGCCCGTCACCCCTCCAGCCTCTATCAGGCGGCCACGGAGGGGCTGGTGCTCTTCGCCCTGCTGTGGACGCTGACGAGCCGGCCCCGGCCCCCGGGCTTTGCCTCTGGCACCTTT
>JADHNU010000007.1 GCA_016779325.1 Pseudomonadales bacterium
ACGCCCATTCCGTCCCTCCCCACGCCCAGCCGTCCCGGCGCCCCCGCCCCCCCCAGCTCATCGAGCTCAAGTTCTTCGAGCTCTAGCTCCTCAAGCTCTAGCTCCTCAAGCTCAGGCTCGTCGGGCTCGTCCGGCGCAAGCTCCAGCGCTGGGGGCGCCTCGGGCAGCAGCGGCAGCGTTATACCGGGCACCGTCGCCGGGCCAAGCCCGAGTGGGAGCGCGCCCTCCGGGGCCGGCGAAAGCCAGGGAAGCGGCGAACGCCCGGGGAGTGCGGACGGCAGTGGCAGCAGCGATGCCATGGACAGCGTCTGGTCCGTCTTCAAGGATGTCGAAGCCCAGGGCAGCGGCGGTGCCATGCCAGATGGGCCCGTGCTCGAGGGCACCAATACGGGCAGCGCCCCAGGCGGCACGGCCGGCAGCGGCGCGGAGCCCAGCGGCTCGAATCCCGCGGGCAGCACCGCAGACGGTAGCGCGACCCAGCCCGGCGGCACGGGCACCGGTACGGTTGCGGGCCCTGGCACCGGCTCCGGGACCGATGGCCCCGAGGACGACGGCTGGATTAAGCGCGACCGGGGCAGCGCCGGCGGGGCCAACGCCTACGAGCAGGTCTATGCGCCGCAGAGCCCCGGTGCCGAAGCGTCGGCCGCAAGCCCCAGCGATACAGTGGGGAGCTTAGAAGCAGAGCTCGAGCGGGCCCTGGAAACCTTTGATGGCATGATTCTCGATCAGCGAGGGCCCGTGCTCGCCCAGGGGGATCGGCTGCCTGAACCCTCGGCGCCCAAGGAAGGAGGCGCTGCGGGAGGCGGTAACCCGCAGGCGGCCGTGGAGCCGAGTCGGCGCGCGGCGCCGCCGCCCCCCGATCAGCCCCGAGGCGGCCGTGGAGGTGGGGGCAATTTGCCGGAGGACGGACCCGCGGGCGGACCAGCGGAGCCCATCGAGGTTCCCGAGGAATTCGCAGATGCGAAGGATGATGACGTCATCGCTCGCCAACTCCGGGAAGCCGCCATGACCGAACAGGACCCAGCGCTGCGGGAAAAGCTCTGGGAAGAATATCGTCGCTATAAAGCGGGAGCCTAGGGCGTGATGAAACGAAGCATGATCATCCTTTTACTGGGCACTTTCCTCGCCGGGTGCGTCTCCACGACGGTGAAGCAGGTGGAACGCCCAACCCTGGAAACCGCCCCCCGGGGCGAAGCGGTGCTGCTGGACGTCGGCATATTCCTTTTCGACCCGCGCATCCCCGACGATTTTGAAGCCCGGGAGAAGCTGGCCATCCAGCCCGATGTACGCAAGGCGGAAGCACGCTATCTCCCCGGGGTGCTGCGCAGCACCCTAGAAAACAGCGGTAACTGGGGCGCGGTGCGGATCGTTCCCCGGGATAGCCTGGCCGTAGACCTCCTCATTGAAGGGGCCATCGTCGAATCCAATGGCGAACACCTTAGCCTGGCACTGAAGGCCACCGATGCCAGCGGCGAGATCTGGATTGATGAGACCTACAGCTATCGCACCAGCAAATACGCCTACGATCCCGCCGCGCCGAAGGGGCAGGACCCCTTCCAGCCCCTTTATGTGCGCTTCGCCAACGACCTGGCCGCGCAGTTAAGAACCCGGAGCGACGACCGCCTAGAGCGCGTGCGCGTGATCAGCAAAATGCGCTTTGCCGAGGCCTTTGCCCCAGACCGCTTCGACGCCTACCTGCGCACCTCGGATGGCGGCCGCGTCACCTTGCGCCGCCTCCCGGCGGAGGGGGACGCCATGATGACGCGCATCACCCGGGTCCGGGAGCGGGAATATCTCTTCCTCGATACCCTCGACCAATATTACCGGGGCTTTGAAACGGCGATGCGGCCGGCCTACCAGGATTTCCGCGCCTTCAGCTACGAAGAAGCCATGGCCCTTGCGGAACTGCAACGGCAAGCGCGCAACCGCACCATCGTCGGGGCCGTGGCCGTTCTCGGCGGCATCGCGGCTATGGCCTCGGACGACGGCGCCGGCCGCTACGCGGGCGCCCTTGGCGTGGCCGGTGGCGCGGTCACCTTGAAGTCAGGCCTCGATAAGCGGGTGGAGGCTTCCATGCACCTTGAGGCCATCGGCGAGCTGGCCAGTAATTTAGAAGCAGTGGTGGCGCCCCAGGTCATCGCCTTAGACGAGCAAACCTACACCCTGACCGGGAACGTGGATGAGCAATACGCCCGCTGGCGCGAGATTCTCGGGGATCTCTATCGAGCCGAACTCGGGGACAGCGCACGGCAATGAGCGATCCAGGAAGCGGACCGCAGCTTGAGCGGATCGAGCCGGCCAAGGTCACCCTCAGCCACCAGGCCGGCAGCGGCGCTGCCGCCGAGCGTCCCACCGCCCGGCTCTCACCCCTGGGCCTCGGCGCCCTGGCCCTGGGCCTGGGTCTGCTGGGGCTCGGCGCCCTGAATCAGCTTACCCCTGGGTCATCAACGAAAGACGGCGCAGGGGCGCCGAAGCCCCTTGCAGAAGGGTCCAGCGCGCCGCCCACCGCAACCGCCCCGCCCATGGCAACCCCAGCGGGCGAGACGGCCCCCTTTGCCAGCGCCCAGGCCCAAGCCCTGCGCGAACAGGCGCAGGGCACGCTGCGCCAGCTTTTGGTCCGGCGCACGGCCCTGGAAGACCACGGCGCGACGCGCTGGGCAGCAAAGGCCCTAAGCGCGATCCAACAGCAGGCCGAGGCCGGGGACGCCGCCTTTCTTGCCGGTGCCTTGGAAGATTCCCTTGCGCGCTACGAAGGAGCCCTCGCCGAAGCCGACGCCCTCTGGGCCCAGGTGCCCGAGCGGCAAGCCCAAACGGCCCAAGCGGCGGAAGCCGCCCTAGCAGAGAATCGCGTCGGCGACGCCCGGGAAGCCTTCGCATTACTCGAGGCGCTGGCGGGAGAGGACGGCGCCCTTCGCGCCCAGGCGGAACGGGGCCTCGCCCGCAGCGCCGTGCGTCCGAAGGTACTCGAGCGAACCCAGGCGGCGCGCCTGGCCCTGGGCAACGGGGAGCTGGCCGAGGCCCAAACCCAGCTAGCCGCGGCGGCGGCGCTCGATGGCGAAGCCAAGGTGGTGCGGACGCTCCAGGCCGAACTGACGGCGCGGAAAAACGCCCTGGCCCGGGACGAGGCCCTAGCCAAAGGCTACGCAGCGCTGGACCGCAAGGCCTTCGACGCGGCCCAGGGCCACTTCGAAGCCGCGCTCCGCTTTGATGGCGGTGCCACCGCAGCGCAGGAGGGGCTCGCCCTCCTCGCCCACGCCCGCCTCGAGGGGCGCCTTGCGGCCCTGCAGGCCCGCGCCGAAGCCGCGCGAAGGAAAGGCGCCTTCGAAGACGCCCTCGCCCAATACGAAGCGGCCTTAGCCCTAGACCCCACCCTGGCCTTTGCCCTAACGGGACAGCGGCTGATGACCGAACGCCTTCGCCTTACGGAGGCCCTGACCATGGTGGAAGCGCGCCTTGGCCGAGACCCCAGCGAAGCAGTGCTAGCCCATGCTCAGGAAACGCTGGCCGCAGCCACGCCCTTTTTGAGCGAGGAACCGGCCCTGGCCACCCGGATCGCGGCCCTACGACAGCGGCTAAGCGCCGCCTCAGAGCCGAGAACCGTACGCCTCTTTTCCGATGGCAAGACCGCCGTGCAAGTGCTTCGGGTGCGCCATTTCGGCGTAGTCACGGCTCAGAACGTGCCCCTTCGCCCTGGGGATTACGTCGCGCTCGGATCGCGCGATGGCTACCGCGATGTGCGCGTGCCCTTCACCGTGCCCCTCGACAGCGCAGGCCCGGAAGTGGCCGTCATTTGCCAGGATCCCATCTAAGGTGACGGAGCAAATCACCCCCACCGCCTATACCCCGGGCGCCGGCCGAGCCCAGCCGTCGGCCAAGCCGCCCCGGCGCCGCTGGCCCTGGCTCTTGGCCCTGCTCCTCTTGCCTCTGGCCTTCGTCTTTCTCGCCCAGGGCATGACCGTGCAAACCACCCCGGCCAGCGCCGAAGTGCGCCTGTCCGGTGGCCTGTCCCTGGAGCTGGCAGACCGCTACCTCGTGCTACCAGGCACCTACACGGTCGAAGCGCGGGCGCCAGGCTATGAACCCCTGCGCCAGCCCCTGGTCGTCGAAAGCGGGCAAAATCCCCAGCTGCGCCTGACCTTGCAACCGGCCCCGGGCATCGTTTCGCTACGGGTCCTGGGGGTTCGCGGCAACGCGCTAGAAGCGGGCCAGCTCACCCTTCAAAGCGGTGTCACGGCGCGGGCGGAAGCGGCCCTAACGGTACCGGCGGGGCCCCAGGAAGGGGTGGTGAGCGCGCCGGGCTACGAACCGCTGGCCGTGGCCTTTACGGTGGCAGGCCGGGGCCGAGAGCAGATGCTGACGGTGCAGCTCGAGCGCGCCTGGGCCAACATCGGCGCCAGTACGGCGCCCGAGGGCGCGGAGATCTGGCTCGACGGCGCCGCCACCGGCGCCCTCACCCCCGCGACCCTTGCCGTACCCGCCGGAGAACATCGCGTTGAATTTCGACGCTCGGGCTATAGCCCCCGAGCCTACGCCTTCCTGGCCCGGCCTCGGCAGGATCAAGCTTTGCCACGCCTAAGCCTTGCGCCCGCTTCCGTCAGCCTGGCCCTGGGCACAGCGCCCCCGGGGGCCGCGGTCAGCTTAAATGGCCAGCCGCAGGGCACGACCCCCCTCACCCTAGCACTCGTACCCAACGCGCCCTACCGCATCGAAGTGCTGAAGGCGGGCTTCGAGCGAGCCGTGCTGAACGACCGGGCGCCGGCCCAGGGCTCGCTGACGCGCACCCTCACCCTTACCGCCGAGCTGGGGGAGCTGCAGCTGAGCTTCACCCCGAAGGATGCGACGCTCCGCCTCGACGGTGCGCCCCAAGTTTGGACCGGGGCACCGCTCCAGCTCCCGGCAAGGCCCGTCACCCTGCGCCTTGAAAAGCCCGGCTATGTGCCCTTCGAACGCACGGTGACGCCGCGGCCAGGCTTTCCCCAGGCCGTCGACGTGCGCCTTCTGACCGTGGCGGAAGCGCGCCGGGCCGCCATGAAGCCCTCGCTGACCGCCGCCGACGGCCAAACCCTCCGATTGCTGAAGGGCGGCGCCTTCCCCATGGGCGCCTCGCGCCGGGAGCCGGGACGCCGGGCCAACGAGGTGCTTCGGGACGTAGAGGTCACCCGGCCCTTCTACCTTGGGGAAAAGGAAGTCACCAACGCCCAATTCGCCGCCTTCGCCCCCCGGCATCGCTCCGGGGAATTTGAAGGCACGAGCCTGGAAGAACCCGACCATCCCGTGGTGCAAGTGTCCTGGCTCGAGGCCGTGCGCTATTGCAACTGGCTATCGGCTCAGGAGGGCCTGCCCCTCGTCTATGAAATCGAGGGCGATGAGGTCCGCGGCTTTAACCCCAACGCCACGGGCTACCGCCTACCCACGGAAGCAGAATGGGCCTTCGCCGCCCGCCTGGATCAGGGCGCCCCGCCCCGCACCTTCCCCTGGGGAGAGACCCGCGCACCGGAAAAAAATCGGCAGGGGAACTTCGCCGACGACACCGTTCGCCATCTTCTCGCCCGCACCATTCCCACCTATCTCGACGGCCATCTGGCCACCGCCCCCGTGGGCACCTTCGCCCCGAATGGCTTTGGGCTCTACGATCTGGGCGGGAACGTGGCCGAATGGATCAATGATTTCTACGGCGCCACGGCGGAGGAACTGGGGCAAGCCGTTCGCGATCCCCTGGGCCCGGGCCGGGGGCGCTATCATGTGATTCGCGGCTCGAGCTGGATGCACGGTCAACTTGTGGACCTTCGCCTGTCTTTTCGCGATTACGGCGAAACGGGGCGACAGGATCTGGGCTTTCGCGTAGCCCGATGGTTTGAACCCCTGGAGACGCCATGACCGCTTGGAAAGCCCTCGCTGCCGTCGGGCTCCTCATGCTGCTGACCCTAGGGAAGGCCTGGGGAGCATCCGCAGAGCGCGTGAGTGCGCCCCCCGCCAAGCCCGTCGCAATCCCAAGCGCAGCCGACGACGCCGCCCGCCCTACGCCCACGCCCGTAAGCAGCGCGCCCCCCCCGGCGGAAAGCGCACCCGCGGCCTCGGCATCCCGTCGTTTCATTCCTACGGAGCAGGTCTCGGAAGACCGCGCCGTGGCCTTTCCCAAGGATATTTAGGAACGCCCATGCGAGACTCCCTAAAGAGTGAGTTTGCCTATCAGCTTTTCGCCCTGCTTTTTGCAGCGCTCTTCGTTCACGCCATTTATGTCACGGCGATTCGTCCGGAGGCGGAGCTCCGGCTTGCGGAGCAGCGCGCCGCCGCCGCCATCGATGAGAACTACGTTCCCCAGCGGCACCTCGCCGTGGTGCTGCGCGATTTTGAGCAAGAGGCCTGCTTTATCCTCATGCTCTGGGCCGTGGCGATCATGGGTTACAAGGCCCGCTCGGGATTTCGCGAGCGCGCCCTGCTGGAGCAAAAGCTCCTCCCGGTCACCCCGGGCATGAGCGTGCTCCCGGAGGACGCCCGCACCTACCTCCGCCCCCTGCAGAGCTTGCCCCCGGGGCAGCAAAGCGCCCTCCTGCCCCGGGCCTTAAGTGCCGCGCTGCAGCGCTTTGCCGCCACCCGGAACGTGCAGGACGTCTCGGAAGCGGTGCGCGCCCTTTGTGAGGCCGAGGGGGAACGGCTGGATGCGGAACTGTCCATGGTGCGCTACATCGCCTGGGCCATCCCTTCCATCGGCTTCATTGGCACAGTCCGCGGCATTGGCGATGCCCTCAGCCAGGCCAACCAGGCCGTGCAGGGAGACATCACCGGCGTCACGGAAGCCCTCGGGGTGGCCTTTAATTCCACCTTTGTGGCCCTGCTCATCAGTATCTTGATCATGTTCCTGGTCCATCAGCTTCAGCTTCTGCAAGAGCGGCTGGTCCTGGAGGCTCACAGCTACGCCGACCGGGAGCTCATTCAACATCTTCAGGTGCGCGCATGAGCCTACCCATCCTCGAGCTCTCCGACGGCGGCCTCCGGCTCCTTGGGATCGATGGGCGCGAAGTGCACCAGCCGGCCCTAGCCCTTGCCCAGGGCGGCGAGCTGCGCCTCGGCACGGATGCCCTGGCCCAGGCGCGCCGCGCGCCCCAAGCGCTCCTGAGCGAGCACTTTGGACGCATGAGTATAGAGCCCCTTCGCCAGCCCCTAGCTCAGGCCCGCACCCACGCGGACGTGGTTCACGCCCAGCTCCAAGCCCTCTGGCAGGCGGGCGGAGGCGGCAAGGGCCAGGGCGTGGTGCTGGCCGTCCCCAGCCTCCTTAATCGGGAACAGCTCGCTCTCCTCCTGGGCATTGCGGAGGCCTGTGACTTCGAGGCCCAGGGCCTCGTGGATACGGCCCTGGTCACCCTCGCCGGCACCGGCACCCTCGCCGAGGGCGCTCACTACGTACTCGATGGCGGGCTAAACCAGGGCTATCTAAGCACGGTCACCCAGGACGGCACGCACCTCACCCGAACCGCCGTGACCCCCTTGCCCGCCGCGGCCCTCACGGATCTCGAGGACAGCTGGGTAGGGGCCGTAGCCGACGGGTTTATTACGGAAACGCGCTTTGATCCGCTACACACGGGGGATAGCGAACAGGCGCTTTACGACGTCTTGCCGGGCTGGCTCGAGGCGCTCCAGACCGCCCCCAGCCTTGAGGCCAACCTGACCTATGGCGGCCAGCGCTTCACCGTGACGCTCAACAAAGCGGCGCTCCTTGAGCGGGTCACCGGGCGCTATGACGCGCTCCTCGACACCCTTAAGGCCCAGCACTTGGCCGACGGGACGCTCTGGATACACGAGCGGCTGACCCGCTTCCCCGGGCTGCTTGCCCGCCTCAGCAACGGGCTCTCCTGCCCCTGTCGGGCCCTCGCCGCGAAGGGCCTGGCCACCGGCGCCGCCAGCCTCGACGCAAACCTCCTCGGGGCCCCGGGCGCCCTCGCCTACATGACCGCCCTAGACCGCGCGCCCGGTGGCGGCACCGCAGCGGCGTCCCCAACGCCCGCCGGCGCGGCCTCCACGGCAAGCGCGCAGGCTCAGACCGGGGCCCCGGCGCCCAGCCCGCTCAGCCCCACCCATGCGCTGCTAGGCGCCGTCGCCGTGCCCCTGCCCGCCGACGGCGCCCTGCCCCTCGGCGGTAAGGAGGGCCCCTTTAGGGCGCTCGACCTCCCTGCCCTCGGCACGGTGCAGCGGACCCAGGACGGCTGGCAGCTCACCCCCGCATCGGGGCAGCGCGCGCGCCTCGAAGGCCTACCTCTTGGGGAAGCCACGCCCTTGGCCCTGGGAATGGCCGTGCACTTTGAGACCGGCAGCCTCACCCTGCGCCTGATTCGCGTTGAGGCCCCCTGATGGCCAAGCGGGGTCGACGCGGCGCCACCCCCTTTAGCCTGTCCTTCTTGGACATCATGTCCTGTGGCTTTGGGGCCGTGGTGCTGGTCTTCCTCATTACGAAGCACGGCATTGAGGAAAGCCGGGCCGCCGTCACCGAGCCCCTAAGCAACGCCCTCGCCCAGCTCGAAATTGATCTGCGCACGGCGGAAAACGCGGAGGCCACCCTCCAAAGGCAGCTGGCGACCCTCCAAGCGGAAGCCACGGCCCTCGCCCCCCAGCAGGCGCAGGCTCAGGCGCAGCTGGCGAAGGCCACAAAAGACGCCCAGCGGCTGGCCGCCGCGGCCGCCGCGGCGCAAAGGGAAGCGGACGTCCTGAGCGCGGAGCTCGCGGCCCTGGAGGAGGAAGTGGATAGCAAGGGGCGCTTTGGTGATGACCGCACCGGAGAAGCGGCCCGCAGCGTCACCGGGGATGGCCAGCGCCAGTACCTCACGGGCCTGCGCGTCGGCGGCGAACGCATCCTCATTCTATTTGATCGCTCCGCCAGCATGCTCGACGACACCATCGTCAACGTGCTGCGCCTGCGCAATATGGATGCGGCCACCCAGCAGGCCGCCCCCAAATGGCAACGCGCCAAGGGCACCCTCGAGTGGCTCACCGCCCAGCTGCCCCTCACAAGCCGCTTTCAAATCTATCGCTTTAGTGAGGACTGGGAGCCGGCGCTGCCCAATACGGAAGGGGAATGGCTACGGGTCAATAGCGAACAGCTCGGGGAGGCCGTGGACGCAGCCCTCAATCAGCTTCCCCGGGGTGGCACGGACCTCGAAAGCGTCTTTAACGCCGTGAAGGGCCTCAGCCCCGCCCCGGATAACCTCATCTTAATTACCGATGGCCTACCGACCCTGCGCCCGGGGGAAACGCCGAGGGGCACCGTCGATGGGCGCGGCCGGGAGCAACGCTTTGACGCGGCGGTGGCCGCTCTACCCCCGGCCATTCCCCTGAATATTATCTTACTGCCCCTTGAGGGCGACCCCCAGGCTGCCTCGCGCTATTGGCGCCTGGCCACCCAGCGCGGCGGCAGTTTCATGAGCCCCGCGGAGGATTGGCCCTAATGGCACGCCCTCGCCGCGAGGTGGCCGACAGCGGCCTGGCCTTCCTAGACGTGGTCTCCTGCGGCTTCGGCGCCATTATCCTGCTGCTCATCATCACCAAAACCGTGGCGCCGCAAGACACCACGGCCAGCGCCGAAGGGCTCCGGGGCGACGCCCAGATACTGCAAAACGCCGTGCTGGAGGCCCAAGCCGCCCGAGAACGGCTGGCGGCGGAACGGGACGCGCTTGAGCGCACGGTGGCCGAGCGCCGCGCCCAACTTGCCGCCCAGGAAGCGGCCCAGGCCGCCCTTCGGGAGAAGAGCCAGCGCGCCGTGGAAACCTTAGCGGAAGCGGAAGAAAGGGGCCGGGCCCTAGCCGAGGCAAAGCAGTCGCTATCGGAAACGCTTCAGCGTCTCCTCGGGCAAAACTACCGGGCGAGAAACGATCTCGTAGGGGGGATTCCTGCCGATAGCGAGTACATCATTTTCATCATCGACACCTCGGGCAGCATGTTCAATTACGCCTGGGACATGATGACGCGGAAGCTCCTCGAAACGCTTGAGGTGTACCCGGAGGTGAAAGGCATCCAGGTCATGAATGACATGGGTGAGTACATGTTCAGCAGCTACGCCGGCCAGTGGATTCCCGATACCCCGGGGCGCCGGGCGATCATTACCGATCGGCTCCGTAGCTGGAGCCCCTTCTCGAACTCCTCCCCCGTGGAAGGCATTACCCGGGCCATCAACACCTTCTGGGCGCCGGATCGGAAGATCTCTCTCTACGTCTTCGGCGACGAATTTACGGGGCCGTCCATCGAAGCGGTGATCGACACGGTCGATCGGATCAATCGCGCCGATGCCTCCGGGCAACGGCGCGTACGCATTCACGGCGTGGGCTTCCCCGTGCAATTTGCCGCGCCCCCCCAATACCAAAATACCGGGGAACGCTTCGCCAGCCTCATGCGCGAGCTGGCCCGCCGCAATGGCGGCACCTTCGTGGGCCTCGAGCGCTTCCGCTAGCAGGCCCCCTAGGCGCCCTCGTCCTGGCCCAGGGGCGGCGCCTTCACCAGATCGCGCACGCGCTGGGCGCCGCTCGGATCCACAGCCATGTTGTGCACCAGGTAGTTCTGCGCATGGGCCAGCTGCTGCAGCCCCATGGCGCTGCGCAGGGACGTGTAGAAGCCTTGCGCATCCTGGGCCTGGTTAATGGACGCCTTTGCCGTTTTCAGCCCCATGGCCGGCTGCAGAGCGATTTCCTCGGCCAAGGCCCGGGCCGCATCGCCAAGCTGGTCCCGAGGCACCACCCGGTTGACCATGCCCAAGGATCGGGCCACCTCCGCCGTAATGGCCCGCCCCGTAAACAACAGCTCCTTGGCCTTGCGCACCCCAAACTCCCAGGGATGCCCGAAGTACTCTACCCCGTTGGCCCCAAAAGCCACCACGGGATCTTGGAAGGTGGCGTCGTCACTGGCGATGACGATGTCAAAGGGCCACACCAGCATCAGCCCCCCGGCGATCACCTTGCCCTGCACGGCCACCACCGTGGGCTTCGGAATATTGCGCCAGCGCCAGCAGAGGCCGAAATAGGCTTCCTCCTCCCGGGCCCAGTGCCCTTCCATCCCCGGCGCATCAAAGCCCCCCCAGGGCCCCAGGGCAACGTCCTCAAAGGCGGCGTCGTCGTCGTCGGACAAATCGTGCCCGGAGGAAAAATGCCGGCCTTCTGCCGCGATGAGCAGCACCTTGATGCCGTCGTCCTGGGCGCCGCGATCGAGCGCATCGTTTAAGGCATAGAGCAAATGGCGATTCTGCGCGTTGGCCTGCGCGGGCCGATTTAGGGTGATGCGCGCAACCCCCATGCCCAGATCTTCGTAGCGTACCCATTCCGTCATGATTATCCCCCCCTTGGCCCCTGCACGTTCGCAAAGCTTGCCGCAAAAAAAAAGGCCCACGTCCGTGGGCCTTCTCGGGGTTATGCCACTTCGCGCGGCAAGCTTAGTTGCCAGCGGCCACCAGCTTCTCGCCGGCGACCACGGGCAAGCCCATGGCGGTCCAGACCAAGATGCCTTCATCGATGACGGCGGTCAGTTCCGTGGGGTAACCCAGCGCCCGCAGATTGTTGATCACGTAATCGGAAGCGGCATGAGGGCAGGCGCAGTAAGCCACGATCATGACGCCCTCGGAGGGATCGGGCAGCTGGAGATCGTTGGCCCGGTCCTTATCCCGGTAGTAGGGCATGGGCACGGCCCCGGGGATGTGGCTGCGCTGCCAGGCCGAGGCGGGGCGCGTGTCGAGGAGAATAAAGCGCTTCTTCTCTTCCAGGGCCTTCACCACTTCCGCGGCAGGCACATAGCGACCCTCGTAGAGGCCATCGGTCTTATAGCGCTTCTCCTGGAACTCCACCCGCACCGTGAACTCGGGATCGTCCCCCTCGGGATTCAGCACGTACTGATCGGGGGTGGGCGGAGCGCGAAGTTTCACCGGCTCCGGCGCCCACCCGGACGCCTGGCTGCGCAGGTAAGCCACGACGTTGTTCACGCCCTTTTCGCCCAGGAGCTTGCTGTAGCTGCCCATGGGCGTGCCATCCCGGCCGTGCTCCAGGGCGTACTTCAGGAAGGCGTCGGAGGCGTTGGCCAGGAGGGACTGATCCCCAATGGCAGGTGCGTAAACCCCCTGCCCCTGATCGCCATGGCAATTTGCGCAAAGCGCGCTGTAGGTTTGGGCGCCAGCGACGGCGTCCCCCTCCACCGCATCCCCGGGCAGCTTCAGGGGCTCAATGCCTTCGACCTGAAGGAGCCAGCGGGTAAGCAAGTTGATGTCTTCGCGAGCGAGCGGCCCGCCCATTTCTTCGCTGTAGGCCGCCATCGCCGTGCCCTTACGGCCGTAGCCGATGGCCGTAAACAGATGGGACGGAAAGCCCGTGCTCAGAAGCTGCGGGCTTTTTAGGGACGGGGCGTGATCCGCCGCATAGCCGCTGCGATCGGCGCCATGGCACAGCGCACAATTCTGCTCAAAGAGGCCCGCGGCCTTCGCCATCTGCGCATCATCAAGGGTAAGGGACCAGTCTTGGGCCCCATGCACCCAACTGGCTAAGCACAGAAAGGCCAGGGCAATAATTGATTTCATGAAACTCCCCCAAATAGGCACCGGCGCTGGATCGCCTGCCGGGCCGTTATAAGCAGTGGCGATAGCGTTATAAGGTATCGCCAACGGAGCGGAAGCTCAATGCGACAATTTGCCCCGCCCAAGGCCCTAGGCGAGCACCTTTTCCGGCAGGGCCCCGGCCCGGGAAACGGTGCTTTCTAAAAGCCCATGCTGCAGCGCGAGCAGCGTAAGCTGCACATCGCTTTCAATGCCCAGCTTCTCGAAAATGCGATAGCGGTAGCTGTTCACCGTCTTCGGCGAAAGCACCAGGGACTTCGCAATATGCGGAACCTTCTGGCAGCGAATGACCATATGGGCCACCTGCAGCTCGCGCCCGGAAAGCGCTTCAAAGGGATTCCGCCCGTCCGCCCCTTCCATGCTATGAAACGCGAGGTTGCGCGCCACATCAGCGGAGAGAAAGCGCTGGCCTACCTGAGCCCGACGTACGGCCTGGATCCACTCCTGCTCATGGGCCTGCAGGCTAACGTAGGCCGTGGCCCCGGCCTCTAGCATGCGGCTGGGGAAGGGCCCATCGCAGTGTTCCCCAAAGCCGACGATCGCAAGCTGGGACCGGCGCGAATGCAAGCGGCGAATGGTTTCCACCCCCTCCGCATCACTCAGGCTGACGGCCACCAGCGCCGTGGTGACCCGGGCCGGCTCGATTTGCTCGAGGGCTTCCTGGGCCGTAAAGGCATGGGCCACCAGCTCCATGCCCGCGGCCTGTTCAAGCAGTGCTTTTAAAGCGATATGTACGAGGCGCTGCCCCGCAATTAGCTGTACTCGAATCATGCGGTTCCCCTCCCTGGGCGTACGCGTTGATGACGGAAACCCTAGCACCCGTTTGCGGGCGGGCCCAGGGCACCGGGACGAGTCACCTTAGCGCAGCCCCCGCGGGGGCGCGGGAACCGAGGAAATTTCCTACAAAGACCGACGCCCTAGGCGCCGGTAAAGGCCTGCAGCCCGGTCTGAGCCCGGCCCAGAATCAGCGCGTGAACATCGTGCGTACCCTCGTAGGTGTTCACCGTTTCCAAATTCACGAGGTGGCGCATCACGTGGTACTCGTCGCTGATGCCGTTGCCGCCGTGCATGTCCCGGGCCAGGCGGGCCACGTCGAGGGCCTTGCCACAGTTATTGCGCTTGAGCAGGGAAATGGTTTCCACGGGCAAAGCGTCCTCATCCATGAGCCGGCCCATGCGCAAGCAGGCCTGCAGCCCGAGGGCGATTTCCGTTTGCATATCCGCCAGCTTCTTCTGAATGAGCTGATTCGCCGCCAGGGGCCGGCCAAACTGCTGCCGCTCCAGGGTGTAGCGACGGGCCGCATGCCAGCAGAACTCGGCGGCGCCGAGGGCACCCCAGCTAATGCCGTAGCGCGCCTTGTTCAGGCACCCAAAGGGGCCCGCCAAGCCCTTCACGTTGGGCAGCAGGTTCTCTTCCGGCACGAAGCAGTCGGAGAGAACGATTTCCCCGGTAATGGAGGCGCGAAGGCTGAGCTTGCCCTCGATCTTCGGCGTGGAGAACCCTTCGAAGGCCCGCTCCACGATGAAACCGCGGATCGTGCCCTCCAGCTTCGCCCACACCACGGCCAGATCGGCGATGGGGGAATTGGTAATCCACATCTTGGCGCCGTTCAGCATATAGCCACCGTCCACGGGCTTGGCGTTCGTCACCATGGAGGAGGGATCGGAACCGTGGTCGGGCTCCGTGAGTCCGAAGCAGCCCACCCACTCCCCCGTAGCCAGCTTAGGCAGGTACTTCTCGCGCTGCGCTTCCGAGCCGTAGGCATAGATGGGATGCATCACCAGGGAGGATTGCACGCTCATGGCTGACCGATAGCCGGAATCGACTCGCTCTACTTCCCGGGCCACCAACCCATAGCAGACGTAGTTCAGGCCAGCACACCCATAGCGCTCCGGCAGGGTCGACCCCAGCATGCCCAGGGCCCCCAGTTCATTCATGATTTCCCGGTGGAAATGCTCCTTACGCGACGCCTCTAGCACCCGCGTCTGCAGCTTTTCCTGGGCATAGCTGCGGGCGGAGGCCATGACCATCCGCTCTTCCTCGCTCAACTGGGCCTCAAGGCCGAGGGGGTCTTCCCAGTTAAACGCTGCCCGCGCTGCCTTCGAAGCCTGCTCCTGAGCCATGAACCCTCTCCTTGATGACCGTTTTTTGCTGACGAAATTGCCGTGCGCAGCCTAGAGCACTGCCGGGAATCTGACAATGAAGGCGTGGCGCCGTGCCCCGCCGCAGGGAGGGGTGTAGACTTCCGGCGGCCATTGAAAAGGAGCGCCCCATGCCACTTGATCCCAGCACCCTTGAGCAACTTCAGATGACCGTGCGCCGCTTTGTGCGGGAACGTCTCGTACCCCTTGAGGCACAAGTCGCCCGGGAGGACCGCATCCCCGCGGAAGTCATTCAGGAGATGCGGGAGCTGGGCCTCTTTGGCCTAACGGTCCCGGAAAGCTATGGCGGCCTTGGCCTCAACACGGAAGAGGAATGCAAGGTCGTCATGGAGCTCGGCTGGACTTCCCCGGCCTTTCGCTCGGTCATTGGCACGAACAACGGCATTGGCTCCCAAGGCCTGGTCATGGATGGCACGGAGGCGCAGAAGGACCACTGGCTGCCGCGCATGGCCAGCGGGGAAGTCATCGGCTCCTTTGCCCTTACGGAACCGGACGCGGGCTCCGATGCCGGCTCCGTGCGCACCCGGGCGGAACGCAAGGGCGACGGCTTTGTGCTCAATGGCCGCAAGCGCTATATCACCAATGCCCCCCACGCTCAGCTCTTCACGGTCTTCGCCCGCACAGATCCGGACGCTCCAGGTTCCCGCGGCGTGTCCGCCTTTCTGGTCCCGGCGGATAGCAAGGGGCTAAGCCTCGGCAAACCGGAAAAGAAAATGGGCCAGCAGGGCGCCCACGTCTGCGACGTCATTTTCGAGGACGTGGAGGTGCCTGCGGAGGCCCTCCTGGGCGGCGAACCGGCCCTGCATAAGGGCTTCCTGACGGCGATGAAAACCCTCGATCGGGGCCGGCTGCACATCAGCGCCCTGGCCGTGGGCTGCGCCGAGCGGCTCATCGACGAAGCCACGCGCTACGCCGCGGAACGGAACCAGTTTGGGCAGGCTATCGGCGAGTTTCAGCTCGTGCAGGCCATGCTTGCGGACTCGGCGACGGAAGCCTACGCGGCGAAAACCATGGTCCTTGACGCCGCACGGCAGCGCGACGCCGGCACGGATCGGGAAGCCCTTGCCTCCCGCAGCAAGCTGTTTGCCACGGAAATGGTGGGCCGGGTGGCCGACCGCGCCGTGCAAATCTTCGGCGGGGCCGGGTATATCGAGGAGTACGGTATCGAGCGCTTCTACCGCGATGTACGACTGTTCCGCCTGTATGAGGGGACGAGCCAAATTCAGCAGCTCATTATCGCCAAGGCCCTCCTTAAAAACATTAAGTAGCCTCGAGGTATGATCGCTAAAACCCTGTTATGAAATATCTTTCCTTCAACATAAATGGCCTCCGGGCGCGCCTCGAGCAGCTGGCAACGGTACTCGAAACCCACGCCCCGGAGGTCCTCGCGCTGCAGGAAACGAAGGTGGACGATGCCGCCTTTCCCCGAGAGGCGGTGGAGGCCCTGGGCTACCACGTGGCCTACTTTGGTCAGAAAGGCCATTACGGCGTTGCCACGCTCACCAAGGCGCCACCGCAGGCGATCTGCTACGGCTTTCCCGGCGATGGCCCCGAAGCCCAGCGACGCTTTATCGGCGTGACCGTTCCCTATGGCTCGGGCTCCCTCCGCGTCCTGAACGGCTATTTCCCCCAGGGGGAGAGTCGCAGCCACGCAACGAAGTTTCCCGCAAAGGAAGCCTTCTACGCGTCGCTTCAGGCCTACCTCGAAGCCGAGGAAGATCCCACCGGGCCCCTCATGGTGGTCGGGGACTTCAACATCGCGCCCCGGGACGAAGACATCGGTATTGGGCCAGACAATCAAAAACGCTGGCTGCGCACGGGGAAAACGAGCTTTCTGCCCGAGGAGCGGGCCTGGTTTGAGCGGCTTCTGAGTTGGGGCCTGACGGACAGCTACCGAGCCCGCTACCCAAACGTCCAGGAAGGGGCGCTCAGCTGGTTCGATTATCGCTCAAGAGGCTTCGAGGCAACGCCCAAGCGCGGCCTGCGCATTGACCATTTGCTTTTGACAGCGCCGCTCATGGCCCAGCTCGAGGACGTCGGGGTAGACCAGGAAAGCCGCGCCCTGCCCCGCCCCTCCGACCATTGCCCCGTATGGGTTAGCCTTCGCCCGCCTGAAACAGCAAGCTAAAGCTCAGGGGCACCATGGGGGTGATGCTGTTTAAACCGGCAATCTCTCGGAGCGCTTCCACCCCCGCGCCCAGGCCAAGCTGATCGGCGCTGACCATGACAGGCCCGAGGGACTCCACTCGAACAGCGCCTTCCCCCTCCCGGGACGCCCGCACGTCAAAGGCCAGGGGGATGGCCTTGCCCCGTAGGGTCAGCGTGCCCTCCAGGCGGTGCTCGAGGTGCGCGCCGGGGGCAAGGGCTTCGAACGCCGCCTGCGGCACGGCGGCCCTCAGGGTAGCCGTCGGGAAGACCCCTACGTCGAACAGCATCTCCCGCATGCGCTCATCACGAATGGGGATGAGCGTCTCTACGGAAGCGAGATCGAGCACCACTTCGGCCTGCCCCGCTTCCACCGCCCCGGAGAAAGCCAGGAACTGATGGGCCTCGGCGATCACGGCATTCTTCACCGTGACAAAGTGGACATTGGAGCCGGCTTCCTCGAGGGTCCAGGGCTGGGCATGGCCCAGCGCTGTGGCGAAGCCCAGCGCACTGCCGAGTACCACATGCTTCATCCCTTTCATGGCTTGCCTCCTAAGTTGCTTGCTTAAGTTTTTCCGCCGCGCCGGCGCGCAGCACACCGGCGAGCTCCGCCGCCGCCTGCGCCGCCGCCTCGGCAAAATCTGGCCCCTGGCTGGCGTAAAGAATGCCGCGGGAACTATTGATCAGCAGACCTCGGCCCTGGGCGTCGAGGCCCGCCGCGAGCACCGCTTCCGGGTCGCCGCCCTGAGCGCCAACCCCGGGCACGAGCAAGGGCAAGGACGGGGCCACGGTGCGAATAGCGGCCAGCTCGCGGGGGCGGGTCGCCCCGGCCACGAGCATGACGTTGCCCATTTCAGCCCAGGCGGTGGCTGCCGTGCGGGCCACGCGCAGATAGAGGGGATCGGCCTCGGGGGTTTCCTGAAACTCCGCCCCCCCGGGGTTAGAAGTGCGGCACAAAACGATCGTCGCCCGATCCTCATAGGCGAGGAAGGGCGCGAGGCTGTCCGTTCCCAAATACGGATTCACGGTGACCGCATCGGCCCCGTAGCGCTCGAAGGCCTCCTGAGCGTAGCGCTTCGCCGTATCGCCAATATCGCCACGCTTAGCATCAAGGATCAGCAGGGCATGGGGCGCGCGCTTCCGGATGTAGGCTATGCAATCCTCAAGGGCGCCCTCCGCACCGAGGGCCGCGAAATAGGCAATCTGGGGCTTGAAGGCACAGGCGTGCTCCGCCGTGGCATCCACAATGGCGCGATTGAACGCCTTGATTCCCGCTTCATCCCGAGAAAAGCCCGCCGGAAAGCGCTGCGGGTCCGGATCAAGACCCACGCAAAGGAGCGAATCAAAACGGTTATGGGCCTCCGCAAGGCGCACCGCAAAAGCCGGCGTCACGACGCCACCCCGTCAAGGAGTTGAGCGCGCAAGGCCGGATCCTTCAAAACCCGTCCTAGGGTGGTGACGATGGCCTGGGTGTCCACGTCGACCTCCACATTCACCGCCGCCCCCTCGGTCCGCGTACCCCACAGGGTGCGCTCCAACGTTTCGGGAATGAGGGCAATCTCGAAGGTTCCCGCGTCCCGATCGAGGCTTGCGATGGTCAGGCTGCACCCATCCAGAGCGATAAAGCCCTTATGGAACACAAAGGGCGACCAGGCATCATCGAGCGCTAGCGTACCGCGCCACTCTCCGCCCTTGCGGCTGACGGCCTTCAGCACTGTGGTGCCGGACACATGGCCCGAGACCCGGTGGCCGCCGATTTCATCCTGGAAGGTCGCCGACCGTTCAATGTTCACCGCATCCCCGGGGGCCAGAGCCGAAAGATTGGTCAACCGAAGGGTTTCATGGATCACATCGAAGACCACCCCGTCGGCCGTTAAGCGCGCCACGGTAAGGCAGGTACCGTTCACCGCCACGCTCGCGCCCAGCGCGAGGCCCTCGCGCCGAGGGGCTGACAACCCCAAGGTGAGGGAAAGGCCTCCGGCAAAGGGCGTCACCGCCACGACCGGGGCCCGCTCCTGCACAATCCCTGTAAACATCCTTGCTCCTAACCAATCGCCCCGTAGAGGGTCGGTAAGCCCGCGATTTTACCCTCAAATCGGTCGCCGGCACGAAGCGGCCCGACGCCGGCCGGCGTCCCCGTAAAGATCAGATCGCCAGGCTGCAGCACAAAAAGGGTCGACAGCTTCGCCAGTAAGGCCCCCGGCGGCCACAACATCTGATCGAGCGTGCCCTGCTGACGCACTTCCCCATTCACTGCGAGGGAAATGGGTGCGCTGAGCGCTGGCACACCGCCTTGGCGAAGAGCGCCACAGGGTGCCGCGCCGTCAAAGCCCTTGGCCACTAGCCAGGGACGCCCCAGGGCTTTCGCCTCGGCTTGAATATCCCGGGCCGTCAGATCGAGCCCCACGCCGGCTCCCGTCACCGCCGCGAGGGCCTCCGCCTCATCGGCGTGATCAAGACGCGCTTGCAGCGCGAGGATGAGCTCGACTTCGTGGTGGATGTCTCCAGAGAAGCCCGGCAACCCATAAACCGGGCCCGGGGCTACGGCGCTCACGGGCTTCGAGAAAAAAAAGGGCGGCTCCCGGTCCGGGTCGTGGCCCATCTCCCGGGCGTGATCGCCATAATTTCGGCCGACGCAGAAAATGCGGCCCACGGGGAAGGTTCCCACTTCCGCTCCCGCCGCGTCTAGGACGGGCAAGCGCGGTGCTTCTGGCAAAGTTAGTAGGTCCATTTCCTCTCCCATAAAAAAGGGGGCGCCGAAGCGCCCCCTTTTGGGTCCAAAAAGAGCGCTTAGCCGCGAGCTGCCGCGCGCTTGAGCTCGTCGTCTCGGGCCTTCTCCCCTTCCACATAGCGCTTCCACTGGCGGAGGCTGCGAAGGTCCGATTCATCTTCCGTCCCACGAATGCCCCGGTTGAAGGACTCGATAGCCGCGGCGTACTCCTTAAGCTCGAACTGGCACATGCCCTTCACCAGTTGAAGATCGGCGAGCTTGTCGTCAATGCCGCCTTTCTCCATCGCGCTATCCGAGGCCTCCACGGCGTTCTTGCACTGGTCCTTATCAAGATAAAGCTGCGCAAGACGATAGAAGAGCTCCCCCTCGTCGGACTTTTGAGCCGCTTCCTTGTACACGGGAATAGCCTTGTCCACTTCCTGGGCGAGCTGATAAGCCTGCCCAAGCATCTGAAGGTTCTTCGGATTCCGCTCGACGATTTCCTTATCCATGGACTCGGAAAGAATCATGGCGGCGAAGTACGGCACCTCTTCCTGCAGAAGCAGACCGGATACGTTCAGGATTTCCCGCTCTTGATCGAGCAAGCCCTGAAGGTAGGCGGTCCAGATCGTGGCGATCTGCGCCTTGCCCTTCTCCTGCTGACCATAAAGCCCGGAAAGCTGGATCCAGTATTCCTTCTTGGGGAAATCACGCACGAGGATCTCGAGGATGCGAACCACGTTGTTCCAGTCTTCGAGCTCGTAATACGCCGCCCGAGATAGGAGCCACCAGTTCTCCTTGATTTCCTGCTCCCGCGCGACAGCCACGTCCATGGCTTGCTGGACGATCTCCGGTACGCGCTTGTAGTCCTCAAGCTGATAGTAGGCCTGGGCCAGGAACATGTAAGGCTGCGGGCCTGGGTTTTCCGTGACCCCAAACCACCGGTTCAGGTAGTCGATAGCCTTGACATAGTTTTCTTGGACGAAGTAGAGCTGACCCAGGGAGTAAAGCGCTGACTGCTCAAGCGCCTCCGGAATTTCCGGGCTCTGGGACAATACGCCCTCGTAGGCCGCAATGGCGCCGGGGTAGTCCTCGTTAGAGAAGGACACGAAGGCGCGCATGTTATACGCCGAAGCGATTTCATAGGCGTTCAGACCCCGACGCTCAAGCAGCTCCACCAGCACCTGATCGGCGCCGGCGTAGTCCTTGAGATCCACCAGCTCCTGCGCTTCCGCAAGGCGCTTGTAGGTCGCTTCCCGAAGGGCTGGAGTACGCCGCGTTTCCCGCTTCTTTTCTTCCTCAGCCTGAGCTGCGCTGATAAGCGTGAGTTGGCTTGCCACCGGCACGGGCAAAGCGCTGTGAAGCGCCGTGCCCAGTACCGCAAGCGCCACCCCTTTTGCTAGGGGACGCACCAAACGATTGATCACGAGACTCATGCCCCTACTCCGTCAATTCGAAGGTAATGAGGTTACGAACGCCTGCCACATCGATGGGTTCACCGTTCACGACCTTCGGCTTGTACTTGAACTTCAGGGCGGCCTGCTGCGCAGCACGGTCAAAGATGCCCGGCGGATCGGCTTCCACCACCACGGGATTCTCGACCGTACCCAGCTTAGTCACCGTGAACTCGAGGAGCACATAGCCTTCAATGCCGCGCGTGAGGGCTCGCCGCGGGTAAACCGGCGCGACCTTCACGATGGGAAGGTATTCCCCGTCGGCCGTGAATCCACCGTCGCCACTGATTTCCAGGTTCGCATCCATACCGATGCTCCCCATATCCACACCAATCGCCTCGACGGTCGAATCGAAGGTGGGATCGGGTGCATCCGGCGGAGGCTCATCCGGCGGCGGCGGCGGCTTGGGCTTCCGGTTCTTGACCTGAAGTTCCTCTTCCTGCTCAACGCGCACAAAATCGAGAACCCGGCCATCGGGCCCATCGGTGAGTGCTGAACCGTCAGAGTGAATCAGCCACTGCATGAGGTAGAACAGGCCAAAGGTGACAACGGCGCCCAGGCCAACGCCAATGAGATAGCGCTGAAGCATGTCTAATCCTCCGTTGCCACGGCGACCTGCTGAATGCCTGCGCCGCGAGCGGCGTTAAGCACTTCCATCAGCAGTTCGTTTTTAGCCCCGGCATCCGCCTGCACCACTAAGCCCCCTTTCGGGTTTTCAGCAATCAGACGCTCGAGATTGGCCCGCACCGAGCGCACATCCACACGCTTTTTGTCGATCCAGATCTCGTTTGCCGCATTAATCCCCACGAGCACGCTCACCGTCGGCTTCACTTCTGCCGTGAGCGCCTCCGGACGGAGAATGTCCGTCCCGGGCTCCTTGATAAAGGTGGCCGTCACGATGAAGAAGATAAGCATAATGAACACCACGTCCAGCATGGGCGTGAGGTTGATTTCGCTCTTCTCTTCGCGGCCAGAAAATCTTGCCATGGACCTACGCATCGTTGGCTCCCAAGCTGGCCTTAGTGATCCATCGTGAGATGGTCTTCGAAGAGTGCCGTTTCCCGATCCACCTTACCCTGCAGGAACGTGGTCGCCATTACCCCAGAGAGGGACGCGACCATACCTGCCATCGTCGGGATGGTGGCCATGGAAACCCCGGAAGCCATGGACCGGGCGTTTCCGCCCTGCGTTGCCATGGCATCGAAGACCGCAACCATGCCGGTCACCGTACCCATCAGACCGAGCAGAGGCGAAAGCGCCACGCAGGTCTGAATGAGGGGAAGGGTGCCGCGGATTTTCTCCGCCGCCTGGGAAATCATTGCTTCCCGTATCGCGTGGGCCGACCAGGACCGACGCTCTTCGCGACCTTCCCACTCTTGGATGCTACCGTTGACGACGGTCTTGAATTCGGTCCGGAAAAACCAGAACCGCTCGAAGATCATGGTCCACATCACAAAAGTGAGCGCCGCAATCAGGGGCAGCACAGGGCCGCCCCGTTCCATGAAGGTAATGATCGCGTAGTACGCTTCGTTAAACATGGGCTTAACCTAGCGACTTACCCGATTGCTCCGCGTGCTTGGCGATGATGCCCGCGCTCTGCTCTTCCAGAACGTGGATCACCGACTTGGCGCGACCGCTCACCACGGCGTGCATGAGCACGGTGGGGATGGCTGCACAGAGACCGAGTACGGTGGTCATCAAAGCGGTGGAGATACCGCCCGCCATGGTCTTCGGATCACCGGTACCGAACAGGGTGATGGCCTGGAAGGTCAGGATCATCCCGATAACCGTACCGAGAAGGCCGAGCAGCGGAGACACCACGGAGATCACCTGAACAATCGCGATCCCGCGGTTGATCTTCGGCGTTTCGCCGAGGATGGCTTCGCCCAGCTTCAGCTCGAGGGTTTCCACGTCCACGGACTTGTTGTCCTCGTAAACCTTGAGGATGCGGCCCAGGGGATTATTCGTGTTGGCGGTGGCAGATTTCGCCTGCGCCGCCACCTTGGCACCCACCATGGCCAGATCAAGCATCCGGATCAGGGCGATGAGAATACCAATGGAACCGAGCGCGATAATGACGTAGCCGACCGCCCCGCCGTCCTGGATCCGCTCGTCGATGGTCTTACCCTGAATGAGCAGGGAGAGCAGCGAGCCGCGGGTTGGGTCGATGGCGAAGGGCACGATCGAACCCGTCGACGCGCTCTGCAGCCCATCCACCGTGGAGGTGAAGCGGCTGGAGGGCTGACGCGCCAGCGCCACGATGTTCTGCGTGTTCGGATCGAAGTTTACGTAGCCCGCATCGGTAACGAGATTGAAATCGCCGATTCGGGTGATGGTGGTGGCCGTCTGAGCGCCATCGGCTTCGATGACCGTACCCGGGAAGGACACCACCTTGCCCGTTTCGGTCATCTGCTGCTGAAGGGCGATCCAGAGCTCTTCGATTTCTTCGATGCTGGCCAGCTGGGTGCTCTTACCCATCTTGGCAGCAAGGGCCGAAAGCGGCTCGCCGCGGTCCGGGAACTGGGCGCTGACGACGGAACCTTCGAAGACGCCGACCGTATCTCCAGCCACCTGCTGCAGTACGCCGAACAGTTCGCGGAGGGAACCCAGGCGAGTGTCGAGCTGCTCTTGAAGCTGACCGAGGCGACGCTCGTTTTCTTCAAACTGCGTCTCGAGGCGATCGGAGCGTTGCTCCTGCGCCGTGCGCTCAGCCTTCGCCGAATTCAGGCTGCTTTGCTGATCGGCTTTTTTCTGGATGAACTCGCGCTCGCGATCTTTGTTCACGGCACTTTCGAACAGCGCGCGCTCCTTAACGAGCTTTAGGAGATCGTCGAGGTCGCTTGCCTGACGCATTTCAAATTCAGCGGCCTGAGCCGTGCCGGCGAACATGACGCCCCCAAGAAGGAGCGCGGCGGCGGACTTAAGGAAAGACTTCTTGATCATTGCGCCGACTCCGGACCGGGAACGGGAAGGGTGACGAGATCGACGGAGGCTTGCTTCCGCGCCATGCGGATGGCCGCCGTGATGGAGCTGCTGTAGCTAGAATCCAAGGCTTCCCAGGTGCGCTCAGCCTGATTCCAGACACCGGCCCGCTCGCCGTCAGTGGTCTGATAGACGAGCGATACGCGGCCAAGGCGAAGGAAATCCACCACCAGGGTTTGGCCGTCGAGGTCTAGCTCGTCGGTGTAGGACTCGAGGGTCCGACCGTATTCGTTCTCGATTTGGTAGGCGTTCAGCACCTGGCTGAACTTCTCCGAAACCTCGACGTCTGCGCGGTCGAGAATTTCGTGAAGCCGGTTGATCCGCTCGAGGCGCGCATCCTTCTGGAAAGGCACGTCGAGGTTCACGAATTGCTCGAGGCCGTCGATCATCCGCAGCATAAGCGGAGTGATTTGACGCTCGACCAAGGTCACTTCGTCAATGGATTGGTTGAGCTCGGCCATCTCGCGCTCTTGGCTAGCGATTTGACGCTCGAGCTGCGCGTTATAGACACGCAGACCCTCAACCTCCTTCATGACCGTCTTGTAGTCATTCAGGAGCTTGCGAGTTTCCTCGGTAAGCTCATCAACACGAGCCTGAGCGCTGCGCGCTTGGCTGTGAATGTCGTTTGCCGCGGCCAGTACGCCGTCTAACTCTGCGGCCGTCGCTTGTGCGCCTGCTGCGCCAAGGATGGCGCACGCAAGAGCGGAACGCGCAACCGTCTTCAGTCGATGCTCAATCATCTGATACCTGCGTGTCGGTGGATGGATGCCAACTATCTATTCGGAGTCGAGCAAAGCGGCGAGGTAAAGCTAGACCGAGTGACCCGTGTTTCCCTCACTTCTTTTTCCCGTACTTGCTCCGAGGCCTCCGGGCGGCCATGAGTGCATGCACCCTGGCCTAGCTGAAGCGCTACTCTCGCGGAGCCTCGCATGCACAACAGCCGTTTTATCTTACGAAGGCCCCCGAAGCATCCGAAAAGCCCAGAACGATGTCAACCCGCCCCAGGCTCTTTCCCTGAACCCATTTTGCCTGTACCGCAGTCGTTGGCCTGACGATCATGCGGCTGTAACATTTGGGCGGTCTAATCCGCCGCGACCGTACGTCACCGAGGATAGCTCATGAGCGGCAACACCATTTTGGTGATCGAAGACGAGGCGGACATCCGCGAGTTGCTCGCCTTCAGTTTAGAACGGGCGGGCTATACCGTCGCCGAGGCGAAGGACGCCGAAGAGGCGCTCCGACGCCTTGAAGGCCCCCTCCCCGATCTTCTCCTGATCGATTGGATGCTCCCGGGGATGACCGGTATCGATCTCGCCCGGCGCCTCCGCAAGGATCCCCTCACCGCCGATCTCCCGCTGATCATGCTCACGGCGAAAAGCGAAGAGGCCGACAAGCTACGCAGCTACGACGTCGGCATTGACGACTACGTCACCAAGCCCTTCTCCCCCCGGGAGCTCATCGCCCGCATTAAGGCCGTGCTCCGGCGCACCGGGGCCCCGGAGGCCGGGCAGCTGGTCTTCGGCACGCTCGTGCTCGATACGCAAAGCCACCGCCTCTCCGTGGGCGAGGACAACATTCACATTGGCCCGACGGAGTTCCGCCTCCTCGAATTTCTGATGCGTCATCCGGAGCGGGCCTTTGACCGGGAACAGCTCCTCGATCGGGTCTGGGGGCGCGCCGTCTACGTCGAAGAGCGCACCGTAGATGTCCACATTCTGCGCCTGCGCAAGGTGCTCAAGCCCTTTGGCGTGGCCGACTGGGTGCAGACCGTCCGCGGGGTGGGCTACCGCTTCTCCCCCCCCGCCGACAGCTCGGGAACTCGGTGACCGGCGCCCTTGCGGTTGCGCTTTTTGCTTTAGCAGGGGCGCTCCTCGGGAGCGTCTTTGGGGCGCCCGCCCTGGGCGCCCTCCTCGTCGTCGCCCTCCAGCAAAGCTGGCAGGCCCTGCAGTTTCGCCGTTTAAATCGCTGGTTCGACCAGGGCGCGGGCCATCCCCCGGTACTCTTTGGCGCGCTCCACCGCGTCGCCTGGCGCGTTTACCGCCAACGTCGCAGCTCGCGCACGCGCAGTCGCCGCCTGGCCACCATGCTCCGGGAACTGCAGCGCGCCACCCAGGCCCTCCCCGATGCCGTCGTCCTCCTGGAAGGGGAAGACCGGATTGTCTGGTTCAACACCGCCGGCGCTCGCCTCCTGGGCCTTCAGCGTCGCGATATCGGGGCCCCCCTGGCGGGTCTCTATCGCGCCCCCGAGCTTAAAACGCTCCTTCGCGCGGGCCCCGGGGATCTCCACACCGAACTGCCCGCACCGGGAGACCGGAGCGAGATTCTCGATCTTCGCCTGGTCCCCTACGGCCCCGCCAGGAAGCTGCTGCTGGCCCGGGACATCACCAGCGTCGTGCGCCTTCGCACCATGCGCCAGGATTTCGTCGCCAATGTGTCCCACGAGCTGCGCACGCCCCTGACCGTCATTTTGGGCTTTCTGGAAACCCTGGCGGAGGAGGAGGACCCGGCCCTGCTTCAGCACGGCCTGCGCCGCATCCACAGCTCGGCGGCGCGCATGCAAAGCTTAGTTGAGGATCTACTCCTGCTTTCTCGCCTCGACTCCGACGGCGAGCCGGCTTCCGACGAGGGGGAATGGCTCCGCCTTGGACCCTTCATCGAGCGGCTCTGCAGCGATTTGCAAAGCCTTCACGACGGCCATGGTTTCGAGCTTGAACTTGACCACGACCTGGCGGTTCGTGGCCAGGAGCGCGAACTGCACAGCGCCGTTACCAACCTCATCACCAATGCGGTGCGCTACAGCCCCGACGGCGGCCGCATCACCGTGACCTTCCAACGCGTCGGCGAGACGGCCCGCTTTTCCGTAACGGACCAGGGGCTCGGCATCGCCGCCAATCACCTGGGCCGCCTCACGGAGCGGTTCTACCGCGTCGACGTGGGCCGCTCCCGGGAGGCCGGGGGCACGGGCCTGGGCCTCGCCATCGTCAAGCACGTGCTGCGTCGCCATCATTCGGAACTCGAGGTCCACTCTACGGTGGGCCAGGGCAGCTGTTTTGCCTTCGCCCTCCCCTGCCCCAACCCCGCAGCGGAGAAGGCCCCGCATGCGTAGGAGGCGCCCAGGCCGCCGCCTGCTCCCGGCGTTGCTGCTGCTGATCACCCTGCAAGGCTGGGGTGCAGCGCTTGTGCTCGATCAAGCCCTACCGGCCTACCAGGCCACCTCAACCTTGGCGCCCCAGGCCCTCACCTCCGTGGGTTCGGACACCATGAATAACCTCATGAGCCTTTGGTCCGAGGCCTTTTTGACGTACCACCCGGCCCTTTCCGTGCAGATTTCCGGCGCGGGCTCCTCCACCGCGCCTCCCGCGCTGACGGAAGGCACCGCCCTCTTCGGCGCCATGAGCCGTCGCATGACCACGGGGGAGTTGCAGGCCTTTGAAGCGCGCTTTGGCTATCGCCCCCTCGCCTTTCGCGTCGCCGTTGATGCCCTAGCGGTGTTCGTCCACAAGGACAATCCCCTCCCTGGGTTGACGCTGACGGACCTCGATGCGGTCTTTTCCGTCGCCCGGCGCTGCGGCGCGCGGCAAAGCGCTGAGCGCTGGAGCGATCTGGGCCTGACCGGATTCTGGGCAAACCAGCGCCTGCAACGCTACGGCCGGAATGCGGTATCGGGCACCTACGGCTACTTTAAAGCCAGCGCCCTGTGCAATGGCGACTTCCGCAGCGACGTCAACGAACAGCCCGGCTCAGCCTCCGTCGTGCAAGCGGTCAGCCAAGCCCCCCAGGGCATCGGCTATTCAGGTATGGGGTTCCAAACCTCCGGCATCCGCGCCCTGCCCCTGGCCCGGCGCGCCGGCGAGCCCTTCGTGGCGGCCACCGCGGCTAACGCCATCGCCGGCACCTACCCGCTGGCGCGCTACCTCTACCTGTACTTGAATCACGCTCCGGGCGAGCCGTTCGCACCGCTTCAGCGCGAGTTTCTTCGCTTCATTTTGTCCCGAGAGGGCCAAGCGCTGGTGCTTCGGGATGGCTACGTGTCCCTGCCCGCCTCCGTGGCCGCCCGGGAACGGCTTCGGGTACCCTAGGCCATGCACGCACCCCTGCCCCCTAACCCAACCCGAGACCGGCGCCGCCAGCGCCTGGACCGGCTCGCCGCCGCCCTCATTCCCCTGGGCGGCTTTGGGGTCCTGGCCGCCATCAGCGCGATTTTTCTTTATCTCCTATGGGCAACCCTCCCCCTGCTGCAGGCGCCCGAGGCCCAAGGGACAGGGGCCCGCGCGGCCCCGGCAACCCCGGCCCTGTTCCTGGCCCTCGACAGCCGCGGCGAGCACCTGCTGCGCCTGACGCAAGACGGCCAACTGACCTTGCGTACCCTAGGCACCGGGGAGGACGTCTTTTCCGTCGCCACGGCGGGGCAAAACGCGGCGCTGCGCTACGCTTGGCAGGTGGGCGAGACCGGCCATCTTTACGCGAGCGTGGCCGCCCCCGGGGCCCTCCGCTTCTTCGCCCTGGACTTTCCCGTGAGCATGAACCAGGGCAAGGCCACCCAGGGGATTCGCTTTTCCTATCCCTTCGGGCCCGACCCCCTAGCCCTTCCCGGCGGCTTGCTGGACGACCGCATTACCAGCTTTTGGGAAGGATCGCGGCTCACCCTGGCCTACATCGGCACGGACGAGGCCCTGCACCTTCTCGCCCTCGATGAGGTGGAGCTGGGCCTGCCCCTCCTACCACCGCGCCACTATCGCTATGCCCTCGAGGCCTCGCCCCGCGCCCTCGTTCGACGCGGGCAGCAATGGCTCTTCCTCGACTACGGCACCCACCTTGAGGCCTGGTTTGCCCGCTTCGCCGACAGCGTAGAACGCTCTGCCACCCTGCCGCTGCCAGCGGAAGCTCCCCGCGCCCTGCTTTTTGGCGGCCAGACCTGGCTCATCGGCGCCGCCGCCCCCGAGCTCAAGCGCGTCTTCCCCGTGCGGGATGCGACCGGGGCCTTTCGCTTTGCCGAGGCGGCCCCCCTCCCTTTGCCCGAACCGGCCGCGCAGCTCGAGGCCGTTCCCGGGCAGCGCCGGGCCCTGGTCACCCTGGCTTCCGGGGCCGTGCAGCTGCTACAAGCCACCTCCGGAACCGCGCTCCTCACCCTGCCGCCGCCGGCTCCCACTGCCGCGAAAGCGCGCTTTGCCTCAAACGAACGCGGCACCCAGCTGGCCCAGCAAGACGGCGATGGCACGCTCCGCAGCTGGACCCTCAAGGCCCATCACGCCGAGCTTGCCTTCTCGCGCCTTTGGCAACGGGTGTGGTACGAGGGCTATCCCGCGCCGGACTTCATCTGGCAAAGCTCTGGCGCAGGGTCAGACTTCGAACCCAAATTCAGCCTCACGCCCTTGCTCTTTGGCACACTTAAGGCGGCCCTCGTCGCCATGCTGTTCGCCACGCCCCTGGCCCTCGGCAGTGCCATCTACACCGCCTACTTCATGACCCCAACGCTACGCAGCTGGATCAAACCGAGCATCGAGCTGATTGCCGCCCTACCCACGGTGATCCTGGGCTTCCTGGGCGCCCTCTGGCTGGCGCCCCTCGTGGAACGGCACCTCTTCGCCACGCTGCTGACCCTCCTGTCCCTCCCCGGGATCGTGCTGGTGCTCGGCCGCGCCTGGGGGCTTCTCCCTCCTGCGCTCCGGCATCGCGTCCCCGCGGGCGCCCACGCCCTGCTCCTTCTGCCCCCCCTGGCCCTCGCCCTCTATGCCCTCCAAAGCCTAGCCCCGGCCCTGGAAGAGCTGCTCTTCGGGGCCGATTTCCGCACCTGGCTTGATGGCCGCTACGGGATCAGTTTTGAGCAGCGCAACGCCCTTATCGTGGGGCTGGTCCTCGGCTTCGCGATCACGCCCACCATCTTCTCCATTGCGGAAGACGCCATCGTTGGGGTGCCCGAGCGCTTGGTTCATGGCGCCCTCGCCCTTGGCGCAAGCCGCTGGGATGCGCTGCGCCAGATTGTGCTGCCCGCGGCCTCTGCGGGTATCCTCTCAGCGCTCATGATTGGCCTCGGGCGCGCCGTAGGGGAAACCATGATCGTCCTCATGGTGACGGGGAATACCCCCTACCTCTCCCCCAGCCTCTTCGAAGGCATGCGCACCTTTGCGGCGAACATCGCCATCGAGCTACCGGAAGCCGAGGTCCAGAGCACCCACTACCGCGTGCTTCTCCTTACGGCGCTGCTCCTGTTTGCCATGACCTTCGCCGCCAACACCGCCGCCGAGTGGGTGCGCAGCCGTCTGCGTCGCCGCTATGGTGCCCTCGCATGAGCCGCCCCGTGGGCTGGCGTTCGGGGGACGGCGCGCTCTGGCTAAGCACCGGGGCCGTGGCCCTCACGCTCCTCATGACCCTTGCCCTGCTCGGGCTTCTTGCTCAGGCGGGCTTCGGCCATTTTTGGCCGAAGGCCCTGGCCACGGTGACCTTTCCCGAGAGGCAGGGGACGCCGCCGGTGCTGGCTGAGCTCCGCGAACAAAGCGCCTTCGCCAACGCCGAGGGGGAACTGGAGCCGCGCTGGCTCCTGCGCACGGGGAACCGGGATTGGGCCGCCCCGGATTTTCGCTGGGTCCCCGTTCAGGGCCTGGGCACCGTGCACTTCGACCCCCACGCCGTGGAACTTGAGCGCCGAAGCTGGGGGCCGGCCCTGGGGCTGCTTGCCCCCCCGGGTGTTCCCCAGGCCGAGCGCCAAGGCGCTGCGGAGGCCGCGCTGACCGCCCTTGAGGCCGCGCTGCGCGTCCCCCCGGGGGAGCGGGAGGGCGCCCTAACCCTATTCGCCGCCGACGGCCAACGACAGGCCCTGCCCTATCGCCAAATCGTTCGCTACTGGCTGCCGAACGCCATGGGCTGGAACGCGAAGCTTGGGGTGTATTTCGCGCGCCTCGGCGCCTTCCTCCACGAGCCGCCCCGGGAAGCCAACACGGAGGGGGGCATCTTTCCCGCGCTCTTCGGCACCGTGCTGATGGTGATGCTCATGACCGTCATCGTGACCCCCATTGGCGTGATAGCCGCGGTCTATCTTCACGAATACGCGCCCCAGGGGATGCTGACCCAAACGCTTCGGGTGGCCGTCAACAATTTGGCCGGCGTGCCATCCATCGTCTACGGCGTCTTCGGCCTCGGCTTCTTCGTCTACGGGGTGGGCCATCGCATGGATCAAGCCCTGTTCGCCGATGCGCTCCCCGCACCCACCTTCGGCACCCCAGGCCTCCTTTGGGCCTCCCTCACCCTGGCCCTGCTGACCTTGCCGGTGATGATCGTGGCCACGGAAGAGGGGCTGAGCCGCGTGCCGCGCCAGCTGCGGGAGGCCAGCTTGGCCCTCGGGGCAACGCGCCTCGAAACCCTGCGGAAAATTATCCTGCCGTCGGCCCTTCCCGCCGTGCTTACGGGGGTGATTCTGGCCGTGGCGCGGGGCGCCGGCGAAGTGGCCCCGCTGATGCTCGTGGGGGTGGTGAAGCTGGCACCGGAACTGCCGCTGGATGGGACCTTTCCCTATCTCCACCTCGAGCGCCAGTTCATGCACCTCGGCTTTCACATCTACGATCTGGCCTTTCAGAGCCCCAATGTCGAGGCGGCCCGACCCCTCGTTTATACGTCGGCCCTCCTCCTCGTCATCATGATTGTGCTCCTGAACCTGGGCGCGGTTGTGCTGCGCGCCCATTTGCGCGGGCGCCACCGGGACCCCCTGGGCTAAACTGACCCCATGAGAAACGAGCCCCCGACCCTCCATTTTGAACCGGCCGACCGGTGCCTCACGGTCGATCGCCTATCCGTGCGCTATCAGGGCAAGGCCGCCCTTCGAGACGTCAGCCTAACCGTACCGCGGCACCGCGTGACCGCCTTTATCGGCCCCAGCGGCTGCGGTAAATCCACGCTCTTGCGCAGCTTTAACCGCATGAACGACCTCATCCGGGGCGTCGAAGTGACGGGGCGTATCCAGCTCTTTGAGGATGACATCCTCGCACCGGAGCTAGACGTCACGGCGCTGCGTCGCCGCGTGGGCATGGTCTTTCAACAGCCCAACCCCTTTCCCATGAGCGTGTTTGACAACGTTGCCTACGGCCTGCGTCTTCAGGGGCTACGGGAACAACGGGCCCTGGAGGGGGAAGTGGAGTGGGCCCTACGTTCGGCGGCGCTTTGGGATGAAGTGAAGGATCGGCTCGACGCCAGCGCCCTCACCCTATCGGGCGGCCAGCAGCAGCGCCTGGTCATCGCCCGAGCCATCGCCGTGCGCCCGGAGGTGCTCCTCCTAGATGAGCCCGCCTCGGCCCTGGACCCCATCTCGACCCTGAAAATCGAGGAACTCATCGGCAAACTTGCGGAGCAATACAGCATCGTTGTGGTCACCCACAACATGCAGCAAGCTGCGCGGGTTTCCCACTACACCGCCTTTCTCTACCTTGGGGAGCTCGTGGAGTTTAGCGGCACGGACGACCTCTTCACCCGGCCCCAGGCGCGGCAGACGGAAGACTACATTACGGGCCGCTACGGCTAGCCGCGCCCGGCTAGGCGCCCCAGGAGTGGGAAAATACGATGCGTGAGCATGTTTCAGGACAGTACGACGCAGAGCTGGACGAACTTCGCGCGATGGTCACGGAGATGGGCGGGCTGGTCGAGCGGCAGCTCAGCGCGGTCTGCGAAGGGCTCGCCACGTGGAACGCCGATCCCGCGGAACCGGTGATTGCCCTGGATAAGGCCGTGAACCGCCTCGAGGTGCGCATCGACGATGCCTGCACCCATATCATTGCGAAACGCCAACCCACCGCCAGCGATCTGCGCCTGGTGATGTCCATCGTGAAGGCCATCACCGACCTCGAGCGCATTGGCGACGAAACAACCCGCATCGCGAAAATGCTCGAAACCCTCTGCGCCCTCCCCCCGCTCCGCGATCCCCTGCCGGAACTGACGGAGATGATGACCCGGGTGCAAAGCATGCTGGCGGACGCCCTCAACGCCTTCGTGCGCGTGGACGAAGCGCGGGCCCTGGACGTGATTACCCGGGACCGGTCCGTCGATCGGGCCTACCAGGCGCTAGTGGAGCGTCTCCTCGGCGAGATGGAAGCCCACCCCGCGCAGCTCCGGAGCTATCACAACGTGATTTGGTGCGCCCGAAGCTTCGAGCGCATTGGGGATCACGCGAAGAACGTCGGCGAGTACATCATCTACCTCGCCCGAGGCCAGGATGTGCGCCACCAAGGCCTCGGCGCCCCCAGCGACCGCTAGAGGAGATGGTGGCCGCCGTCGAGCAAGAGGGTCTCGCCGGTCACCAGCGACGCACTGGTCATCAGCATGATGATGGCTTCGGCCACAGAATCCGCCGTCGCCGTCATCTTCAAGGGCGTGGCCCCCTCTAGGAAGGCCTGAGTCCGATCGTAAACCTCTGGGCCCATGCCCTCCCGCAGCCAAGCCCCTTGAATGAAGCCCGGGCACACGGCATTAATCCGCACCTCCGGGCCCAGCACCCGCGCAAGGGATTTGGTCATGGTGATCATGGCGCCCTTGGAGGCCGCATAGGCAATGGAGCTGCCGATGCCCTTCACCCCGGCGATGGACGCCACGTTCACCACCGCAGCCTTGCCCGCCGCGCGCAGCAAGGGGGCTGCCGCCCGAGTCATCTGAAACGCCCCTACCGTATTCACACCATAGATGTGATGGAAATCCTCAGCGCTGAGCCCCTCGAGGTCGCTATGCGCCACGAATTTGGTGGTGCCCGCATTGTTCACCAGCGCGTCTAAGCGGCCGAAGCGCGCTGCCACAGCGGCCACCAGCGCCCGGCATTGATCGTCCTGAGCAACGTCCGCTGCCTGCACCAGCACCTCCGCTCCGGCGGCCCGGCACTGCTCTGCGACCGCTTCCGCTGGCCCCGCACTGCGGGAGTAATTCACCACCACGTCCCAGCCCGCCGCAGCGAGCTGCTGCACGCACGCCGCCCCCACGCCGCTAGAGGATCCCGTTACTAAGGCAACTGGCTTCGTCCCCATCAACCCCACTCCTTTCGCTTAAGCCGAGGCCGCACTTTCGCAAGGGCCTTGACTGGTGGCAAGCGGTGACGCCCTTCGGTCCCTCACGTAGACTCGAGCGCTCGTTGTCTGGGGAGAGAGACCATGGCATTTGCACCGTTTAATCTTGAGGGCCGGGTGGCCCTGATCACCGGCGGCAACGGCGGTATCGGCCTCGGCATGGCCGAGGGCTTGGCCGCAGCCGGCGCCGGCGTCTGTATTTGGGGGACCAACGAAGGCAAAAACGCCGCTGCCCTCGAGCGGCTCCAAAGCTACGGCACCCCGGTGGCCGCCATGCGCTGCGACGTCGCCAACGAGGCCGAGGTGGAGCACTGCTTTGCGGAAACCCTCGAGCGCTTCGGCCGCGTGGATGGGTGCTTCGCGAACGCGGGCGTCGGCGGCCGGGCCGCCAGCTTCGATACCATGACCGCACAAGAGTGGCGTCGCGTCCTCGCCGTCAACCTCGATGGGGTGTTCTACACCCTGCGGGCCGCCGCCCGGCACATGAAAGCGCGGGGTGAACAGGGCGATAATTTTGGTCGTTTGGTCGGTACGGCCAGCCTCGCGGCCATCTCCGGCCAGGCCCGGGGCGAACACTACGCCGCCACCAAGGGGGGCCTCATTTCCATGGCCAAGGCCCTGGCCGTCGAATATGCCCGCTACGGCGTGACGGCCCACACTATCCTGCCCGGATGGATCGAAACGGAGATGACCGAGGGGGCCTTTGGCAACGACAAGTTCGCCAGCACGGTGCAAAAGCGCGTGCCGTCTCGGCGCTGGGGCCAGCCGGAGGATTTCGCGGGCATCGCCGTGTACATCATGAGCACGGCCAGCAGCTACCACAGCGGCGACACCTTCCTCATCGACGGCGCTTACGCCATCTTCTAGCCAGGATTTCACCTCATGCCCGAATTTAAAGCCGTACTCTGGGATTTTGGGGGCGTGCTCACGAGCAGCCCCTTCGAGGCCTTCAACCGCTTTGAGGCGGAGAACGGCATTCCCAAGGACTTCATTCGCACGATTAATGCGACAAACCCCGACGATAACGCCTGGGCCCAGTTTGAGAGCAGCGCCCTCGATCTAGATGGCTTCGACGGCGCGTTCCTTGCGGAAACCACGGCGGCGGGCTACCCCATTGCCGGGAAAACGGTCATTTCCCTGCTTTCGGGGGACGTCCGGCCGCGCATGGTGAGCGCCCTGAAGGCCTGCAAGACCCGCTATCAAAACGCCTGCCTCACCAACAATGTGAAAGCCGGCAGCGGTCCCGGTATGGCCCGGGACGCCGCGCGTGCCCAGGCCGTCGCCGACGTCATGGCCCTGTTCGACCTGGTGGTGGAATCCAGCGTTGAGGGGGTCCGCAAACCCGAACCGCGCGCCTACGAGCTGGTGCTTGAGCGCCTCGGGGTCGACGCCGCCTCCGTGCTCTACCTCGATGACCTCGGCATCAACTTAAAGCCCGCCGCGGCCCTGGGCATGACCACCATCAAGGTGGTCTCGGAAGCCCAGGCCCTAGCGGACCTCGCCGCCCACACGGGCCTAACCTTCTAGCGGCGCTGCGCCTCCGGGAGCGTTAGCAGCACCTCCTCGAGCGCGGGCCGCACCCGCGGGCTCGGCGCGCGCTGGGGAGTGCCTAAATAGATCCAGCCGGCAAGCTGATCGGTCTCAAAAAGCCCCAGGCCTTCAAGGAAGGGGCGGTCGTAAGCACTCCAGCCCGTCAACCACTGGCCTGCAAAGCCAGCCGCATGGGCGGCCAGCAGCAAGTTCTGGCACACCGCCCCCGCAGACAGCTGTTGTTCCCAAAGGGGAATTTTTTCGCTCGCCACAGGGCGGAAAACCACAGCGATGACCACCGGCGCTCGCAGAAAGCGCTCTGCCTCTAGCGCGACGAGGGCCTCCGAAGCCTCAGGGTTCAGCACCTTAAAGCGAGCAGCAAGCTGCTCCCCAAGGCGGGTGCGATCGTCGCCAAGAATGGGCAGGAGGCGCCAGGGGCCCAGCTTGCCGTGATCGGGCACGCGAATGGCGGCCTCCAGCAGCTGGGTTAGGGTCTCGCCGGCTGGGCCGGGGGCATCGAGATCGGCGGCGCGGCTGCTCCGGCGCTGGGTGAGCAACGTGAGGGCATCCATGAGGGACTCCTTAGGGGTGGGGGATTAAGCCAGGGCCGCGCGAAGGGCCGCGGCGGCCTGTTCCGGGGTGAGGTCGCGCTGCGTTTCCGCCATCAGCTCAAAGCCCACCATGAACTTTTGTCGATCGGGCCCCTCGAGCAAGGGGGGCAGGAGATGGGCATGCAACAGCAAGCCTGGCGGCGCACCGGTTAGGCGATGCCAGCCATGCCAGCCAAAGCTATAGGGGGTTCGGCAGCCGAAGTGGCGATCATAGGCCCCGAGCAAGCGTCCTAGATGGTGGGCCAGATCCTGCGCTTCCGCCGGGGTCAATTCCAAAAGGCCCGCGAGGGCGCGCCGCGGCGCAAGGAGGGTCTCGTAGGGCCAGCGCGCCCAAAAGGGCACCCAGCTCACCCAAGCGTCGCTGGCCAGTACAAGACGCGGCCCGGCGAGCTCCGCGTCGCGCACCTCTGCCAGCAAGGCCTGTCCCGTGCGCTCAAAATGGGCCTGCTGGCTCCGCAGCTCCTGGGCCACCAGCGTGGGCAGGAAATCGCTCGCCCAAAGCTGCCCATGGGGATGGGGATTGGAGCAGCCCATAAGCCTTCCCCGATTCTCAAAGAGCTGCACCCACTGGGTTTCCGCTCCGGAAAAGCGCCGAAGCTCCTCCTGCCAAAGTCCCACCACGGCCTCGCGGAGCGCATCATCGGCCTCCGCCAGCGTGAGGTCGTGGTTTGGACTGAAGCAGAGCACGCGGCTCTGCCCCCGGGCGGCCTCGGCGCGAAATAGCGGCGCGCTCTCCGGCACCTCGCTGAGGTGCCCAAGCGCAGGAAAATCGTTGGGGAAGCTGTATACCCCGTCATAGTCCGGCATGCGTTCTCCCGATGCGCGGAGGTTCCCGGCGCAGAGCGCGCAGGCGGGGTCATAGCTTGGGCCACAGGGCTCCGGCGCCGTGCGCGCCCCAAGCCAGGGCCGCTTGGATCGGTGCGGCGACACCACGACCCAGGTGTCCAGCAGGGGATCGTAGCGACGGTGGGCCCCTGCGGGGATGGGATCAGGGGTCTTGGCCATAACGGCCCTCCTCCAGGGTGAGGGACCGGGGGCGCCCTCCCGGTTCCGCGAGCACGCCGCCGGGAAAGCCGGCCCGGGCCAACGCCCCCCGCACCTCCGGCCAGCCATCCCGAGCGCAGAGCACGAGGGCCCAGCCCCCAAACCCCGCCCCCGTAAGCCGTGCCCCAAACACCCCAGGTAGGGCACGAGCCGTGGCCGTGAGGTGATCGAGAGCCGGCACGCTCACGCCGTAGTCCTCGGCCAAGGACCGATGGGACGCATTCATGAGGGCGCCGAAGGCGTCCGCGTCGCCGGCCCGCAGCGCCTCGCAGGCGGCGAAGACGCGCGCCTGCTCGGACTGCACATGGCGGAGGGGCGGCCGTCGCACGATAGCCTCGGCCGGGGGAATCGCATCGAGGGGGAAGCCTTCAGCTTGCAGCGCCTCTGCCAGGCGCCCCCGAACCCGGTTGTAGCCGCCGTCGGCAAGCTGGCGGGCCACGCCACTGGGTACCAGCGCAAAGACCGCCTCGTCGAAGTTTAAGGGAATGGCTTCCCCGGCCTGACCCCGACAATCCAAACGCAGGGCCGCCCCCGCTTCTCCTAGGTCGATGGCCAAGGGATCCATCAAACCGCAAGCAACCCCCGCGTGCTCCGCCTCCAAGCGCTGAAGACGAACGCCGAGGGCCCAGGGCGGCAGGGCCGGCACGACGCCTAAATGCATGAGCCAGCGCGCAAAGACGAGGGCAAAGCTTGCGGAACTCGACAGCCCGCCCCCGGCGAGGGTACCGGAGACGGCCACCTCCCAGGGTACCGCCTCAGGGGCAAGGCCAAGCGCGCTAAGCAGCGCCACCAGACGCCGGCGCCAATCCCCCAGGGGACGGGTCAGATCGGCTGCCGTAAGGTCGGCCGTCTCCCCCACATCAAGCGCCTGCACCCGGAGTCCAACGCCCGGGGCCCCCGGCGCAGCAGCCAGGATCGTCCCCGAGCGCAAGCTCATGGGCAGCACAACGCCCCCCAGGTAATCGATATGGTCGCCCATCAGGTTGACCCGCCCAGGGGCGAAATAGAACTGGGTTGCCCTCGGCAAGGCTCGGCACACGCGGCTCCCCGCGTCCCGGGCCGGCCAGGCCCGTGGCGCTTCTGGCTCCATGCGCTCAACCTCCCCCAATACGCGGCAGGAAATGCACTTCACTGTGGGGGCCCACGGCTTCGAGGAGCGGGGCATCAATAATTTCACCGTCGAGCACGAAGGCTTTGTCGTCCTGGAGGGCTTGCCCTAGGGCGGGAAAGCGGCGGCCAAGGGCCCCCATGAGCCCGCGGTAGTCGTCACCGGGCACCTCGAGCTCCGCCCGCCCCTCAGCGAGGTGGCGGAGATCGAAGGGCACGTGCACCCGGGCCACGGCGCTTGCGGCCCGCGCTTAGGCTTGGTCGAGGCCGGCCAACACGCGAGGCGGGCTTAAGGGCAGTTCCGTCAGCCGGACCCCTGCGCTGGCGGAAACGGCGTTGGCCACGGCGGCCAAGGGCGCCACGATGGGCGTCTCCCCTACCCCCCGCACCCCGTAGGGGTGGCCTGGATTGGGCACTTCGATAATCTGCGTTTCGATCATGGGCAAATCAGAGGCCACGGGCACGCGATAGTCGAGGAAGCCCGCATTTTCCATGACGCCATCCGCGCTGTAGACGTACTCCTCATTGAGCGCCCAACCAATGCCCTGCGCGGCCCCGCCCTGAAGCTGCCCTTCGACATAGCTCGGATGGATGGCCTTGCCCGCGTCCTGGATGGCCGTGAAGGCTTTCACCTCTACCCGCCCCGTTTCCTTATCGACGAGCGCATCGCACAGGTTGACGGAGAAGCCCGGACCCGCGCCCTTCGCGTTAAGGGACGCCTTACCGAGGAGCGGCCCCCCCATGCGCCCGGCTTGCCCGGCGAGATCCTTCAGGGAAAGGGGCTGGGCATCGACGTTCACCCCAGGGCGAGGGTGCACGGCGCCATCGCGCCACTCCACCATCTCCTGATCCGTGCTCCAGAGCGCCGCGGCCCGACTGCAGCACTGGGCGATAATGTCCTTCGATGCTTCCACCACGGCCATGCCCGTGGCGAAGGTCACCCGGGAACCGCCGGTGACGTTGGAGAAACCCGCCGTCTCCGTATCGGCCACGACCACGCGCACGCTTTCGTAGGGCACGCCCAGGGTCTCGGCGGCCATGAGGGCCATGGAGGCCCGGGAACCGCCAATATCCGGGTTCCCCTCAATCACCGTGACGGTTCCATCTTCATTGATGTGCACTTCAGCGGAAGATTGAAGGCCAACGTTAAACCAGAACCCCACGGCGACGCCGCGGCCCACCCCCGCTTCCTTCGGGCGAAGGTAATGGGGGTGCTTGGCCGCCGCCTCGAGGCAGGCGCGCATCCCGATGGGGCCAAACTTCGGCCCATAAATGGCCGCGTCGCCCTCCTCCACGGCGTTCCGCAAGCGCAGCTCGATGGGGTCCAGGCCCAGCTTCTCCGCGGCCTCATCAAGGGCGCTTTCCGTCGCAAAGAGGGCTTGCGGCGCCCCCGGGGCCCGATAGGCCGCGGCCTTCGGCTTGTTCACCAGCACGTCGAGGCCTTTGATCCGAAAATTTGCAATGCGATAGGGGGCAAACACGCACATGGTGCCTGGCCCCACGGGGGAACCGGGGAAGGCGCCAGCCTCGTAGGCCATGGTCACTTCCGCCGCCGTGATGCGGCCGTCCTTTGCAAAGCCCATGCGCAAATCGAGGCGCGCCGCGGAGGCCGGCCCGGTGGCGCGGAACACCTCTTCCCGAGACATCACCATGCGCACGGGGCGACCGCTCTTTTTCGACAGGATTAGGGAGAGCGGCTCGAGGTAGATCGTGGTCTTGCCGCCAAAGCCCCCGCCAATTTCGCTGGGAATGACCTTAAGCGCGCCCACAGGCTGGCCCAGCACCTTGGCCGTCATGGAACGCACATCGAAGGCGCCCTGGGTGGAGCACCAGAGCATGGCCTGGTCGTCCTGCACCCAGCGGCCGACGCAGGCGTGGGGCTCGATATAGCCCTGATGGACCGTCGGCGTCTGATAACGCCGTTCGACCACCAGGTCTGCCTCGGCAAACCCCGCCGCAAGATCGCCCCCGCCCATCTCAATCACGCTGGCGAGATTGGACGCCGTGGTGGCCGGTTCGGCGAGCCCCTTGGTCTTCAATGCTTCGTCAATCAGCGGCGCGTTATCGGCCAGCGCCGCGTCCAAGGAGAGGACCGGCGGAAGGCTTTCGTACTCCACCTCAATCAGGGCGGCAGCGGCCAGGGCCTGGGCCCGGGTTTGCGCCGCCACGGCCGCCACGGCATGGCCGTGATAGCGAACCTTGCCCCGGGCAATAACGTTCCCCGCGAGGTCGGCGAAATCGCCGCCCCCTTCCCCGCCTTCGATGGCGCCGGCGGCCACGCTCGGGAAATCCTCAGCGGTGACGATGGCCTTCACCCCCGGCGCACCCAGCGCCGCGGTGACGTCGATGCGCTTGATCCGGGCGTGGGCGTGGGGGGAACGCAGTACCGCCCCCTCCAGCATGCCCGGCAGGGAAAAGTCGGCCCCAAAACTCGCGCGCCCCGTGACCTTATCGACCCCATCGGGGCGAACCGGGCGCGTACCGATGACGCGGAAATCCATGGCTTCACTCATGCCGCTTCTCCTCTCATTTCGGCGGCCGCATCAAGCACGGCGCGAATAATTTTGTCGTAGCCCGTGCACCGACAGAGATTGCCGGCCAGGAAGTAGCGCACCGCCTCTTCCGAGGGGTTCGGGTTTTGCTCAAGCAGGTGCTTCGCCGCCACCACGATGCCCGGGGTGCAGACGCCGCACTGAAGGCCTGCGCTCTTCAGCAAATGATTCTGAATTGGATGCAGCGCCTCCGGGGAGGCCACGCCTTCAATGGTCGATACCTGACGGCCCTCCACCTCCGGAGCCAGGATGAGGCAGCTGCAGGCCAGCGCGCCGTCCACCTCAACACTGCAGGCCCCGCAGTCGCCGGTGCCGCAGCCTTCCTTACTCCCGCGGAGGCCGAGCGTATCCCGGAGGACCTCAAGGAGCGTGGCCGTGGGGTCGCAGAGGAATTCCACGGCTTCCCCGTTGACTTGCGTTTGCACATGACACTTCATCAGTTCGTCTCCCCTTGGCAACGGCCTAGGGCCTCCGCCACCACGCGCTTAACAAGCACGCCGCAAATGCGCCGACGGAAGTCCGCCGAGCCGCGCTTATCGGAAATGGGCCGAGCGGCCTCCATGGCGGCCGCTGCCGCCGCCTCGAGGGCCTCCGGCTCGCCGCGGGTGCCCACCAGGGCTGCGCCCGCCGCTTCCGCCAAAAAGGCCTGGGGCGCCACCGCTCCGAGGGCGATGCGTGCCGCCGTAATGACGCCTGCCTCGTCTACCGTGATCCGCGCGCCCACACCCACCACGGCAATGTCCATCTCCGTGCGGGGGGTAAAGCGTTGGTAGGCGTCGCCGCTGCGCGGCGCCGGCGCCGGCGCCTTAAGGGCCAGCAGGACTTCCCCGGGCTGCAGGGCATTTTTACCCACGCCCACCACGAAAGCTTCTACGGGCAGGCGCCGCTCACCCTCGGCGGTCAAGATGTGGGCTTCAAAGCCGTTGGCAATGAGCGCAGGAATGGTATCGCCCGCGGGAGAGGCGTTGCACAGATTGCCCCCGAGGGACGCCCGGCCTTGAATCTGCGAAGAGCCAATGAGATCGATGGCGTGCGCTAAGCCAGGGAAAGCCTCGGCAACGAGGGGAAACCCCTTAACCTTCGCCGCGGGAACGGAGGCCCCGACAGTGAGCTCCGCACCGCTCAGCTCGAGGGCCCCCGTCTCGGCGATGCGCTTGATGTCGATAATGCGCCGGGGCGCCCGATTGCCTTGCTTCATCTGCACGAGCAAATCCGTGCCGCCGGCCAGAATTTGCGTCATCTCGCCGGCCCCCTGGGCCGTGCTCAAGCACGACCGCAGCGCCGCCACGGACGTGGGCGCCTCGTAGGCAAAACCCTCCATAACCCCTCCAAAATTTCGCCGAAATGGTCAAACGCGAGCCCTGCCCGGGCAGACTCCCCGCCTTCTCCTCACCCCCTTGTATACCATGGGGCCGGCCGTGGACTCCATGGCCTGGGCCTTCCTCCCGCGCCCAAGTAAACTGGTCCTTCCTCGTCTGGAGAACGCCATGCCTGCCCCTGCCCCCTTAGCCGCCCTGCACCGTGATCACCTTCGTCAGCTCACCCAGCGCTATCAAGCGGCCCTCGCTACGGAACAGCTCGGCGGCGTGGTGCTTTTGGCGGGGGCGCCGGCCTTCCATTTCCTGGACGATACGACGGCCAGCTGGAAACCCAACCCCCACTTTTCCCTCTTTGCGCCCCTGCCCGATGCCGCCGGCTCCGCGGTCCTCGTACCCGCGGAGGGCGAAGCGGTCCTGCTGCATCTCCAACCCGACGATTTTTGGCACGCCCCGCCGAAAGCGCCCCGCGGCGCCTGGCTCGACGCCCTCGACTTCAAGACGATCACCAGCGAAGCGGCGCGGGATCAGGAAATCGCCCAGTGGGCAGCGGCCCAGCGCGGGGCCGTGGTCACCTTAGGGCCTGGCCATCGAGACCCGGCAGGTTTCCGCGCCCGGGTCGACTTTGCGCGCGCCCAAAAAACCCCTTACGAACTGGCGTGCCTCCGGGCAGCGAACCGCGTGGCGGTGAAGGGGCATCGTGCGGTGCAAGCCGGCTTCGAAGCCGGGGAAAGCGAATTTGCCCTGCACCTACGCTATTTAGCGGCCACGGACCACGAAGACCACGAGCTGCCCTACACGAACATCATCGGGCTTGATGAGCGAGGCGCGATCCTCCATTACCACCACCGGCGCCGGGAGGCGGGCCCGGGCGAGAGCCTACTCATCGATGCCGGGGCCAGCTATGCCGGCTACGCAGCGGACATTACGCGCAGCTACGCCCGCAGCCCCGGCCCCTTTCAGGCGCTCATCGACGCCATGGATCGGCTGCAGCAGGGCCTGATCGCGCAGCTTCGCCCGGGCATCCCCTGGCCAGCCATGCAGTCGGCCTGCATGGGGGCCCTGGCGGAGGTGCTCGTGGACAGCGGGCTGGCTATGGCATCGAAGGAGGCGGTGCTGGAGGCGGGACTGCCGGAGTGCTTCATGCCCCATGGGCTTGGCCATCTGCTGGGCATCCAGGTGCACGACGCCGGTGGCCAGCTGGCGGACGCGAGCGGCACCCTGGCGCCGCCCCCCGCCCAACACCCCGCCCTGCGGCTCACCCGAACCCTCGAAGAAAACGTGGTGGTCACCGTGGAACCGGGCCTCTACTTCATTCCCCGCTTTTTAAAGGCGCTTCGAGAAGGGCCCCACCACGCCCTCCTCAACTGGCCTCTGGTGGAGGCCATGACGCCCTACGGCGGCATCCGCATCGAAGATAACGTGCGCATCACCGCCGACGGGGTGGAAAACTTCACCCGCGACGCGTTCGCAGCGGAGGCTTAAGCCATGGCAGACACCCAAGCCCTTACCCTCGAGCGGCTTTTTGCCTCCCCGCCCCTGGCCGGGCCCACCCTGAGCCAGTTCCGCTTTGCGCCCGAGGGCCAGGCCCTGGCCTGGCTGCAAACGGCCCCCGGGGACGGCAACCAGCTCGACCTCTGGCTCGGCACCTGGTCCGAGGAAGCGCCCCTCACCATGCGCTGCCTTGTCGCCGGGGACGCCCTCAGCTCCGGGCTTAAGATGACCGAAGCGGAGAAGGCCCGGCGCGAGCGCCTTCGCCTATTTTTCTCTGGCATCACGGAATTTCACTGGCGCAGCGACGGCCAGGCCCTCCGCCTCACCCTCGACGGCGTCGCCTATGAGCTCACCCTCGCCGATAACACGCTGACGCGGCTCAGCCCGGAAGATCACCGCGTTCATCAACTCACGAGCGCCCCCGGGGATGGCCGCTTTGCCTATGTCCACGAGGGCGATCTCTGGCTAGGGGGGGACGGGGGTGCGGTGCGCCAGCTCACCCGGGAAGCAGCGGAGGGGGTGGTGGTCGGGCTCCCGGACTTTATCGCCGCGGAGGAAATGCACCGCCAGGACGCGTTCTGGTTTTCCCCCGACGGCCGCTACCTGGCCTTCCTGAAGGCAGACGAGACCCCCATTCCCGAAACCCTGCGCTTCGACGCCACGGAAGCGGGGATCGAGGCGATTGCCCAGCGTTACCCCTTCACCGGCGGCCCCAACGCTACCCTATCCCTCGGTCTCCTCGAACTGGCCACGGGCACGCTCCAGTGGCTGCCCTGGCAAGCAGAGCAAGAGGACTACCTTGCCCGGGTCACCTGGGCGCCCACAAGCGACGCCCTTTACCTACAGCGGCAGCCCCGAAACCAACGGCGCCTCACGCTCCTGCGCCTGACCCTCGATGGGACGCTCACCGAAGTCCACGAAGAACACAGCGAAAGCTGGGTGAATTTGCACGACGATTTCCGGCCCCTTCGCGGCGGCGGCGCCCTCTGGAGCGCGGAACGGGGCGGCCCCCGCCAGCTTTATCGGCTCCCCCTCCGCGAAGACGGCCCGGAGCGCCGGCTCACCCCCGACGGCACCATCGTTCATCGGGTGCTGGCGGTGCAGGAAAGCCGGGGCGAGGTGCTCTTCGAAGGCACGCTGGACGACCCCACGGCGCGGCACATTCTGCGCGGTCACCTTGACGGCCGCCCCCCCGTGGCCCTCACGGACGGGGCCGCCTGGCACCAGGGCAGCGCAAGCCCCGATGGGCAACGGCTCGTCATTCTGCGGGAGAGCGCGACGGCGCCACCGGGAGCCCGCTTCTGCGACGGCGAGGGAACGCCCTTAGCCGTGCTGGCGGACAACCCTCTCGACCACCCCGATCATGCCTATGCGCCCTACCTGGCGGCGCGGCGGACGCCGGAAATCGGCTCCCTCTTCGCCGAGGACGGCCAAGCCCTGTACTACCGCCTGACGCGCCCCGCCGGCGACGGCCCCTTCCCAGTCATCTTGGCCGTCTACGGCGGCCCCGGCGCCCAACGGGTGACCCGGGGCTGGCCACCGCTCCTGCATCAGGTGTTTGTGCAGCAGGGCTGGGCCGTTCTTGAGCTCGATAACCGGGGCAGCGCGGGCCGGGGCGAAGCCTTTGAGCGACCCATCCACCGGCGCCTGGGGGAAATGGAAGTGCGCGACCAGTTCGCCGCGCTCGATCACTTTGCCGCCGCGCCCTGGTTCGATGAAGCGCGGGTGGCCGTATTTGGCCACAGCTATGGCGGGTTCATGGCGCTGCGCTGCCTCGCCGAAGCCCCCCATCGCTTTCGCGCGGCCGTGTCCGTGGCGCCGGTCACGGACTGGACGCTCTACGATACGCACTACACGGAACGCTATCTCGAAACGCCCCAGAGCAATCCCGAGGGCTACGAAGCGTCCGGGGTACTTGGCCGCCTGCCAGGCCTCGCCCAGGCCCCCGGCGCCCTGCTCCTGGTACACGGCATGGCCGATGACAACGTGCTATTCACCCACAGTACGCGACTCATGGCCGCCCTTCAGCAGGCGCAGGTGCCCTTTGAAATGATGGCCTATCCCGGGGCCAAGCATGCCATCGCTGGCGCGGCCCTCAGCGGCCATCGCTACGGCCAGCTTTGCGCATTCCTGGCCCGGCGCTTCACGGAGGACGCCCCATGACCGCTTCCTTTACCCTACGCCCCGCCGCCCTCGGCGATGTGCCCACGTTAGCGGCCTTCCAATGCGCCATGGCCTTGGAGACGGAGGACCACACCCTAGACGAAGCCACGGTGACAGCGGGCATTCAAGGGCTGCTGACCCATCCCGATCGGGGCCGGGTTTGGGTCGCCGTGGACGAAGCGGATGCCTGCATCGGCACGGCCTCCGTGACCTTCGAATGGAGCGATTGGCGCAACGGCACCTTTTGGTGGCTCCAAAGCGTCTACGTCCTGCCCCCCTGGCGCCAGCGCGGCGTCTTCAGCGCGCTCTATCAAACGCTTCGGGAGGGCGCCCTCACCGACCCCACGGGCATCGGCCTGCGGCTCTACGTGGAGCGAGACAACGCCCGGGCCCAGCGCACCTACGCGGCCCTGGGCATGCGGGAAACGGACTATCGGCTTTTCGAAGAGGAATTTCCGAAGGGCTAAGGCCCAGGCATCACGCCGCGAGCAGGGCCGTGCGCGCAAAGAGCCGACGATAGTTCTCCGTGGTGGCCTGCGCCAGCACGGCCTCCGACACCCCCTGGCACTGGGCAAGCACGGCGGCCGTATGAGGTAACAGCGCCGGCTCGTTCTGCTGGCCCCGATGGGGCACGGGGGCCAGCCAGGGCGCATCCGTTTCCACGAGCAGCCGGTCTAGCGGCACGGCCCGGGCCACGGTGCGCAGGGCCTCGGCATTTTTGAAGGTGACGATGCCGGAAAAGCTGATGTAGTACCCAAGCGCCAGCGCCGCTTCGGCCGTTGCCAGATCTTCCGTGAAGCAATGCAGCACGCCGGCTTCCGGTCGCGCTCCCGCCGCGCGCAGCAGGGCGAGGGTATCGGCCCGGGCCTCGCGGGTATGAATGATGACGGGCAAGGACCGCGCCGCCGCCAGCGTCAGATGCTGTTCAAAGCGTTGCTGCTGAAGGACTCGATCGGGCGCAGCGGGGTCGGCGTAATCGAGCCCCGTTTCCCCCAAGGCCACCACGCCCGGCGCATCCACCGCGCCTTCCACCGCCGCCCAGTCGTCCCCCGAGGCCTGGACGGCCAAGGGATGGACCCCCACGCTGGCATCAAGATGGGCACTGGCCCGCGCAAGCCCCAGGACCCGGTCAAAGTGCGCGGGATCCGCGCCCACGCAAAGCATGTGCCCCACCCCCGCCGCCTGCGCCCGAGCAACGCTCTCCGGGGCCGGGCGATCGAGATAATCGAGATGGCAATGGCTATCAACGAGCATGGGCGTTCCTCGAGGTGGCGCGACTAAAGGGTGTGGGTGGGGCGTTCACTGTCCCCAAGCCCCACCAGCTGCCGTTCGATATAACGACGGGCCGGGCAAGCCGGGTCGCTAAAGGCCACCCCAAAGCCTGGCTTTCTCGCCCCTTGCGCCTGCGGGGGCGTGGCCCAAACCACTCGTGCCGCCGTGGGAAACTTCTCCGGCGCATCAAGCAAGCTGAGGAGCAGGAAGAGCTCCGTCCCGAGGGGATAAAGCGTTTGGGTGGGAATGAAGAGCCCGCCGTGGGTCAGAAACGGCATATAGGCGCCATAAAGGGCGGCCCGATCCCTGATTTCAAAGGACAGCAGTTTGCTGCGCTCGAGGGCGGGGCTTCCCTTAGCCATGGCGGGCTCCAGCGGGGCCAGCGGCGCTTCGCGGCGCGGCGTAGCAGGTCACTTCTTCCCGATCATGATAAAGCTGCTTCACGGAGAAGGTGTACTCCTCCGCCCGGGGCCCGAGGGTTCGAAAGAAGCGCGCGCGCGCATCGACCACCGCGGCGTGACGCTGCTTCATGGGCAGTTTCAAGTTAAATATCGCGCGGGCCGCCCAGCGACGGCGCAGCCAACGCGCCAAGGTTTCGACGACCCGGGCCGGTTTGTCGACCACATCGCAGCAGAGCCAGTCCACGGGCACCGGGGGCTCGTAGGTAAAGGCGTCGGCGCGCACATGAATCACAAGGGGATCATCGGCAAGCTCCGGCGCCAGCGCCCCATGGTCCACGGCGAAGACCTCGGCCCCAAGGCTGCGCAGGACAAAGGTCCAGCCCCCCGGGGCCGCGCCCAGATCCACCGCCCGGGGTCGTCCAGCGAAGGTCAAGTGCCGTTCCGTGGGCGTTAAAAACGCCAAGAAGGCCTCCTGAAGCTTCACCCCCGAGCGGCTCGGCGCCCCCGCGAGGCGCCGCAGCCGGCGCACGCCCCCAGGCTCCTCAAGGCTAAGGGATACCGGGGCGTAGCCCACCCAGGCGGCCGTGCCCGAGGTCAGGGTGATGTGCAGGCGTAGCTTTTGATCCCGGGGCCCCGCCAGCCGCCCCGCTCGCTCCAGGGCGCCCCGGACCGGCCCAGCAAGGCGCTTGCTGAGCCGCTCCAACCCGGCGAAGGCTGGCCCCGGGGGCGTTTCCACAAGCACGTCGGCCACGGGCCAAGGCGCGCCCCCGGCTAAACCGCTGGCGCGGTCCGTGGGATCGAGATTCTCGAGGCAGGGTCCCGTAACCGCCAGCTGGCGGCAAAACACCAGGTTTTGAAGGCTCGGCGCCCCGCGCAGGGTCAGAAGCTCACGCCCCGACACGCCATAGGCGACCCACTCCACCACGCCCTCCCCGGCCTGGGTGCGGGCGTAACCCCCTACCCCTTCCTCGGCGAGGGCCACGGTGAGCTCCGCCGCCAAATCCCCCTCAAAGCCCGGGCGGCACAGCCCGAGAAAGCGATCCATGGGCACCTTAGAAGTCGTAGCGCAGGCTGACGTGGGCGCGCTGCGGCTGCCCGACGAAATAGCGCTCATTACCGAAGGCCAAATCGGCCCGCTCCGCGTAGCGCTCGTCGGCCAGATTGAGAATCCGGGCCGAGAGGGTGAGGCGATCGGCAACGGCATAGCGGCCCCGGAGGTTCCAAACCCGATGGCCGTCGTAGCGGGCCGTATTGCCCGCATCCATGAAGTAATCCCCCATGGTGACGTTCTCTAGCTCGAGGCTGAGGGCCTCCGTGGGCGTCCATCGCACCTGGGCGGAACCGAGCCAGCGCGGGGCCGTATCGACGTCATCCCCCGCCGTGATGGTCTCCCCCCGGCCCAGGTCCTGGGAGAAGGCGTAGCGATGGCGTGCGTAGGTGGCCTGCACCGCCACCGACAGGGTTGGATAGAGATCGAAGGCCAGCTGCCCTTCCACCCCATCGCTGTCCGTTTTCCCCGCGGAAATGTTGAAGCCCTCCGCGTCCCGGAGGACCTGGTCCTCGGCGCGCTGATCGAAGGCCGTTAAGGTCAAGGAAAGCCCGTCCCGGGCGTACCCGTAAGCCACCTCGAAGCTGCGCACGAACTCGCTGCGCAAATCGGCCACGCTTTGCCCAGACTGCAAGCGATAGAGCTCCGTACTCTGCGGTGCCCGGAAGCCTGCAGAGGCGCTCACGGATAGCTGGCTGCGCTCCGACAGTCCGTAGACCAGGCCGAGGCGCCCGGCTTGATCGCTGAACTGATCTTTCCGGTCGGCAGGCCGGGTATAGAGGCAACCGCCAAAGCCGCAGACCGTGCCATCCTCCCGCGAATTGCCGTCGGCCATGCGGTTATCGTAGTCATAGCGCAGCTGCTCGAGGCGTGCGCTGTGCACGAGGGTCAGCACCGGCGAGAGGTCAAAGGCCACATCAAAGAAGGCCGCCGCAAGCGTGCTCTCTATGGTGTAGTCGTAGTGCTTACCCTCAGGACGCGTCGCCACCAGGAAGGCGGAGCCCACGGTCCGGCCGTCCTGCTCTTGGCTCAACCAGGTATCTGCCCACTCCAGCTGCACCCCGGCCGTACCGCGCCACCGCGCCCCGGCGCCTTGCAGACGCGCCACCAGCCCCAGGCTGTCCTGTCCGTTTTCCTCCAGGGGCTTCCCAGGAAGAAAATGCTGCAGGAACTCCATTTCGGACGTACGAAGATAGGGGGTGAGCCCAAGGGTGACGCCGCCGGCGAGATCCCGCTCAAGGCCGAGGGAGACCCGCAGGGCGTAGGCTTCCCGGTAGGCCTCGGGGTTGGCGTTGGTATTGCGTACCGTGGCATCGGCGAAAGCCTCTGGCCCCACTACGTAGCCGCCGGTATTTTGGTCCAGGCTCGCGCCGGAGAGCTGAAAATCGTGCCGCCAAGCGCCCCGCTCCCCCTGAGCCCGGAGCGACCCCTTGCGATGGCGGAAGCCCGTGTCGTCCTGCCACCCGTCCGTATCCACCACATCGAAGGCCGCGAGGACCCGTTCCTGCCCAAGGGGCGCCGCCAGCTGGCCCCGAAGTTGACCGTAGGACCAGGGCCCAAGCTCCCCCTCGACCATCCCCGTCGGACCCGCAAGGTCCTGCGCCGGGGCGGGCGTTCGGACGTTTATCGCCCCGAAGAGGGCCGTACCACCATAGAGGGCCGAGGCCGGCCCCCGCAGCACTTCCACCCCAGCGGCCTGAGCAAGGTTCAGCTCGAAGAGGTTATTGACGTTACAGAAGCCAGCGGGGCGGAGAGGAATACCGTCCTCTAAAAGCAGGAACGCGCCGCAGGCCCCGGGCCCAGAGAGCACGGGGGACCGCAGGGCCATCAAGTGCTCCTGCCCCGACCCCCGGGAGACCCAGGCGCCTGGGACGCGCACCAAGAGCTCTTGACCGTGCACCGGCGCGAGGCCTGCAACCGTTTCCCCGCTGAGCGTGGTCAAGGCGCCCAGCTCGCTGAAGGCATCACTTAGGGCCGGCCGCGCCGACACCACCAGCGTTTCGATCGCCTCGCTCTCGGCCGCGGCAAGGGCCGGTAGGGCCGTTAAGGCCAGGGCGAGGGCGACGAAGGGGGTTTTCATGAACGATCTCCACTCAGACGGGCTAGGGGACAAGCTTTCGGCGCGGACCTTAGCGCAGGGTTTTAGGGCCAGCAATGGGGGCTGCCTAGGGGACCGGCGCCTGATCCCGGGGAACCACAGTGACGCTTTCCGTCGCTTCGTCAAAGCACAGCACGGCTTCGCCTTTTTCGAGCTGCCCCCGAACCGATCGCACCTTCTCGTCGAGGGTGTAATCGCGATGGCCGTAGTCCGTGCCCTCCTCGCTCACGAAGGCCTCGAGGATCGCCCTGAGCGTGTCCTCGTCTAAGGCCTCGAGGGGAATGGCAAGGGGCACGCTAGGCTTCCTTCACGGGGATGCGCAGCCCCTCACGCTCACGCGCCGCGCGCTCGTCATCAAGGCCCGCAAAATCGAAGAGCTCCCGATCCATAAGATGCGACGGGACCACCCGGCGAAGCGCCCCGGCAATTTTCTCAATACGCGAAGGGTGCGCCCGCTCCCATTCCTGAAGCATGCGCTTAATCACCTGGCGCTCGAGGCCGTCCTGGCTCCCGCAGAGATCGCAGGGAATGATGGGGAAGGCCTGCACTTCGGCCCAGCGCGCAATGTCCTTTTCCCGGCAATAGGCCAGGGGCCGAATGAGAATTTGATCGCCATCGTCGGACAAAAGCTTCGGCGGCATGGCCTTGAGGGTGGCGCCGTGAAAGAGGTTGAGAAAAAGCGTCTCCACAATGTCATCAAGGTGATGACCCAGAGCAACCTTGGTGGCCCCGATGCGCCGCGCAAAGTTGTAAAGCGCCCCCCGGCGCATGCGGGAACACACGGGGCAGTAGGTCTTGCCCTCGGGCGTGAGCGCCTTCACCACGCTGTAGGTGTCTTGCTCGATGATGTGGTACTCAATGCCAAGGCCTTCGAGGTAGGTCGGCAGCACATGCTCCGGGAAATTGGGTTGTTTCTGATCAAGGTTGACGGCGACCAGCTCGAAGCGGATCGGTGCCGTAGCCTGAAGCTGGCGTAATATGTCGAGCAAGGTGTAGGAGTCCTTGCCGCCGGAGAGGCACACCATCACCCGATCACCCGCTTCAATCATGGCGTAGTCGGCAATGGCCTGGCCAACCTGGCGGCGAAGACGCTTTTGAAGCTTGGCGCGTTCATAGGCGGGAGTCGTGGCCATGAGGAACACCCTCTTTCAGATCCAAATACCAATAGTGAAACCGCTGCGCGCCTTGGCCCTCTGGGTCACCCTGGGCGGCCTAAGCACCCTAGCTCTGGCGCAAGCGCCCGGTGCGGTGGTGCTTCAGTACCATTTCGTTGCCGAAGACACGCCCTTCAGCACGTCCGTTTCGCCGGCACGCTTTGCCGAGCACTTAGACGCCATCGAGGCACTGGGGGCTCAGGTTCTACCCTTGCAGGACATTTTGGCCACCCTGCGCGCAGGGCGCACTCTACCGGAGAAGGTCGTGGCCATCACCTTTGACGATGCCTATGAAAGCATCGCCCTTGCCGCCCACCCCCGCCTTCGCGCCCGCGGCTGGCCCTACACCATCTTCGTGAATACGGAGCCCCTAGACCAACGCCACGGCGGCTTTCTCACCTGGGACGACCTCCGCAAGCTGGTTGCGGAAGGGGCTACCGTCGGCAACCACGGGCTGCGTCATGACTACATGGTGCGCGGGGCAGCGGTCGGCCTGCCCACGCCGGAAAGCCCGGCCTACGCCGCCTATCTTAGGAAGCAGGTGGCGGGCGCTCAGGCGCGCATCGACGCGGAACTCGGGCCCCAGCCGAAGCTCTTTGCCTACCCCTACGGAGAGTACGCCCCGCCTTTGGAGCGCTGGCTGGCGGAGGCCGGCTACGCCGCCTTTGGCCAGCACTCGGGCCCCCTCTGGGCCGAGAGCCCGGCGCAGGCCTTGCCGCGCTTTCCCGCCTCAGGGCCCTATGGCGCCCTAGAAAGCCTTCGCCCCAAGCTGTCCATGCGCGCGCTGGCGATCGAGCACGCCAGCCCCGAGGACATGCGCGTCGGCGACGCCGACGCCGCGCCGGTCTTCTCCTTCGCGCTCCGCTTTCCCGAGGTGCACCCGGGGCCCGTGCAGTGCTACGCCACGGGGGAAGGCGCCATTCCCACGCGCCGGAACGGCGCGCGGATCACAGCCCAAGCGCCGAAGGCCCTGGCAAAGGGGCGGAGTCGCTATAACTGCACGGCGCAGGGCCCGGACGGCCGCTGGCATTGGGTCTCCCAACCGTTTCTGCGCCTTAACTAGGCGTCGAAACGGCCGAGGCGATTAAAGCGCATGATGGCGAGGAGGTCCGCCACGTAGGCGGCCCGGCGCTCCGAATAGCGCAGCAGCCCCGGGGCCAGCACCACGCCCGAGAGGGGCCGCGCTTCCCGGCGTGCCGCCGCGCGGAGCACGCGGAAGGAGCGATGAGCCGGATGGCTGTTCAAGTTGTGGATATAGCTGGTCACGGAATCGGCGGAGCGTGCGAACACCCGAACTTCATGCTCTGAGCCCTCCGGGCGCAGCAGGGGCACGAGGCCGCACCCCTTCTCGTAGCACCACTGGCCAAAGAAGTTTCGCCCCTCCTGGGCGAAGCGAGAGGTGCCCCAGGCCGATTCCGTCGCCGCCTGAGCCAGCGCCAGGGACGGCGGCACGGCATCGACGCGGCGCAGCAGCCGGCGGAGGCGCTCGGCCTCTGCCCCTTCTCCCGTTAGCCCGTATTCTGCCTCTAGCCCCTCAAACCACGCCCTGCGCGCTTCCGGCCAGGGGGTGGGGGTTTGGCCGAGGGTCTCGAGGTCTTCCCGTAGGGTGAGAAGACGACGATTCTCCTCCTCAATGCGCGGCAGAAGGAAGGCGAAAAAGGCCGCCTTCCGGGCGCTCACCGTGGGAAGGGCTGCGAAATCGGGGATTTGCTCCTGAGCCCCGGCGCCAGCGGTGCCCGTCGCGTTGGGGGACTCGGGGTGCTCGCCGGACCACCAGAGAAGTACGGCGAGCCCGACGGCCACGGCCGCCCCAGGGCCGAGGAACCGGCGCAGGGGCCGCGCGCGCTGCCCCAGGACGGCGAGCACGCCCTTCATGCCCCATGCTCCCGCAGCACGCGGAGGGGCGCCACCTGCACCACCTTTCGGGTCGCACCCAGGCCCAAGCTCAAAATGGTGGCCAGACCCAGGGCCGGGCCCCAAAGCCAGAGGGCGCCGTGGCTTTGCTGCGGCAAGCCAAATAGCTGTGTTTCCAAGGCCCAAATGATCACGGAAGCCCCCAGCGCCGCCAGCAAGCCTGCGAAGACCCCCAGGGTAGCAAATTCGATGGTGAGGGCACCAAGCAGGCGCCGGCGCGTGCCGCCCAGGGCTCGGAGCAAGCCATACTCTGCGAGGCGCTCATCCATGCTCGATTGAATGGAGGCCAGCAGCACCAGCGCCCCCGCAAGCAAAACGAGCACGAGCACAACCTCGACGGCCAGGGAAACGCGGGCAATGATTTGCTGCAGCTGATTCAGCAACCCATCAATGGCGATGATGCTTACGCTGGGAAAAGCACGAAGCAGCTCGGGCAGGCGCGAGGCCTGCGCCGCATCGAGGAAGAAGCTTGTGAGGTAGGTCGCGTCCCGCTCTGCCAGAAGGCCCGGCGACAGCACGATAAAGAAATTTGGCCGGAGGGAATCCCACGCCACGCGACGCAGGGCCACGAGAGGCACCTCGAAGCGCTGATCTCCCACCTCAAGAACCAGCTCATCTCCCAGGGCAAGGCCAACGCTTTCAGCGAAATCCGCTTCCAAGGACAGGCCTGGCGCGGGCGCCGTCTCATCCCACCAGCGTCCGGCAACCACCTCATTGCCCTCGGGCAGGGCCCCACTCCAGCTCAAATTACGCTCTTCGGTGAGGCGTGCGGCGGCGCGACCCGCCCGGGGATCGAGGGCGTTCCCATTGACAGCGGTAATACGGCCCCGGGTCATGGGGAAGGCCGGCTGGGGCGCCACGGCGAGATCCTCGAGGGCATCGCTAAAGGCGGTGCGGTCAGCGCTATCGAGGTTCAGAACAAAGTAATTGGGCGAGCCTTCCGGAAGCTGGGCGCGCCAACTGTCGAGCAAGGAGCCTCGGAGTGCGGTGAGGGTCAGCAGGAGCATCAGCGCAGCCCCGAACACCAACATTTGCACCACGCTCGCCCCCTGACGCCGGCTGAGGGCCGCAAGCCCTAGGCGCCAGGCCTTCCCCGCTTGCATCCCCAGCACCCGACCGCTCCGCAGCAGCGCCAGCGCGAGCACGGCGAACAGCGTCCCCGTCCCCCCGAGGCCGAGCAAAACCCAACCCGCCAGCTCAAAACTGCCCGCATACCAAAAAAGCAGCGCCAGGAGCGTCCCCACGCCGGCAAAGCGGAGCACCGGGCCCTGGGGACCGAGGCCGGCAAGATCGCGGCGCAGCACGCGCACCGGGGAAACGGCTTCCAAGCGGAGAATCGGCGGCAGGGCAAAGGCCAATAGACACACCCAACCCGTCCCCGCGCCGAGCACCAAGGGCGCCCAGCCCGGCGGGGGCAAGGTCACCGGCACGTAGGCGGACAAAAGCTGAAAAAGCCCGGCCTGCACCGCGTAGGCCAGGGCCAGAGCGACCAGGGTAACGAGCCCCGCCAGCTGAAAAAGCTGCCCCAGGTAAAGGCGCCGAATGCGACCGCTTGGGGACCCCAAGGTTTTCAGCACGGCCACCGTATCGGCCTGCTGATGGGCAAACCGCGTGGCAGCTAAGCCCACGGCGAGGCAGGCCAGGATAACGGCCATGAGCCCCCCAAGCCGGAGGAAGCGCTCCGCCCGCTCTAGCGCGCGTCCAAGGCTTCGATTCCCGGACCGCACGTCTTCAAAGTCAAAGCGCGCCTCCAGATCCTCCGGCAAGGCCTCGCGGAAGCGTTCCAGGGCGGGCTCGGGCCCGGCGAGGAGCAAGGCGTGGGAGACCCGCGCGCCCGGGCGGACCACCTGCGTCGCCGGGACGTCTTCCAAGGCCATGAGCACCCGCGGGGCCAGAAGAAAGGCGCCGCCCTGATCCGGCGTCGCCGTCAGCACGCGATCGATACGAAAGGAGGCGGCGCCTAAATCCAGCGTTGCGCCCAGTTCGAGGCCCAGGGTGAGGAGCACCCGGGGTTCCACCCAAACCGTGCCCGGCGCGGGGGTTTGTGTCTCCGGCGTGCCCGGGGCATAGGGATCTTTCGCGGTTTTCAGAATGCCCCGCAGCGGGTAGGTTGGGGAAACGGCCTGCACGGAAACGAGCAAGGCTTCCAGATCGGAAAAGGCCATGGAACTGAAGGACAGGGTCCGCGCCGTAGCCAAGCCTTGCGCCTGGGCGTCCGCTTCCCAGGCGGCCGGTGGCGCTTCCCGTCCCTCGAGGCGGCGGTCCGCAGCAAGAAAGGCGCTGGCCTCGAGCACAAGAGCCCGCTCGAGGCGATCAACGAAAAGGGAAATTCCCGTGACCGTCGTAATGGCCAGCAGCAAGGCCGCCGCCAGAAGCCGTAACTCCACGCCCCGCCATTGCCGGCGCAGCATCTGCCGAGGTAGCCCCTCGGTCATGACGCGTCTGCCTCCGTGACCCGTAGCCGTCCCCCTTCCAGCGTCAGTGCCCGATCGCAGCGCGCCGCCAGTCCAAGGTCATGGGTGACAAGCACCAGGGTGGTCCCCGCCTCGGCGTTGAGGGTGAAGAGCAAATCGGCGATGCGCCGCCCCGTCGCCTGATCGAGGTTACCGGTGGGCTCATCGGCAAAGAGGAGTCGGGGCTGGGCGGCAAAGGCACGAGCTAGGGCCACCCGCTGCTGCTCCCCCCCGGATAGCTGGCGAGGGGTATGACCGGCCCGATCGGCAAGACCAACCCGTTCCAAATAGCTCTGGGCCAAGCCCTTCGCGTCGCCCCGTCCCGCGAGCTCCAGGGGGATCATGACGTTTTCCAGGGCCGTTAAGGCCCCCAAAAGCTGAAAGTTCTGAAAGACAAAGGCAATGCTTTCGGCCCGGCGACGGGCACGCGTGTCTTCCGATTCGCCGCTAAAGGGTTGTCCCTCGAAGGTGACCTCCCCCTCCGAGGGGGTATCGAGCCCCGCCAGCAGCCCGAGCAGGGTCGTTTTCCCCGAGCCCGAGGCCCCCACCAAGGCGAGGGACTCCCCCGCCTTGATCTCGAGATCAATCCCCGAGAGGATGGTCAGCGTGTTATCCCCCAGGGATAACCGCTTCCCCAGGCCTTTCGCGGATAAAATGATGGGAAGATCCTCTTCCATGTGGTTTCGCCTATTTCTCGTGCTTCCGCTGCTTACCTTGGCCTTCCAGGGCCTCGGAGCGGAAAAGAAAGTCCTTGTGTACGGCGACAGCCTGAGCGCGGGCTACGGCCTCATTGCCGGCGAAGGCTGGGTTGCGCTGCTCGCAGAGCGAACGCGCCGCGCCGCTATGCCCGTGGAAATCGTAAACGCCAGCATCAGCGGCGAAACCACCCGCGGCGGCTTGCGGCGCCTTGAAGAGGTCCTCGCTCGCCAGCAACCCTCCCACGTGATTCTGGAACTCGGCGGGAACGACGGTTTGCGAGGGTACCCGATTGGGCAAATTCGCAGCAACTTAGACGCCATGGCCCAAGCCATCGGTGAGGCCGGAGCCAAGCTCATGCTCCTCGCCATTCCCCTGCCTCCCAACTATGGCCCGCGCTATGTCGACGCCTTTGGAGGGGTGTTTGCGGCCGTAGCCGCGCAACACGATGCCCAGCTCGTGCCGTTTACCCGCGACCTGCTCCCCCTCACGGAAGACATGATGCAAGCCGACGGAATTCACCCGACGGCCAAGGCCCAGCCGCTGATGCTGGACGCCCTTTGGCCCCAGCTCCTTTCCTGGCTGGACGACCCGGGCTAAAACTGTTCAAGGTCACCCCAGGCTGTTAGGGGGCTGCTACAATCAGGGAAAAAAAGGATCCCTCGCCTGTGCCTGATACCGTGCTGGAAACGCCTCGCAGCGATACCAAAGCAAGCCTGATCTTGGCAGCCCTTGAGCTCTTTTCGACCCAAGGTATCGACGCCGTCTCCATGCGGACCATCAATGCCCATGCGGGCGCCCGGAATGCCTCTGCCGTGCATTACCACTTCGGCTCGAAGCTCGGCATGATCAAAGCCATCATCGACTTTTTAAAAGGCGAACTGGATATCCACCGCCTGCCCCTTGTGGAGGCCCTCGAGGCGCGGGAAAGGGCTAGCGAAGCGCTCACGGTGCGAGAGATTCTCGGGGCCAACTACTGGCCCTACATCAAACTCTCCGAAGATCCCCAGCTGGGTCGTCACGGCGTGCTTTTCCTAGCCCGACTGCATACGGATATCGATCCGGCCACGCAGGAAATGCTCAACCACGACCCCCACGGCATTGCCAAACGCCTCGACCGGCTCCTTGCTCAGGCGCTGCCCGCGCTGGGGGAGCAGGAACGGCGGACGCGCTACATCTACTCCTGGACCCTCACCCTGCACGGCTTAGCCGCCGGGGGCACCTGGCGTACCACGTCCCTTGGCGATCTCCGCTCGAAGTCCAGCACGGAAGCCTTTGAACGGCTTTTGGATTATCTCGTCGGCGGCATGACGGCAGAAAACCCCCGCCCCGCCTAGGCGCGCCCTAAAGGGTGCTCACCAAGTGCCCGCCATCGACCGTAATGACCTGGCCCGTCATGTGGGCGCTGGCCGCCCCGGCCAGCAACAGGAAGGCTCCGTCATAATCCTCGAGCGTCCCAGCGCGACGCTGGGGTATGGCTCGAAGGAAAGCCTCGGCCTCGGGGCTATCCAGCAGTCGGGCGCTGACGGCGCTGCGAAAGTAGCCCGGCGCCAGCGCGTTAGCCCGAATGCCATAGCGTGCACCCTCGAGCGCAATCTGCTTGGTGAGCTGTACCACCCCGGCCTTACTGACGGCATAGGGCGTCACGCCCTTTTGCTGGCGGAAGGCGAGAATGCTGGCAATGTTGACCAGGTTGCCGCCCTGCCCCGCTGCGCGCCATGCGCGGGCGGCGGCCCGGGCCATCAGCCAAACCCCTTTCAGATTGGTCCCCAGGGTGGCATCCCAGCCGGCTTCGTCAAGATCCATAAAGGAAAATACCCCGGGCTCCATGCCGGCGTTGTTCACCACCACCGTAGGCAGCTTCGAGCCCAGGGTCGTAAAGAGCGCATCCACGGAGGCGCCGTCGGTCACATCCAGAGCCTGCGCCTCGGCCTCACCGCCCTCGGCGCGCAGCGCCCTAACCAGCGCGTCCAGGGCTTCTTTGCGGCGCGCGGCCACCACCACGCTGGCGCCGGCCTGCACGGCTAAGCGCGCGAAGTGGGCGCCGAGACCACTCGACGCACCGGTAATCAGCAGGCGCTCCCCGGCCAGAGGTGGCTTCGTCATCATGATACCTTGTCCTTGTGCTGTGCCTGCGGCGCCAGATGGCTGTCCCCCCGCGCCTGGGCCAGACCCACCTGGCGGAATCGTTCTCGCCGAGCGGCGCGCTGGTTGGCGCTTAACTGATCGATGCAATAGGGGCAGCTCACCCCCTCTTCAAAGCCATTGCTCTGCCGGTCCTGCGGGCTTAGGGGCCGGCGGCAGCCGTGGCAAAGGGTGGTCTCCCCCGGCGTCAGGGCCCCGGTCAGGGCGACGCGTTCATCAAACACGAAGCACTCGCCTCGCCAGCGCTGCTCTGCCTCGGGCACCTCCGCGAGATAACCCAGCACGCCGCCGTCTAACTCCAGCACGGACTCGAAGCCCTGGGTGCGCATCCACGCCGCGGCTTTCTCGCAACGAATCCCGCCGGTGCAGAATATGGCGACGGTGCGATCCCGCGCGGGGTCGAGATGGGCCGCGACCCAAGTGGGAAAATCGCTGAAGGCTTCGGTTTGGGGATTGAGCGCCTCCGGGAAGGTGCCCACCGCCACCTCGTAATCATTGCGCAGATCAATCACGGGAATGGCCGGGTCATCGAGCACCGCATGCCACGCAGCAGGCGCAATGCGTTCCGGGGACCCGGGCCCCAGCTCGGGATAGCCCTCGAGGGGAATCAAATGGCGTCGCGCCTTGATTTTGAGGCGCCGAAAGGGGGCTTGCTTGGGCGCTGGCAAGGCGCGGCGGCGATAGCCCTCCTCCCCCAGGCGGGCTTTAATCGGCTCGAAAACGGCCTGAAGATCGGCTTCCAGGCCCCACAGGGTGAAATTCAGCCCCTCCGGCGCCAGATGCAAGGTTCCCCGCAGGCTCGGCTTCGCCACCTCCCGGCAGGCAGCCGCCAGCGCGGGGGGATCGGCCAGGGGCGACAACGCAAAGCCGGTCCAAAGCGCAAGCTCTGGGTCAGCGCCCATTACCGCCTCGACAGTTGGGCGAGTCCGTCACCGTGCCCCGCTTCCCCCACTCCTCGGGCGTGAAGGTATGCAAGGCCAGAGCGTGAAGCCCCTCCGCAAAGAACGGAGCGGCCACCTTTTGCACCGCGCGGTGGCGCGCCACCAGGCGCTGGCCTGCGAAGGCCTCACTGACCACGGTAACCCGGAAGTGAGTCTCGGAGCCCGGCGGGACGCCGTGGCGATCGCTTTCGTTGAGCACTTCTAGGTAGCTGGGCGCGAGGGCCGTCTCCACCGCCGCCTCAAACGCCGCCTGGCGCGGGCCCCGCGTCGCGCGGGTCGCTGAATCGTTCATGGGGCATCTCCTTTCCCGTCTGCGGAGCGAACCTTAGCCCTTCTCCGTGAGCTGGAAAACGCCATCCCAGGACGGATCGGGGGGGGACGCCTGATAAAGCTTAGACCGCGCCCGCAAGGTTTCCGAGGGTCCATCGCCGGGGAAGCGGGCAAGGAGGGCCTCAAACGCCGCCTCCGCCGCCCCATAGTCGCGCTGCTGATAAAGCGCCCGGGCCGCATCAAAGGCCGTTCGCAGGGCCGCCTCCTCCGGGCGGAGCTCACCGGCGCGGGCGAGCGGTTCGTACAAGGTAACGGGCTCGTTCTTGCCCACCACGCGCACCACGTCGATCTCCCGCGCCTCGAGCGCATCGCCGACGAGACGCCGGGTATGCTGGGAAAGCAGCGTGGCGCTGCCATAAAACTTATTCACGCCCTCAAGGCGCGCCGCCAGGTTCACCGCATCGCCCATGATCGTGTAATCCATGCGCTGGGCTGAGCCCATGTTCCCAACGAGGATCTGCCCGGAATTAAGGCCCATGCGCACCTTAAGCAAGGGACGGCCCTCGGCCTCTAAGCGCTTTCGGTAATCCACCATGTAGCGCTGCATGTCGATGGCCGCCAGGCAGGCCTTCAGCGCATGGTCCGGTTGATCGAGGGGCGCCCCCCAAAAGGCGATGATGGCGTCCCCCTCGAACTTGTCCACCGTGCCCTCGTGCTCGGCGATGATGTCGCACATGGCCGTCAAATATTCATTCAGCAGGGCAACCAGCCCCGCCGGCGAAAGCTGCTCAGAGATGCTCGAGAAACCCGCCACGTCCGAGAAAAAGGCCGTCATTTCCCGCTGCTCGCCGCCCAGGGACAGGCGGGAGGGATCCTTCACCAAAATGTTCACCACCTTCGGGGAGAGGTACTGGCCAAAGGCGTCGCGAATGAGCGTCTTCTGCCCCCGCTCTACCAGGTAAAAGCGGACATTCATGAGAATGATGGTGAGCAGGGACGCCACCCCGGCGTAGGCCATGGACAGCACGATCCCTTGATCGGCGTAAAGGGAGGTGGCCACCGCGGCCCAAAGCGCCACCGCCCCAAGGGATGCCGACAGGCGCCCCGCGGGGTTTTGCAAAAGCCCCGAACCCAGCAAGGCCAGCAGGAGGCAGGCCGCCGCCGCCACCTCAAGGCCAAAGCCCGCTGCCTGGAGCGGCCCGCCAGCAAGGAGCGTCGCCACGGTGGCGCCAATGAGTTCGACGCCGTAGAGGCGCCCTACGGGGGTCTCGAAGTAGTCGTGGGAGACATCGGAGGTATCGCCCAAAATCACGATTTTGTCTTCCACCCAAAACCGCAGCTCCCAGGCCTCGTCCTCCTCGAGCTCATCAAGCCGGAGCATTTCCAGCACCGGGATGCCAAAGTCAGCGACATAGCCCTGAGCCCCCGGGGAGAAGGCGGGAAAATCGATGGGCAGACGATGATTACGGTCGAACTGCACCGAGAGCTGGTCACCGAAGCGAAGCACCTGGGTCTCTCGGTCGTAGCTTGGCGTTTCCCCCAGATAAAGCGCCACCGCCTGCACGGCGAAGGGCCAGCCATCCTCCATGGGAATCGCCTCGGGGAAGAGACGGAGGTCGCTGATGACCTCGCTTAAGCCGCTGCGAGACTCCACGTTGGTGTAGCCGGTGCTCGCGACCCCGTTAATGGGTTCCACCGGTTGCTTGATGTAGATGAGGCGGTTGTCCTCCACCACGCCCTGGGAAACCAGGAGCAGCCCCGGCACGTCGCGGAACTTCTCCGCTGTGGGGCCGTCTTCGCCATAGGAGGACGGGAAGTCAAAGAGGTTGTCCACGGCCATAACCCGGCCGCCGAGGGTCTCAACGTTTTCCGCCACCCGAGCGAGGTCTAGGCGCCGTAGGGGCCAGCTGCCGTAATCCTCAAAGAAGGCCTCGTCCTGATTGACAAAAACGATCTGCTCTTCGGGGAAGACCCGGTCTTCGTTGGCCATGCGCACAAGCTGCCGGTAGGACTGGGTTTGCAGCTCCAGCGCGGCAAACCAATCTCCACGCTGCGCCAGCAGCGCGAAGGCAAACAGCCCTAGCGCCAGCGCAAAATCCCAGCGCCCCCTTAACCCCTCCATGGCCCCTCCCGGTCCTTCCCATGTGCGCGCGGGCGCAACGCCCTGCGCGGCGGTCGCGCCCTAAAGCTGGCGCTCCATCTCGATGGTGTTAAAGGTGATGGCTTCCTTTTCCTTTAGGTCCATGAGCTTGAGATCGTGGTAGCTCTTAATCAGCAACGGCCGCATCTCGTTTTCATCGGGATAGGCCTGGAAGAAGTCTCGGTAAAGATCCATCACGGGCACCAGCAAACCCGCTTCCTCATACACCTCGGCGAGGGCAAAAACGTCATTTTGAGACGGGTCGGCCTGACGCACCGCGACAGCCTGAACCACATCTGCGTCCTGGGCGTCGTCAAGCCAGATCAGGGTACCGGGGCGCCGCGGGGCATACACCTCTTCCCCCTCGAGCAAAATGATCATCTCGTACTCGTACTCCCCCGGAGCCATGGCCGGAACGGAGAAACGAATCATTTCCGCCGTGGACGCCGGCGCAACGGGGAAGCGGGTCGCTCCCACGCGCAGCACGTAATTGAATTCAGGACCGGCGTTGGACCACACCACGTCTGGATGGGACGGGGAGAGCACCAGCTCCCGAGCCGTATCGATCCTGGGAAGATCCTCCGCCTTCTTCACGGAACGGCGCACCGTGGTGTAGCGCTGGGAGGTGGCAAACTTGTTCTCCACCCCCTGCCAGAAGCTCCCGGCCGCATCCCCGGTCTCCCCCAGGCCCGAGCCCGCAAGTACGGAAACCCCATCCTCCGTCACCCTAAGGTGCGTCGACGCACCCAGGTCCCGCACTTCCCCCGTGGCCTGGCTCGACACCTTTGCCGAACCGTCAGCGCCGGTGCGCACTTCATGACCCGGGAAAAGATACTTGTTCCGCGAAAGCGCTTCCCAGCTCTCACCGTCGCGGCTGAATTCCACCGTGCCCTCGAGCTGGCTCAGCTTGGCGACGGGGCCCGCCGCAAGGGCCAGCAGCGGTAGGCACAGCAAGAGCATCACCCCCCGGCGCATGATTTTTACCCTATCCATCGTTTCCCACTCCTTCCAACGAATGCATTTGCGCGAGTATACCGCGTCACCGGCTCACCATCATGAACGCTGCCCAGACGTAGGGATAGCCCCAACGAGGCGATGCGGCCAGCTCCCGTTGCGCTTCCCGCAAAGCCTCCCGGGGCGCCATACCGCTGGCAAGCCGTTCATAGAGCGCCGTCATCAGGGCTTGGGTGCCCGCGTCGCTCACTTCCCAGAGAGACGTCACCACCTCCCGAACCCCCGCTTCCTGGAAGGCCCGGCGCAAGCCATACACGCCCTCCCCCTCGTGAATTTCTCCCAGGCCCGTTTCACAGGCCGAGAGAATGGCCAGCTCCGTCCCCGTGAGGTCGAGGTCCAGCACCTCCAGCGCCGTCAGCACGCCGTCATTTCGCGTATCCAGCTCGCCGAAGAACGGGGCGTTCTCATTGATCCCCGCGAAGGCAAGCCCGGCCCGTAGCAGGGGATTATCTCCGGGCGGAGGAATGATCATTTCCGCCGACCGCTGGGCCTTAAGCAGCCGCTTTCGAAGCTTCTCCTCCGGCGCCAGGAAGAAACCGTGGGTGGCCAGGTGCAGTACGCGGGGCGGGGCATCGAGACGCCCCAGCACGGCCTCCTGCGCGTCCAGGGCCGTCAACATGCGCGGGGCTTGGTCCTCTTCCGCCAGGCGCCGCACAATCAGTTCCCCTTCAAGGCGCGCCCCGGGCAGGGGACTAAAGCTCAGCCCGCGCAGACCATCGGACGCAGCCCGGAGCGATTCTAAAACCACCGCCGCCCGCGATAGGGCCGGTCCCTCGCCATCGTCGTTGGCGCGCCGCGGCGGCGCCTTAGCTCCACCGCGGGCAGCCCGACTCCGAGCCTCCGCAAGCTGCTCCGGGTCTGCCACCGCATCGGTGTCGTAGTCCGGCCCCGCCATCACCAGCGGAGGCGCCGCCGCGCGGGGCAAACTGTCTGGCATGAGGTCCCGGGCAGAAGAGAGGATACGTAAATCGAGGGTTTCCAGAAGGTAGCGCCCGTCCGCATCGGCGAGGGCGTCGAAAGGCAAAATATTCAGCAAGCCATCGGGAACCAGGTAGATCGGCGCTGACGGATCCACCCGTTCGGCGACGGGGGCCCAGAGGTCCTCGTGGAGGAACATCGCTTCCTCGAGCAGCTCTTCGTCCCCAACCCCTTCGTCTTGAATCAGATCTCGATAGTAGCGGATACCCTCTTCTAGCTTATCGAGGGGCGGAAAGGTCACTAATTCCGTCTCCAGCGCGCCTTGCCCATCCCGGCGCAATACGGAGGCCATCAGCTGGCGCGTTCCCGATTCATCCCGATAGGTGAGGAAATCTACTAGGGCGCCCCCGGACTCGGGCAGCCGCGCGCCGAGCGCCTCGAGGGAAGGGACGGAAAGGGTTCGCTGGTAGCGCAGGCTCGCCCGTCCAAGCGCTCGCTGCAGATCTTCAATTCGCCCTTCCTCGGCCCGCAAGCTTTTAAGGTGGGCGCTCGGGTCCCCTTCCCCGGGCCCCGCCAGCGTGAGCCGCGCGAGGGTCTCCCGAGACCCCGCGAGCGCTTCCGTTAGCGCTGCCAGCTCTGGGTTCAAGCCCAGGGCCGCCACCTGCGCGATATCCGAGGCAATGGCCAAGAGCAGGCCCTTGCGCGCGAGGCTGACCTCGAGCAGGGCCCGGCCTGCCTCCTCCGGAGGCCGCTGCGCCAGCAGGGAAAGATAGGCATCAAGCTCCGGCCGATGAAGCCGGAGGTAGCCCTCGCGCGCGTTTTCCCCGGTGACCGGGAGCACGCGCTGAAGAAAGCCCGTGCGGCGCTCGAAGCCCGCGCGCCGGAGCCGGTAGGCCTCGTCGAGGCGCCCCTGCTGACGCCGCACTTCGGCCAGCGCATTGAGCGCATCGAAGGTGTAGGGGTGCGTGGGGCCTAGGCCCGCCTCCGCGCGCCGGAGCGCCTCCGCAAGCTGATCGCCCGCGGCGTCGAAGCGACCCGCTTGCTGCGCCAGCCCGCCGAGGTCGATGAGCGAACGGATAACGTCACGATGGAGCGGCCCGTAGCGCCCTTCCCGGCCCCGAAGGGCGTCCCCAAGGCTTACGCGCGCGGCATCTAAATCACCCACCAGGACCTCGGCCCGGCCGCGATTATTGAGGGTCCGCAGCGTATCCGGGTGGTCCGCCCCCAGAGTGGCCGTATAGCGGGCGTACAGCTCCGTAAAGCGGGCCCGGGCCGCCTCCCCAGCGCCCTGAAGCAGGTACAGGTACGC
>JADHNU010000048.1 GCA_016779325.1 Pseudomonadales bacterium
CCACAGAACACGGCCCTGGTCGTGGAGCGCTTCGGCAAGTACCGCACTACCATGGAGGCGGGGTTGAACTTTCTTGTGCCCTTTATCGATCGCGTAGCCTATAGCCAGACCCTTAAGGAGCAGGCGGTCGACGTGCCTAGCCAGGGCGCGATTACTCGGGACAATATTTCCCTGGTGGTTGATGGCGTGCTCTACATCAAGATGGTCGATCCCTACAAAGCCTCCTACGGGGTGGAGGACTACGTCTATGCGGTTACCCAGCTTGCGCAAACCACGATGCGTAGCGAGATCGGCAAGATCGAACTCGATAAGACCTTCGAGGAGCGGGAGGCCCTGAACACCAACATCGTCGCCCAAATTAACGACGCGGCCACGCCCTGGGGCGTCATGGTCATGCGCTATGAAATCAAGGATATCGATCCGCCCCGCACTGTTTTGGATGCTATGGAGCGGCAGATGAAGGCGGAACGGGAGAAGCGCGCCGTCGTGCTTGAATCGGAAGGGGCTCGCCAATCGGCCATTAACGTCGCAGAGGGGCAGCGGCAGTCTCGCGTGCTCGCTGCGGAAGCGGAAAAGGCTGAGCAGATCCTCCGGGCGGAGGGGGAGGCCAATGCCATTCTTGCCGTGGCCGAGGCGAAGGCAGCTGCCCTCGAGACCGTCGGCGCGGCTGCCAATACGGAGCGTGGGCAAAAGGCCATTCAGTTGAATCTGGCTGAGCAGGCCATCGAAGCGAAGGCCCAAATTGCGCGGGACTCCTCCGTGGTGCTTTTGAGCGACGGCCAAACCAATACCGCGAACATGGTGGCCGAGGCCATGACCATCATTCAAAAGCTTACCCCCAAAGCCAGCGCCTAAAATGTTTGCCTACCTTCATGCGCATCAGGTTGAGTTCTGGTTTGCCTTGGGCGCGGTGGCGCTGATTATTGAAATCACCATCCTTGGGGCGGGCAGCTTCGTTCTCCTGTTCATGGGTATTGGGGCACTTGCTACCGGCCTGCTTATGGCCCTTGGGCTGCTTCCCGAGCTCTGGGTAGCGGGGGCCGGCGCCTTCGGCGGCTTAAGTTGCCTCTTTGGGGTGGTGCTTTGGCGGCCCCTGCGCCGGTTCTCGGAAGGCGGAGTGCCTCGGGCGGGGCAGAGCTCCGATTTCCTCGGGATCCGCTTTCTGCTTAAGGAAGATTTGAAGGCTGGCGAAGCCGTCTCGTTGCGTTATTCCGGGGTGACCTGGTCCCTCGTGGGGTCAGGGCTCACCGGGGCGGAGGTGATCCCTGCTGGATCGGAGGTCGAGGTGGTGGGTGTTGAGCCCGGTAAGTTTTTTGTGGCGCGCCCGGCGGAGCGCGCGCCTTGAGGGGTTAGGCCGGTCTTAAGCAGGGGAGAAGCTTGGCCGTGAGCAGAAAATGGTTCAGGTGGTTGGTTAGCATCTGCGTGTCCTAGCCGTCGACCGTTGCTTCGTCTGCCGTGGCCGTAATCCCCGCGTTGTTCGCTAGGCCATAAAGTACGTCCTAGCAACAGGTGATGGCGTCTGCTGCCCGGCGCACACTGGCGAAGCGTCGTAGATTGCGGTCTAGGGTGACAAATCGTCCGCCAGGCACAGCCTGATTTAGGGATTGAAGCATGACTCCCCCTCGGGCTGACGGTCGGTTTAACCGCACCGCATCGCCGCCGAGCTGGGCCACGGTACGCGCTGCGGTGTAGCCCGGATCGCCGGTGGAGTCGGTGATGACGAAGACCCTCCCTATGGCGTCCGGAAGGGACTTTTAGAACGCCGGGAAATAGCGGGATTTCGGCATGGTGAGGCCGCCCGGAGTGACCTTTGGCGACCAGCTCAAGGGAAAGTTAGCGCAGATTGGCGCGGAGCACACTTGGCAAAGGCGCCAACGGGTCCCGGCGGAGCGACTCGGGTGCTAAAGGTTGACGGTCAGTTCCCTATCCTCGTTCAGCTCAAAAGCGGCCGCCTCGAAGGCGGGCGGGCCGAGGGTCCCTTTGGCATTGTTGCTGAAGCCGTAGGGTTCCTTAGGGATGCCCAGAAAATTGGTATCGATCTTTCCGTTGCCATTGAGGTCGAGGAAAAGCTTTATGGCATAGGTACCCGGAGGGAGCTCAAGAGCAAGGCGGGACTTACCCGGTGGCACGGGATAGCGCTCCCCAAGCACCAGCCCTGGGCGTGGCCCAGGGCCCCCCGTGTCCTTCGCTTCATAGCCCTCGGCGCTGTTGAAAATACCGATATGAAGGGTGCCCGCCTTTGGGGCGCCCTCCACTGTTAGCCCAAGGGTCTCGGCCTGCGCCCCGCCGGCGAACAGTAAAAAGGGGAAAAGCAGGACCTGTGATTTACGCCCCATGGGCCGACCTCGCTTTACCTAGGATGAGCATGGCTTTGAGCATAGCTGGTCCGTTCTCTCCCGGGAATCTAGCCTGAGTCAAGGGATAAGCCCCGTTTCCCAGCCCCTCCCCGCAAAGGCCTGGCGCGCCTCTAGTCCCTAGAGGAACCGCACTCGGTCAAGAAATTTTCAGCAGCTGCTTACCGAAGTTCTCCCCCGTGTAGAGGCGCTGGAGCGTGCGGGGAATGTTTTCGAAGCCTTCTTGCACGTCCACCTCGTAGACCAGCTCGCCCTTCGCGGCCCAGGTGCTCAGGGCCTGGATGGCCTCGCCGGCGCGCGGGAGGTAGTCGAGGACGATGAAGCCTTCCATGCGGGCGCGATTGATGACCAGGTTCATAAGATTAGTCGGCCCTGGGACCGGTTCCGTGGCGTTGTAGTTGGCGATGCCACCGCACAGCACGACTCGGGCCCGGAGGTTCAGATGGTTGAGGGCGGCTTCGAGGATTCCGCCGCCCACGTTGTCGAAGAATACATCAAGCTTAGCGGGGCACAGCTCACCGAGGCGCTCTGCGACGTTTTCGCTTTTGTAATCAATTACCGCGTCGAAGTGGGCTTTTTCCAAGAGCCACGCGCACTTCTCGGGGCCGCCGGCGATGCCCACGACCCGGCAGCCCAGCCGCTTGGCCACCTGGCCCGCCACGGAGCCCGTGGCCCCGGCAGCGCCAGACACGAGCACCGTATCGCCGGCCTTCGGTTGGCCCAGGTCCGTCATTCCGAAGTAGGCCGTTAGGCCCGTGATGCCTAAAAGGGAAAGCATCATTTCCGGGCTGACGCCCTCGGGGAGCTTGGTGACCCCCATGGGCCCCTGGCCGGGGGTGGCCACGGCGTAGTCCTGCCAGCCCCCGGTGAGTTGCACGAGGTCTCCCGACTGGAAGCCTTCGTGCTTCGACGCAACCACTTCCCCCACGGAGCCGGCCCGCATGACCTCCCCAAGGCCGACGGGCGGTAGATAGCTGGGTGCGTCCATCATCCAGCCCCGCTGGGTGGGATCGAAGGAGAAGACGCGATTCTTCACCAGAAGCTGGCCCTCACCGATCGTCGGTAGGGCGGCTTCGTGGTAGGAAAAATTCTGGGGTCCCACCATCCCATGGGGGCGCTCAGCGAGGAGCCATTGGCGGTTCAGGGTCATGGGTTATGCCTCTTTTGGGCGCTTGGATAACCGGAGTGTACGTGGGCCTTGCTATCGGCCCTAGCCCCTTTCGGTATAAGGTTTCGGACTGATCGATTCGCTTTAACGTAATAGGGGGAGACCTACCGTGAACTACGATGACGTTGTGCTGGGCCGCCGGAGCATCCGGGGCTATAAGCCCGATCCCGTACCAAAGGATCTGCTCAAGGAGGTTCTGGCTCTAGCCATGCGGTCGCCCTCATCCATGAACACCCAGCCCTGGAATTTCACCGTCGTTTCCGGGGACGTGCTGAACCGCATCCGCGCCGGCAATACGGAGCGCAATTTGGCGGGCGTGCCTCACTCCCGGGAATTCCGCATCGGCCAGGCCTTTGAGGGTGTTCACCGCGACCGCCAGGTCGGTGTGGCCAAGCAGCTCTTCGGCGCCATGGGCATTGCCCGGGACGATAAAGAAGGTCGTCAAGATTGGGTACTCCGGGGCTTTCGCCAGTTCGATGCCCCGGTGTGCGTCATTATTACCTACGACCGCGTGCTGGCCGATAGCGACGATACGCCCTTCGACTGTGGCGCCGTCACCACGGCGCTGGTGAATGCGGCGTGGTCTCGAGGCCTGGGCGCCGTGATCAATAGCCAGGGCATCATGCAGTCCCCGGTGGTTCGCGAGCATGCCCAGATCCCGGAAGATCAGGTCATCATGAAGGCCGTCGCCCTGGGCTGGCCCGATGACAGCTTCCCCGCGAACGCGGTGGTGTCCGAGCGCAAGAGCGTCGACGAGGCCGCCCGGTTCCTAGGTTTTGCTGACTAGCTAGCTGTCGGCGCTCAGCTCCGCGACCACCGGTCCCAGGACCTCGAGCGCCGTATCCATGCCCTCGAAGTCCGTAATGAGCTCGCCGTGGGCCCCGGAGTGGTGGCCCCGGCCCACGGGCTTCAACAAGACGTAACGATCCGCTCCGCCTTGAGCCAGCGTTGCTGCGTACACCAGTGAGGGCTGCCCCGAGGATCCGCTTCCGGAATAGACCGGATCCTCCGGAAAGCGCTCCGGATGCCAATACGCATTGAAGTCATAGGATCGATTCACCTCGAGGAATATGCGTAGAGGGCCCTCTGCGCTCGGTACGACGCTCGCCAGGTCGAAGTGCCCCGTGGGCGTAGGTGCCGTCAACCCATCGAGCGCTTTATCCTCACCAAGGGGCACGGACAGGCCGTCTTCATAACGGACGCCGCGCCGTCCCGCCCAAACGGGGAGGGCCTCTGGCCGTCGTAAGATTTCGTTGGAGAAAGGGTCCGTGGAGAGAAACCCCGCGGTTGCAAGCTTTTGCGTGACGTAGAGGGTCGCGATGAATCGACCCTCGAGATCCTCCACCCATACGGCCACCTGCGGAATGCTGGTGTAGCTAAGTCCCAGAAACAGGGGCTGGGGAGGCGACTCGTAATGGGGTCCGGCCCGGACCTGTAGCCTTAGGGCTTGGCCTTCCGTGCCGGGAAGGTGGGTGTTAATGACCGTGAGGGCCGTTTCCTCAAGCCCCGCGCTTCGGCGAAGGTTCGCGCCGGTCTCAAGTACGGTGCTCATGGGAGGGAGCTCTGCGGAAACCCCTAGGGCCAGCACGATGGGAAGGGAGAGCGCCAGGAGGGCTCGACGGCGCTGGCGCAGGTAGGTTCTCAAGGGAAGCCAGTTGTTCTTCAAGTGCCAGCCGAAGGCCAGTAAAAGCGTCAGGCCAAGGAGGGTATGAAAGCCCGCGATAAACAGGCTGTAAGGCCGTAGATAGGCGAGCACCCCCGTGATGCTCAGGCCCGTAAAGAGCGCCGCTAGGGCGAGACTCACGGTAGACCGGGGTGGCGATAATCCTTTCATGGTTTTGGGCTCCCTTAGCGTCCCGCTTGCCTTTCCATAAAGCGCCGTAGGTTGTGAAGGCGCTCGTGCAGCTCGTTGAGTTCGCTGTCATCGCCAAGGGAGGCGATGGCGGATAGGTCGTTCTCCAGGCGAGAAAAGACGCCTTCGTAAACCGCCTGTCCCTTTGCCGTTAGGTGAACAGCGCGGGCTCGCCCGTCCACCTCTGATGCAATGAGAGTGACTTCCCCCCTCGCCTGAAGGCGCTGAAGCAGCTGGGTCATGGCAGGCCGGCTCACCTGGAAGATCTGAGCCAGATCTCCAGGGCTTTCGGGACCGTTCTGCGTATTCACCAAGTGGCTCATGAGAGAGAACTGCTGAACGGTCAGTTCGGGGGGAAGCACGGCGGTCAGGCGGTCCGTAGCCAGGCTTTGGAGGATGGCCACCTCTCGAAAGACTCTCCGAAGGGTCTGGGTCTTCAAAATGATTAATCCAATTAACTAAGTTTTCTTAGTTAACCACCTAAACTAAATTGAAACAAGGGGGCCCAACTGCGAAACTCAGACCAATTCATGCTGATGCAATAACGGCGAAGGGCATGCTTCGGGTAAAACGAATTGGCCTTCGGGATGATCTCCGTGGGGTGGTGGCGAGTATCAATAGCGCCCGTTGGGATGCTGCTAACGATATGGTGCCGTACCGGGTAGAGGACCTCGCGGCCTACCTAGCATGCGCGGGTACGGTTTTCCTGACCTGTGAGGACGGGGAGCATTTTCTAGGGATGGGTTCCGGTCGGATTCAACTGAAGCCCTACGATCGGGAACGCTGGTTCTATCTTGACGAGCTTGACGTGGCGGTCGATCAGAGACAAAGAGGGGCTGGAGCGGCTTTGGTAAAGGGCTTTTTGGAGCTTGCCCGGGGTGAAGGGTGTATTGAGCTTTGGCTTGGGACGGAGTTGGACAACGCTGCGGCGAGGGCGCTTTACCGAAGCTTGGAGCCCAGCGACGAAGAGGCGTTCGTCGGCTATAACTTCCGGCTTTAGGGCATTCCCGATGGAAGGAAAGGAAACGCTACGCATTGCCATGTGGTCCCCGCCCCGGGCGCGGTCCACCATGGCCATGCGGGTCTTCGAGGCTCTGGGCTGCGCCGTTTACGACGAACCGTTCTACGCCTATTGGCTGAAGGCGACGGCCCGCCGGCAGGATCCGGGCTATGCGGAGACGCTGGCGGCCCATGAAACGGACTGGCGAGCCGTGGTGGCCTCCTGCCTCGGTCCCGTGCCCGGGGGCAAAGCGGCTTGGTATCAAAAGCACATGGCCATTCACATGCTGCCCGAGGTAAGCCTTGGGTGGATGGCGTCCATGCGAAACTGCTTCCTCATCCGCGACCCCGCCGAGGTCATCTGTTCCATGAGCGAGTTTCGAGGGCTGGCGGGGGATAGGGAGGAGGGCGCGCGGCTAGTCGGTATCCCTCAGCTGGAGCGCATCTTCGATCACGCCTGGGCCTTGGCGGGGCGGGCGCCGCTGGTGATCGATGCAAATGATCTTCTTGCCGATCCGCCCCGGGTGCTCACCCGCGTTTGCGCCGAATTGGGCTTGCCCTATGATCCTTCGCAGTCGCTTAGCTGGGCCCCGGGGAAACATGAGGGAGACGGCGCCTGGGCCGATGCGTGGTATCAAAAGGTTTTTCAAACCACCGGGCTTTCGCCATACACGCCGTCGCCGGTGAAGGTGCCGGCGTCGTTACAGCCGGTGCTGGATCGTTGCCGGGCCGTCTATGAACGGATGGCGGCCCACAAAGTTTAAGGAGCATTTCCGTGAAAGGCATGCGCGTTCTCGCCTTCCTGACGTTAGCGATGGCCTCCCTTCTCGCCTTTGGCCGTTCGCCCTTGGTCGATCTGAAGGAAGTTGCGCCCACCGTGGAGCAGGAACCGCGCTACGCCAGTGCGAATAATTTCCTCGGGCGGCCTGTGGTGGGCTATGAGATAGCCAAGGTGATGCTGACCTGGGAAGCCGCCGAGGCGCTGGCCAAAGCCCAGGCTGCCGCGGAGGCGCTGGGGCTGTCTCTGCGGGTTTATGACGGTTACCGGCCCCAGCGCGCGGTGGATAACTTCGTCGCTTGGGCTGCTGATCCGGCAGATCGGGTGGCCAAGCAAGCCTATTACCCGGATGTGCCAAAGGAGGAGCTGTTTGCCCAGGGCTACATCGCGAGCCGCAGCGGCCACAGCCGGGGCAGTACGGTCGACCTGACCCTCACTCGCGAGGGTGAACCCCTGCCCATGGGCACCCCCTTCGATTTCTTCGGGGAGCGCTCCCATACCGATCACGCAGCGGTGACCGGCGAGGCGCGGGAGAACCGTCAGCTGTTAAAGCGGATTATGGAAGCGGCAGGGTTCCAGAACTATGCGCTGGAATGGTGGCACTACACGCTTAAGGACGAGCCCTACCCGGATGAGTATTTTGATCTGCCGATCGAGTGAGGCGCCATGAACGGTATCCATGACCTCGGCGGGTGCCACGGGTTCGGACCGGTCGAAGTTGAGCAGGACGAACCCGCCTTCCACGCCCGCTGGGAGGCGAGCGTCTTCGCCATGATGTTTGCCGCAGGCCGCGCTGGCGCCACGGGCAATGCGGACCGGTTTCGCCACGCCATTGAACGCATCGACCCCGCTGCCTACCTCGAGGATGGCTACTACGGCCGCTGGCTTGGGGGCCTGGAAACGCTTTTTGTGGAAGCGGGGCTGATCTCCCGCGCGGATCTTGATGGCCGCGCCCGAGCCCTTGGGGCAGCGCCTTCGGCGCGCGTGGCCTCCCGAACGCAAAGCCCGGCGGACCCCGTGACGGGCTACAGCGCCTCCGGTTGCCGTCGCGCTATAGCCACCCCGCCGCGTTTCACCGTGGGGAGCGCGGTGGAAACGACCCTAACGGCGTCGCCGGGCCATACCCGTTTACCGGGCTATGCTCGAGGCCGCCCCGGCACGGTGGTCGCGGAACACGGCGCCTGGGTGTTCCCCGACACCCACGCCCACGGCCAAGGCGAGCAGCCCGCCTATCTCTACACCGTCGCTTTTGACGGCCGCGACCTCTGGGGGCCGGAAAGCGAAGCGGGCACGGTGGTGCATCTCGATCTTTTCGAGCCCTATCTCCTGCCAAAGGTACCTTGCTCATGAGCCACGACCACGACCACGACCACGACCACGATCCTTCAAGCCCTGCGCTACGTGCCGAAGCCCTTGAGGCCCTGCTGGTGGAAAAAGGGTTGCTTACGCCGGAGGAGGTCGATGCGGTGCTCACCCAATACGGGGAACGGGTTGGCCCCCTGAACGGCGCTCGCGTGGTCGCGCGGGCTTGGGTCGACGAGGCCTATCGGGCTCGGCTATTGGAGGAGGGCACCGCTGCGGCGGCAGAGCTGGGCATCAAAGGCGGCCCCGGCGGCCAAATGGAACGGCTTGTGGTGGTGGAGAACAGTCCTTCCGTGCATAACGTGGTGGTGTGCACCCTGTGCTCTTGCTATCCCTGGGCGCTCCTCGGTTTGCCCCCGCGTTGGTATAAGGACCCCGCCTACCGCTCCCGAATTGTCCGCGAGCCGCGCGCCGTGCTGCGGGAGTTTGGACTTGAGGTGTCGAAGGAGAAGGCCGTACGGGTATGGGATTCCTCGGCAGAGGTACGCTATCTCGTGCTGCCCGAGCGACCCGAAGGCACAGAGGGTTTCGATGAAGACGCCCTCGCGGCTCTGGTGGCGCGGGAAGCCATGATTGGGGTGGCGCTGGTGTCCGGACCGGCGGTCACTCCGTGACGGGCACCGGTGATGCGCTGCTGGCCCTAGGCGCTGGGGACGGCCCCGCGCCACCTTCGCTGAATGGCGAACTCGTCTTCGAAGCCCCCTGGGAGGCCCGGGTCTTTGGCATGGCGCATCGCCTGTGCGATGCAGGCCTTTTTACTTGGGATGAGTTCCGGCAGGCGCTGATTGCGGAAATTGGCCGCTGGGAGCAGGCCCACCCGAGGGGGGCTCCCTATGCCTACTTCGAGCGTTTCCAGGCTGCGCTAGAAGCGCTGTTGACGACGCGGGGATTGATGGCAAATGCCGAACTGTGGGGGCGAGCCAAGGCCTTGGCAGCTCGCCCCCACGGGCACGATCATGGCTGATGTGCCCCGGGGCCGGCCCTAGTTTCTAGGTCCTACTCAATGGTGTTGTGCAGCGTTTCAGCGGTGTAGAAATTACGGGTGTCGCAGCTCGCAGTAGCAAGCCAGGCCGCCATGACCTCATCTCCCGCGCCTTCGCCGAAGAACCCCTGGAAAGACGTTCCCATGGACGCGAAACTTGGCCAGCCGGTCATGAGTATGAAACGCCCTTCGCTCATCTCCCCAGTAAATGGGGTAAAAAGCCATTGGGCAAGGGGATCGTTCCGTGCCTGCCCGACGTCCGCCACCATACGGCCCACCTTTCGCACATCCTCTAGGGTTTTGCCTGCCTTTAGGGTGCAGGACCAAGTTTCCACTGGCGCGCTGGGCCCTGGGCCGTGGTGATCTGCAGCGCTGATCAGGGGGAAGGTCAGCGCCATAAGGGTCAGCAGTTTCGTTTTCATCCCTCCTCCTCCGCCTCGTAGAAGGGTTGGCCAAGGTAGGAGCGAATGGGCCCGCACTCCGCCTTAGCAGCCATTGCGCGCCATTCTGGCGACTGCCCCATGTTGTTTTCTTGGAATTTCGTGTAGCTATCGCCCCAACTTTGAATGCTCGGGAAGATGCGCACTTTGATCATGGCGCCCTGCAGGGCATCGGGAACGCCTTGCCCGGCGTACCAGATATGCGCGGAGGCCGTGGTGCCCAGCTTTTCCATCGCCGCGGACCAAGCAACCTCGGCTTCGCGGTAGTTAGCAAGACTCACCCCATCCTTTAGGTGGCAGGTCTGGAAGAAGGCATAGCCCGGGCCTTCGCCATCGGGCTCGGCTCCCTGGTGAAGCAGCTCACCTCGCATCAGCCAGCGCTGATTGACTTCGCGCACTGCGTCAAAAGCGCGCTCAAGTCGCTGGCCCTTCTCTACATAGCTCGCAAGCCCTGCGGCCAGCGCGCTGGGGTCTGGGGAAAAGCCGAGCCACACAGCGTCGAATTTCCCATCGACCGGCAGAGAGCTTCGGCTCATGAAGTGAGGCGTAAGGACGTAAGCGTTGTAGGCGAAGTTTTCTGCCGCCGCAAGCTTCGCGAAGTCTCCTCGCAGCTTCATCATGTCGTCGAGGGTTTTCCCTTCTTTCAGGGCAAAGGGAATGGCCTCAACCATGTACCGAGCGATCGGTTCATGGTGGTTGGCCAGCGCTGCGCCTGAAAGTAAAGGAAGGGCTGCGCCAAGGCAGAGCTTTTTGAACAGGGAAATCATAACGAAGACCTCTTTTGTCAAAGTGCCCCTCAGGGCGCGGTGTAGAAAATGGCGCACTCTTCAAAGGTGTCGCTTCTCACTGCTCGAACGTAACCGTAGGCCTTGTCCCAGAGGGGTGCCCAGGCTGCCCCACTGTAGTAGTCGTCCATGACCGCGCCGGCGGCCCGGGCCGAGGGGCTTATGGCTCGAAGGTGAATCACTCCCGCCTCTTCCCGGCCCCCACCGGCAGAGTTGAAAACCGCCGCTTGGAAGTCGTGCCCTGCGGCTTGAATCGCAGCCTCAAGCTCCGTAATGGCATCAAGGAAGGCGCTAAGGTCCTCGGGGCCCACTTCAAGGCGCCATAGGCGCTCGTAACCAGGCTTGAGCTCGAAAGCCTTCAAAGGCTTAAACAGAGCGCTGTACTTGACCGATCGCTGGGCCGCGGTTGCTGCGGGTGCGGCGTAGGGGTCATAGGTGGCCGCAGAGGCCATGGCGTCTCCTAGGGAACCATAGGCATTCCAAACAAATAGCTGGCCCCCGTAGTCGTTGCCGGTGCGAGTTAGGCAGTAACCTGCTGCCTGTGACCCAAGGGCCTCAAAGAGGGCCCTGTTTGCCGCGAGGCCCTCGATATAGGCCTTAGGATCTTTGGCTTGAACCATCAGGGTGGTAATCGCGCCTTCTGGCGCAAGTTCGGCCTGGGCCTGAAAGCTCAAACCCAGAAGAGCGAAAGCGCTGGCGCGAAAGGCCCAGCGGGGCCAAGGAATCCGTTTATTAAGCTTTGACACATTAATGCCCTCTCTACCCAAAGCTTGAAGCTAGCACTGCCTTTTTAGAACGGGGCTAAGGGGAAGCGGCTGAAGCTGCCGTAGGGGGACCAACGGTTCAAACCGTTAGTCAGAGCTTCAAAAGTTGTAAAGGTTAATGACAGGGCGCGCCTGCCCAGGCTTGGGCAAGCGCGTTCTGAGGGTCTGAGGCTAAAGATCAGCCAGGACTCGGTTGATATTCATGCGATGAATTTTGCGGAGCTTGCTGACCTTGCTTTGAAACTTGGTGAAGGCCGCGCTGGGTTCGCTCGCCGAAAGCAAGGCGGGAAGGCTGGCTGCGCCAGCGTAAGCAATATGGGTTACCTCATCGGTCGCCCCACCGAGCACTCGCCAAAGTCCCCAAGCTCCGGTGACTTGCCCACTTTCCTCTTGGTCCGCCATGAGCTTTCGGTATTCCGCAAGGTAGGCGGCTTCGTCGGAGATACGAAGCTGCCAAACAAAGTAGGCCTGGTCCTGGGTATAGTCGCCGCCCGCGGCTAGGGTCTTCAATAGAAGCTGGCTCTTTGGCTCTCGAGCTCGGTCGATTACCTGCTGAGCATCGGCCCATTCCCGGCAAGCACGGATCTTGTTGAAGGTGGTTTGCATGGCCTGGGCGTCTGGAAAATTCCAGATAACGGAATGGGAGATATCTTCGTCACCATTGAAGCTCTCTCGCATGATTCTAAATGCCGCCGGGAGATTTTTTCTGCACTCTGATTGCGCGAAACGTGCCCACGCACCGGCGACGACGGCTTGGTTTTCCGTCTTGATTTGATAAATCGCGGTGAACTCGGGGGTCGGGCTTGCCGCGGCCCAGGTGGCGCTAGACGCCAGCAGTAAGCAGAAGCTCAAGAGCCTGTTTTTCATAACGCGTACCTCGTGAAGATTGGAAGAAACAAACTGAGTGCTTTCCGCTCTAGGGGCCAGTGCCGGTCGCAGCGCCGCCTTCCCACTGGCGATGGACGGGCGTTTCCGTCATTTCGGCTTTCAGGAATTGTTAGCAAACATCTCAAAGCTGGCCGCTTGTCGTTTCTTCTTTGATAGCCTGTTGGTTTTCCTTACTTGGCTTTTCTAGGTTCAGGCTGGGCGGTTGGTGCTTGCCCTTTCTTTTATTCAAAGAGCGAGAACGCGATGAATCTTCGGGCTTTAGTGGTGCTTCCCAGTATTTTCCTAGCTGCCGCGGCGGCTGCAGATCACCATGAGATGCCTCGGGCCTATGCCGAGGTTTACGATTGTCAGCTGAACGACGGCCATAGCTTGAGCGAGGTTGCGAGCTTCGCCCGAGAGGCGTTTTCCCCGTGGGTTAAGAAGCAGGGCCTCGAAGGCAACACCTTCCTGTGGGAGCCTGTCGCTGTCGCGGCGCCCTTCGACGAGGCCGATTTCCGCTGGGTGAATTACCACCCGAGTTGGACGGCCTATGCGAAAGGCGCGGAGGCCTGGCGCTCCGCCTCGGCCGCTAAGCTGCGAGAAGAGTTGTTTTCCCTGGTCAGCTGCAAGCTGCCCGCCTTTGCGACGGTTCTCGTCACCGACCCCTCGGAAGAGGCGCCCTCGGAAAAGATGGTAATGCTTGGAAAATGCCAGTTTAAGCCAGACAGTGAGCTTGACCTCGAGGGGCTGGTCGCCGCCGTTAAAAATCAGAATCGAGACAGTCGGACGGACGGAGACCTGTTAGAGGCGGTCTGGCTGACGAACGTCGGCATTGAGAACGAGCCCTGGGACTTCCTGCGCATGACCGCAGGTTCCGGCGCAGCCATTGGCGAGATGATGGATCGTTCCATGGGCGGGGGCGGAAGACTCGCGCCGAATGCGAACCCCTTCAACTGCGAGGTCGATTTCCATCGTTCTCACGCGACTCGCTAGGGCGCTGCTAGGGCCGGAGCATGGGCCTCGGCCCTAGCTTGGATACACCGAAATTGTTTTAGCCGAGATCAAGTTCGTGCCTTGCCGCGGCGTCCGCCAGGATGCTCGCGGCAGCGGCACTCCCCCCTTCGGAGTTGAGGCAGAAAGTCCGTCGTCCGCCAACGCCGTTCTCCGCTAACATGAGCTCCCGGAGTCCTTGGGGAGAGATAACCCATGCGTGGAAGAGACGTTGCCCCAGGGCGTTGGGGGATGTTGGTTGTCGTGGGCGCCATGCTTCTCGCTTCCCTTGCCCGAGGGGCCCAGGAAGCGCCCGGGGACCTGCGCATGAACCAGATCCAGTTCATCGGTTCCCATAATAGCTACAAAAAAGCTCAGCCTTGGGTTTGGGCGACCCTTTTGCGGTGGCTGGCACCGGAGACGGCGGCGGCCCTGGCTTACGAGCACGAGCCCCTTGCTGCGCAGCTTGATCGGGGCCTGCGCGTGTTGGAGCTGGATGCGTTCTACGACCCGGAAAGCGGCGCCTTTCCCATCGGCCACGTACAGCGCATCGATATGGCGAGCCATTGCTCGCCCCTCCGAACCTGCTTGGAGCAGATTCGCGCCTGGAGTGACGCCCATCCTCGTCACCTGCCCTTGTGGATCATGTTTAACGCCAAAGACGAGGCGATCCCTCGCTTGCCGGACCCTGTGCGCTTTGATGGCCCCGCGTTCGATGCCTTTGATGCCGTGCTCGAAGCTGTGCTGGGGGACCGCATGATCCGCCCGGAAGCGGTGGCCGGGCGCCGCTGGCCGTCCCTGGAGGCCGCTCGTGGGAAGGTGCTGTTTCTGCTTGATGAGGGCGGACGAAAGCGCGCGCTCTACGACACCGGTGCTGCGCGCCCCATGTTCATGAGCCTGCCTGAGACGGACCCTCGGGCGGCGATACTGGTTATTAACGACCCGCTCGCCGAGGGCGATCGCATTCGCCGGCTCGTGGCCGCAGGCTATATGGTGCGCACCCGGGCGGACGCCGATACGGTGGAAGCCCGGCAGGGCGCGACGGCGCGCCGGGAAGCGGCCTTGGCCAGCGGCGCCCAGGCCGTCAGCACGGACTATTACCGCCCAGCGGCGGAGTTTGGCCAGGACTACGTGGTGCGCCTGCCGAGCGTTGGGCGTTGCAACCCCGTCGCCACGGTCCAGGTTTGTCAGCTGGCGGAGTAGGCCGGTAGGGTAAGGCCATGAACGAACGCCCTCTCCAAGCTGGAACGAGCGAGCGCCAGACGATCCTGGCGGCAGCGGGCATCGATGTGGTCGCCCTTGGGGGCGTTGGCGCGGTGGTGCATGGCCTTGCCCTGGCAGGCCCGGCACCGGCGGCACCGGTCCGCGGCGCCTTAGAGCAAGAGATGGCTGAGCGGGGTTTCTTGGTGTTCCCTGGGGAAACCTATCTGAGCCCGAAGGCCTTTCTTCGAGCTAGCTGTTGGTGGGGCGGACGGGCTTTACACAGTACTCATAGCATCCATCCGGCCACGCCTGAGGGAAACCCCCATATCTTTCGCCTTTCCAACGATCCGCAGGAGGGCATCCCTGGCGTGGGGCCTCAGTGGCATAACGACGGCAGTTTCCTTCCCGAGACGTTCTCCCATGCCGGTTATCACATGGTACACCGAGCCCCGGGGGGTGGCGGGACGGAATTCGCCCATCAGGGTGCCGCTTTTGACGCGCTGCCTGAGGACCAGCAGGCCTATTTCGCGACCCTGGCCTCCGTGAATTCCAACACTGGCGTGGTCCACCCCCTGGTACACGTGCATCCGCGCTCAGGACGGTTATCCCTTTGGCTTCATCTTGGCATGACGGGGGCGGTTGTTGAGCGGCAGGGGGAGGTCGGCGCCCTTCGCCTGCTGGAAGAGGACGAGGTGCGCGCTCTGTGCCAAGCGTACAACGCTGTGCTCAATGCAGGCTTTGCCCGAGGCGACGCCCTACGCTTCGAGTATGGCGAGGGGGACTGTGTTTTCGTTGATAATCTCGCCGTGGCCCACCGGGCAACGGCAGCGGCGCATCAGCCTCGTGACGCCCAGGGCCTTCGCATTTTGCATCGCTCAACGGTGCGAGGAGAGGCCGCGCTGGCGCCGCGCTTTGGTTTGCCCCAGCGGCTTGCGATCCGTGGACCTCGGCCCGCGGCTTCCGGTCTCTGGTTGGCTGGGGGCGTGGGATTTCGGTGGGATGAAACTGTGATGTATCAAAACTAGGAGAGCTCTATGAACCGCTTGCGCCACCTTATACTGCTTGCCGTCCTTTTTCTCGGCGCCGGCGCCCTCGCCGCGGGTACGGAGGAAAGCGCCGACGCGGCTAAGGATTTGCCTGAACTGCTGCATGCGGAGAGCGACGGGTCCGTGCGCATTGACGGTAAGGTCATCCAGTACCGCGCCACGGCCGGCACGCTGCAAATGGAGGATGAGGAAGGGGAGCCCATCGCCCACTTTGGCTATACGGCCTATGTGAAAAAGGATGCAGATCTGCGCGCCCGCCCGATTCTCTTCGCCTATAACGGTGGCCCGGGGTCGGCCTCCATGTGGCTTCACATGGGCATCCTCGGTCCTCAGCGCACGGCGGTGACGGACCTCGACTTCACCACGGAAGGCCCCTTTGAGCGGTTGAATAATGAGTTTTCCGTGCTCG
>JADHNU010000008.1 GCA_016779325.1 Pseudomonadales bacterium
CTCCCGGAACAGCGCCTGTTCTTTTTTCGCCAGGAGCAAATCACCCGTTACGACACCTGGCACGTCAGCGGACTCTGCGGCACAGGCTCCGGCGATATGTCCGTAACGGAGCGCTTCGTCGACGAGGCCTTCAGCGTCCCCCTCGGGGCCGCGCCTCGGGTGCGCACCCCCCTCTACCGCTTTCCCACCTTCGGCCTGCTGGCCCTGGGGGTAGCAAGCGTCAGCCTCGGCCTGGCGGAACGGGCCCTAGACGAGTGGACCGAGCTGGCCCAGCGCAAAGCGCCTGCGGGCAGCAAGCGGCGCCTCGCGGAGCGGGCACCGGTGCAAATGGCGATTGCCAAAGCCGAGGGGCAAATTGCCGCGGCAAGCGCCTTTATGGAACAGGCCGCCGACGCGGCCTGGGGCACGGCCAGGGCCGGGGAAAAGCTCACCGGTGAGCATCGGCGTCGTCTTCGCCTGGCCGCCTCCCATGCCACCTGGACCGCCGCGAAAGCCACCACGGCGGCCTACCACGGCGGCGGCGGGTCGGCCATTTATGACACGAGCCGACTCCAACGCTGCTTCCGCGACGTCCACGTCACCACGCAACACATCATGGTGGGCGAACCCACCTTCGAGGTGGCCGGGCGTGGGCGCTTAGGCCTCCCCCTCGGCGGCCCCTTCTAGGCCGCGCGAAGGGCCTCTGCCGTACCCAGCACCACGGCATAGCGCGCGCCCTTACCGAGAAACAGGCAAAGGGCAGCCGCGCGCGCCGAAACGCCAAGCGCGCCCGCAAGCGGAGGAAGCGCATCCCCTACTCCCGGCAGCCAGGCAAGGAGCAACACCGGCGCCCCATAGCGCGCAAGCCAAGCGGCGTAGGCCTGCCGGGGCCCGGCCAGGCGGGCCTGGAGAGGTGGCCAGCGCACCACCCCAAGGCCTAGGGCATACATGGCGAGGGACCCCGCCGTGTTGCCCAGGGTCGCCACCAGCCAGAGGGGGAAAAGCGCTTCTCCAGCGTGCCATGCGCCCAGCACGGCACCCTCCGAGGGCACGGGTAGGAAGGTAGCCGCCGCGAAGGCCAAGGCCCCCACGGCGACCAAGCTGAGCACGCTAAGCCTTACTGCTTAGCGACGTTAATGACCTGATACTCGGTGAACGCCGCCAGGCCCCAGGTGCCGTTCTCGTAGCCGATCCCAGACCACTTAGAGCCCCCAAAGGGGACGTCCGGGGCCAGATTCATGTGCTGATTCACCCAGGCCGTGCCGCAATCGAGATCGCGGGCCAGGGCCGCACCGCGTTCTAAATCCTCGGTCCAGATGGAGCCCCCAAGGCCGAAGTGCGTGCCATTTGCCCGACCGAGCACCTCATCCACGCTCTTAAAGGACATAACCGGTAGCGCTGGGCCAAACTGCTCCTCATCCACCAGCCGCACGCCCTCCTCCACCCCCGTGAGAATGGTCGGCGCGTAGAAATAGCCTTCGTTCGCCAGAGCCCGCCCCCCGGCCACCACCTTCGCACCGTGGCTCCGCGCGTCATCTACAAGTTCGCTAACCCGATCGAACTGAGCCCGATTATTCAGGGGCCCAAGTTCGCTATCGGCCGCGGACCCAGGTCCCACCTTCACCCGCTCCGCCAGGGCCCCAAGGGCGTCTACCACGGCGGGGAAGAGAGGCTCTTCGACATAGAGGCGCTTCACCGCCACGCATACCTGGCCGCTGTTCGCGAAGGCGCTCCAGAACAGCTTTTCCGCAATTTTGGCGGGATCGTTATCGGCAAGCACGATAGCGGGATCGTTGCCTCCGAGCTCCAGCGTGACGCGCTTTAAATCCGGCGCCGCGGCGGCCGCAATGTGCTTGCCCGTAGCCACGGAGCCGGTGAAGGAAATCTTACGCACGTCCGGATGCGCCGTGAGCCAGCGGCCGAGCTGATCGCCCCCGGAGACGACGTTAAAGACCCCAGGGGGCAGTGCCTCCCGTAGCGCGTCCCCGAGCGCTAGGCTGGAGAGCGGCGTGTAGGGGGAAGGCTTGAGAATGAAGGTGTTGCCCGCCAGCAGGGCCGGCGCAATCTTCCATACCGCCAGAAGCACGGGGAAATTCCAGGGAGTGATGCCGGCGACCACGCCCAGGGGACGGCGGCGCAGCTCTACACGGAACTGGTCATCTTCCCGCAAAAGCTGATCTTCCAGAGGCAACGCGGCCGTAGAACGGAACCACAGGGCGGCGCCGTACAGCTCTTCCAGCGCCCGTCCCAGGGGCTTGCCCTGCTCTTGGGTGAGGATGGGCGCGATGGCCTGGGCCTTGGCCTCGATGGCGTCCGCGCATTTGCCCAGGGCATCCCGGCGGGCGGCTTCATCGGCACGCCAAGCCCCCAGGGCTGCCTTCGCGGCCTGCACGGCCTGATCGAGCTGAGCCTCGCTGCAATCGGGGCACTCAGCGAAGGGCCGCCCCGTGGCGGGGTCAATGACAGCAAGGGATTCCGTGCTGCCCACGGCAGCACCGTTAATCGTCATGGTGAAAGCCTGACTCATAGGACTCACTCCTTGGCTTAAACGTCCCCGGCGAGCAACGCCAGGGCACGGTCGATGAGGGGGGTCATGGAATGGCGTGTCACTTCCCAGAGGGGGTCATCTCGCTTACCCCGACGATGAAGCATGAGGTTAAAGCCGGTGATCAAGGCAAACTTGTAAGCCGCGAGGGCGCGGTACCAGGCGAGATCGGCAACGGGCTCGCCCCAGGCGGCCTCGTAATAGCGGATAAGCGTTTCCGGCTCGAGAAAAAAGGCGCGTTCACTGCCGTCGGCCCAGGCCGCCCGATCGCTGAAGGTACAAATCCAGCCGAGATCGTTCAGGGTGGCACCAATGCCCGTGAGCTCAAAATCAATAACCGCCTTTAGACGGCCATCGAAGCCACAAAAGAGGTTCGCCGTTTGAAAATCGCCGTGAAAGACGCCGATGGGCGCCGTCTCGGGGATGCGCTCCAGCAGCAACCGCCGCACCTCCGGCGCCCGCTTGAGCATCTCCGGATCGGCGGCACGCTCAAAGAGCGGATCCCAGCGAGCAACGTCCTCTTCAAAGGGCACGGGATCGCCAAGATAGCTCAGCGGCGCCCAGGGCACCCGGTGGATCCCGGCCAGGGCCGTCATGACCTCCTGGCCAAGCACTTCAAGCTGGGGCCGCGTCAGCGCGGCGCCCCACTCCCCAGCGCCAAGACGGAGCACATCCCCCTCAAGCTGTGGCACCACGAAGAAGGGACGATCAAAGAAGCGCAGGGCATCGCCCTCACCGCCGCTCCAGCGCACGCTGCAGTGGGGCACGGCGGTTCCATCCAGAGCCTTGAGCACCGTGACCTGGCGCAGCACGTCCGCGGTGCCCCGCCAATTCACGTTGGGCGGCGGCAGACGCAAAAACCAACCCTCTTCCCGAGCGTCCGCTCCCCGGCCGATCGCCACCCGATACCCATAGGCAAAACCCGCGTGCCCTGGCATTTTCTTGACGTCGAAGACCCGCACGTTCGCCTCGCCGTAGCAGTGCTCTACGAACGGCTGCAGGCGCTGCTCTAGCTCCTCAAGTTCCATGCTCCCCCCTTTTCGACCCTTCTATTATTCCGGCGCGGGTTCCGGAAACTGCTCCCTAAGCACCCGCTTCAGTATCTTGCCCGAGGGGTTCCTCGGGATGCTGTCCACGAAGCGCACGGCCCGGGGCTGCTTGTAGCGCGCGAGCCGGCTTTGGCAATGGGCGAGGACCGCGGCTTCACCGAGGGTAGGGTCATCCCGCACGAGAATGGCCAGGGGCGACTCGCCCCAGCGCTCGGAGGTCATGCCGATCACCGCCGCATCGACAACGCCCGGAACGCCGAGCAGCACGTTCTCCACTTCCGCCGGGTAGATGTTCTCGCCGCCGGAAATGATCATGTCCTTAATACGATCCTGAATATATACGAAGCCTTCCGCGTCCATGGTGGCGACATCCCCGGTTCTCAGCCACCCCTTAACCAGCGTTTCCGCCGTGGCCTCAGGACGATTCCAGTACTCCCGCATAATGTGCCGGCCCCGAACCCACACCTCGCCCGGGGCCCCCGTCGCGCAGGTCGTGCCATCCTCAGCGACGATTTTCACGTCGCTGTGAAAAAACGCTCGGCCCGTGGAGCCGACCCGGGCCAGGGCGCTCTCGGAATCGATCAGGCACGCCGGGCCGCAGGTTTCCGTTAAGCCATAAACCTGAAGAATGTCGATGGCCAAGGCGCCATAGCGCTCAATCAGGGATACGGGCACGGGCGCGGCGCCGGACATGATCCAGCGCAGCGCACTGCGATCAAAGGCCTCGAAGGCGGGCACCTGGAGCATAAAATTGAGCATCGCGGGCACGAGCAGTCCCGTGGTCACGCGCTCTTCTTCAATCAAACGCCAAGCCTGGGCGGGATCAAAGCTGCGCATGACGATGCTGGTCACGCCCAAATAGATGCAGGCCGTCCCCGGGGTCAGCGCCCCCACATGGAAAAGCGGTAGGGCTTGGAGGTAGCGATCCCCGGGGCGCAGATCCGCCGTGGCCGAAATGGTGAGCACCCCCCAGAGAGCGCTTTCATGCGTGTGGACCACCCCCTTCGGCAAGCCCGTGGTGCCCGAGGTATACATGATGTACAGCGGGTCTTGATCTTGTGCGCCCAGGGGCGGCGGGGTCGACGCGCCCTGGTCGCGGAACGCGGTGTAGGGCTTGGCACCGGCAAGGGACGACGGCGCACCCACGGCGAGGAGGCGTTCCAAGCCCGTGCGATCATCAAAGGCCATGAGCGCCGTCACGCTGTCCTCAAAATCCTCGTCAAAAATGAGGGTGCGGGCGCCGCTGTCCTGAAGGATAAAGCGGAGCTCCTCGGGGGTGAGGCGCCAATTCAAGGGAACAATCACCGCACCCAGGCGGGCAATGGCGAAGAAACTTTCAATGAATTCGGCGCTGTTCATCAGCAGAAGGGCAACCCGATCCCCGGGCTTGACCCCGTCGGCCGCCAGCGCGTGGGCCAGAGCATGGGCCCGCCCGGCCAGCTCCGAAAAGCTTAAACGCACGCCCCGGGCCACGTCGTAGACCGCCTCCCGGTCGGGATTGAGCGCGGCCCGCCGCGTTAAAAGATCGCCAATATTGTTTGCCAGTGCTGTCACGATGAACCCTCCCAAGCTCGCCCGCAGAGCCCTAGTGTGCCTGCTCAGGCCTGGGGAGACGAGGCTTTCCCGGGACATTTCCCGCGCGGCGCCGGGGGCGTCCAGGCTGTATCGCTTTCGATCAGCACAAAACCTCGACAAGGAGAAAAATTAACTTATACTGCGCGCACTTACGCGGCAACTTGGCACGCAGCCACCCGCATCTTAGGCACGACCTGAGTGGGTTTTCATGAGCCAAAAGCAAGACAGCAGTCAGAATTATCGCATTGGGGCCGTCGCCCGGCTCACGGGGATCTCCGTCGATCGACTCCGCGCCTGGGAGCGCCGCTACGCCGTAGTCGAAACGCGGCGCACCGAATCCCTCGGCCGCATCTACTCTCGTGAAGACGTCGAACGCCTCACCATGATTAAGCAGTTGGTGGATCTGGGTAATCCCATTTCCTCTGTGGCTAACCTCACCGATAGCCAGCTACGGGAACGGCTGCAGCAGGACAACCGGTCTCGCCAGCAGGTTCAGCAGTTCGCCACCCGCCCCGTGCGCGCCGTGGTCTATGGCTCAACCCTCGCGGCCTACCTCGATGCCGCCGCCGAGCGGCTCGATGGCCTGAGCCTCATCGGCGCCTTTCGGGTCTATAGCGATTTCGAGCGAGCCCTTCCTTCCCTCGCCCCTGACGTCCTCATTCTTGAGTACGCAGGGGTGTATGAAGAGACCGTGGAAGAGGTCACCGCGCTCATGAAACGGGCGGGCACCCCCCGCGCCGTCCTGGTGACGGGCTTTGGGCGGCGCGAGGTTTTCGAGGCCTTGAAGGGCGCGGGCGCCATGATTCTGCGCTCCCCTGTCTCCCTTGAAGAGCTGGCCATCGCCTGCCGCTTCGAAGGCGAGATGGCCGTGGAGCCCAGCGCCTTTGACGACGGGCTCCGCCCGGAGCTGGGTGATGCGATCCCGCCGCGGCGCTTTAATGATGATGATCTGGTTCGCCTCGCCGGGCTGTCACGCTCCGTCGAATGCGAATGCCCGGAACATTTGATCACCCTAATCGGCAGCCTGACGGCCTTTGAGGCCTACAGCGCAAGCTGCAAAAGCCGCAATCCCACGGACGCGGCTCTCCACGCGTATCTCCATCGGGTGACGGCCCACGCCCGGGCCCTCATGGAAGAGGCCCTGGAGAACGTCGCCGAAGTTGAAGGGATGATTCAGTAACCCAAGCACCACCCCGTGTCATGGACACGGGGCCCATCTACCGTTTGTCCACCTGACGAACGGCCTCCTGTCCGGGGGTTGACCACATAAAGTCTAGGGCATATGCTAGACCCCTGTTGGACATGCTACGCACGTTCAACTCGGTTTAAGCGTGGGGCGGTTCGACTCTCTCCCCCTCCCCCCTCGATTGCGGACCGCCATGCTTCGCACGCTGTTTTCCCTCCCGCGCCGGCGCAAGCCGGCGCGGGAAAAAAACCCCCCTCATGCTCTATTTCGGCCCTTAGGGTTTCAGCAGGGTCAGTAGATCATATTCCAGCTCGCCCACGCGCCGGCCACTCATGGCCATCACAATGTTCGAAAACCGCCCATCAAGATGAGCCGCGGCTTGCCCCGCTAGGCCCAGCCCCCAGCGATAAGTTCCGAGCACCTTCCACCAGTGAAAACGCTCTATATCAAAGGTTCCGCCCCCCGCCTCATAGGCGGCGGCAAAGGGGGATCTCGGTCCGAAGCCCCCCACTTCCTTGTCATCTTCTCCAAACCGCCAACAGCGTAGGCAGGTCCAGGCCAGGTCCTCCAGAGGATCCCCAACCTTCGCCACTTCCCAATCAAGCACAGCGGCAAGGCCCTGCTCGTCGATGATCACGTTGCCATTGCGCACATCACCGTGAACGATCGCCAAGTCCGGCGCCCCCGTGGGCGCGTGGCTTTCCAACCAGCGCTGGGCATAGGAAAAGATCGGCGAGGGTTGAAGCAGCTCGGTAAGCTGCAGATCAGTGCGGGCCAAGGCGTCCTCCACGGGGGAACGCTCCGGCCGCGCCAGCGCAGGCGGTGCCAGCGCGGGATCAATGCGATGGAGCGCCGCGAAGGCGGCACCAAGCTGCTCGGCAATACGCGTCCCTGTGCCCTCGGCCGCCACCTTTCGCAGCACCTTCCGGGGCACGGTCTCGCCGGCGACACAATCGCTCACGAACAAGGGACCGCCCAGCCATTCCGGGGCTTCCGTCGCAAAGTGCACGTGAGGGACGGGCACTCCACTCTCTTCGGCGAGGCGAAACAGCGCGGCCTCCTGAGGAATGGGTAAGAGCTCGATATTTAGGGTGGGAAGGTAGGTGACACAGAAGCGCCTGCTGGTGCCATCGCCTTCGATGGCCGAGAAAAGGACATTGCCGCGTCGGGCCCCGGCAGAGGTCACAACGATTTCCTCGATGCGAACCTCCTGCCCGAGCTCAGCGGCGAAGACCCCGGCGAGCCCGTCCTTCAGTCGCGCTTCGCGCTGCTGGGCGCTTTCTGGGGCGCTCATGACTGGCCTCCCTGACTCGGCCGCTCCTGAGCGCTGTCATAGCTGTCGTAGCCGGGCCGCAGCACCGCGAGCTTTTCCCGGGCGCCGGCCATGAGCACAGGCCAGGCCGCTTCATCGAAGCCCAGGGTCGCAGGTTGGCGCAGCCGCTCCGCAAGCGTGGCATTGAGCGTGGCGGCGGCCGCCGCCGTCGGGCCTTCCGGAACCGGGACCCCGAGCAGGGTCGCGAGCCGTGCGCACTGCCGCGCGGGGGCCTCCGCATCGGCCAGCTCCCGGGTCACCACGGAGAGCAAGTTCAAGGCAACGCGCGTTCGATAGACCAGCGGCCCGTTAAGTTCAGGGCTCACTTCCTCTTCGAGGTAAGTGGCCAAAGTCTCTAAAAGCTCGACGGCAGTAGGTCGGTCCTGCATTACCCCTGCCCTCCCTCGAGCAGCTCAAGCGCGGCCTCCGCCCGACGCACCACGGAGTCGGCGAACTCCGATAGGTCGAGATCCTCTCGCGTCCCCATGGCGCCCAGCAGATAGCGTTTGTAGACCCCTTCCCCGATGGCGGCGAGGCGCCAATGGCTGAAGGCGCGGTAGTAGGCAATCTGCGAAAGATCACGACCGGTTTGCGCCGCATAGCGCGCCGCCAGGGCCTCCCGGTCACCGAAGCCGCCCACAGCGGTGGGCGCTTGGTCCCCCTGACGCGTGTCCACTTCTCCGGGTTGAATCCAGGCATTCAACAGGTAGCCGACGTCCGCGAGGGGATCACCGAGGGTGCACAGCTCCCAATCGAGGACGCCCTGAATCCGCCCATCGGCCACGATCATGTTCCCCAGGCGGTAGTCGCCATGGACGATGCTGGCGCCCACCTGCTCGGGCATCCGCTCCCCGAGCAAGGCTCGGGCGGCCTCCATGGCGGGGATTTCCCGTTGCTTCGAGTTTTCCCACTGGGTCGTCCAGCGTTTCAGCTGGCGAGCGAGGTAGGCTTCCTTCCGCCCCAGGGTGCCGAGGCCCACGGCGTCGGGATCGAGGGCATGAAGCGCGGCCAGCACGTCGATGACGTGTTCGCCAAGCGCCGCGCGCTCAGCCTGAGGAAGACCCAAGGCGCTGTCCGCGTCGTGAAGCACAGCGCCCTCGACAAAACGCATCACGTAGAAGGGCGCGTCGTTGACCGCCGGGTCCTCGCAAAGGCCCAGCGCCGGGGCCACCGGCACAGCCTCGCCAGCCAGGGCCGAAATGATGCGATGTTCCCGCGCCACATCGTGGGCGCTCTGCAGCACATGGCCTAGGGGCGGCCGCCGCAGTACGTAGCGCTGCCCCGCCGGGTCGGTCACCGCATAGGTGAGGTTCGAGTGCCCCCCGGCAATCAGGGAGAAGGCAAAGGGGCCCCGCGCCCCGGGAATGTGAGCCTCAAACCAATCCGTGACCGCCGCGGCCTGAATCCCTTCAACAGCGTGCGCCATCCTGAACTCCCCCTCTTAAAGCAGATGAATGAATACAGCTTGCCACGAAGGGACCCGGAGGCAAATTCCCCGCATCAGGTCAAAATTTTAGGCCCCTAAAGGTCTAGTGCCGGGCCCTGCGATGGGCTACCCTTTTTCTTTATTTTTTGCCCACGAAGCGTGCCATGTCCCAGGCCCCGCAAGACGTTCTCATCGCCCTTCGACGCATCATGAGAGCCACCGAACTCTACTCGAAACAGCTTTCTAAGACCGCCGGTCTGACCTCGCCGCAGCTGCTGATACTGGCGGCAATCCAGCGCATGGGCGATGTCACCATTGGCACCATCGCTCGGGAGGTGCGGCTCAGCCAAGCCACGGTCACCACCATTCTCGATCGCCTAGAGCGGCGCGGGTTGATCTACCGAGAGCGCAGCACAATTGACAAGCGCAAGGTCCATGCGCACCTCACGGCGGCCGGGGAGACCGCCCTCAGCACAGCGCCGACGCCCCTGCAGCAGTCCTTTATCGCGCGCTATGAGGGCCTCGCCGATTGGGAACAGTCCATGATCCTCGCGGCCCTGCAGCGGGTTGCGGATATGATGGACGCCGGTGATCTCGACGCCTCCCCTCTCCTCCACCTTGGTACCCTCGACCCCGCCCTGCAGCAGGGCTAAGTTCGCGGCGCTTTTCCTTCCGCCATGGCGATGGCGATGGCATCCTCATCGCTTCGAGGGAGACCGCCATGCATCAGCCGATTCTGCAAAGCCAAAGCCTACCGAGCGACCCCTGGCCCTTTCTGCCCGGGCGCTTTTCCCTGCGAGTGGTGCGGGCCCAGGGCAGCACCCTGTGGACGGACCGGGGAGAAGCCCTTCTAGACGCCGCCGGGGGGGCCATCGTCAATAACATCGGCCACGGTCGACGGCGCGTTGCCGATGCCCTAGCCGATGCGACGGCCACCCTGACCTACGCCGTACCGCCCTGGTCCACCCCGAGCCGGGAAGCCCTCGCGGAACGCCTACGCGCACACTGGCTCCCCAGCAAGCTGGACCGGGTGTACTTCTCAAGCGGCGGATCGGAATCCACGGAAGTGGCCATGAAGCTGGCGATTCAGCATTTTCAGGCCCGAGGCGAGCCCGCCCGAACAAAGATCCTTGGCCGCAGCCTCTCCTACCACGGCACCACGATCAGCACCACAGCCGTCGGGGGCCACGACGGCCGCAAAGCGGGCCTCGGGCCCCTCCTCCAGTCCTTTCCCCAGCTTGAAACGCCCTATCCCCTCCGCTGCCCCGCGGGGCTGGATCCTGCGGCCCAGCTCGCCTACTACCTTGCCGACTTCGATCGGGTGGTGGCCGAGGAAGGCGCCCACACCCTGGCCGCCCTTATGGCGGAGCCCATTGTGGGCTCCTCCGGGGGCGCGCTCACCCCGCCGCCGGGCTATTGGCCCGCCATCGCCGAGCGCTGCCGCCAGCACGGCATGCTCCTCATCTTCGATGAGGTCATGACCGGGTTCGGGCGCACCGGCCGCGCCTTCGCGGGGGATCATTGGGGCGTGGTCCCCGATATTCTTGTCGGCGGCAAGGGGCTTGCGGGGGGCTACGCGCCGCTCGGCGGCGTGTTCAGCCACCGCGGCGTCCTCGACCCCATCGCCGACGCAGGGCTTGAGGTCATGTTCCATACCTTTGGGGCTCACCCCGGCGCCTGCGCCGCCGCCTGCGAGGTGCTGGCTATTCTAGAAGAGGAAGCGCTCGTAGCCGCCGCGGCAGAGAAAGGCCAGCGTCTCAAGGCCTATCTAGATGCGGCCTTCGGCGACCATCCCCACGTGGCGGAAATTCGCGCCGCAGGCTTACTGCTCGCCGTGGAGCTGGTCGAGGATCGGAGCACCGGAATCCCCTTTCCAAAAGCGTCCCGACTGACCCTTGGGGTACTTGAAGAAGGACTAAAGCGAGGGGTGTACTACTACCCCGGGGGCACAGGGACGGTACGCGACATTCTCTGCCTCGGGCCCGCCATGACCACGACCGACGCCGAGCTGGAACGCATGGCGCTGACCTTAAGGGAAGCTGTGGATGCGGCCGTGATGGCGGCGCAAGGCCGCCCGTGAGCCGCCTCGGCACGGCCCTAGGCGCCCATGGCCGAGGCCTAAGCCTTCTCGTTCACCCGGAGCTTCGTGGGCTCGTGCTCGCGCCCGTGGGCCTGATGCTTTTGGTCTACGGAGCCCTCACCGCCACCGCGCTGGGCGCCCTATGGCCCTATTTGGACAGCCTAGGCAGCGCCCTCCCCGATGCCCTAAGCGGCCTCACCTGGCTCCTCCAAGCCCTTGCCGTACTGGTCCTTTTGGCCCTCGTGGGCGTGCTTTCCCTGCTCCTGAGCCAAACCCTCGCCGCGCCCTTCTACGGCGCCCTGGCGCGGCGCACGGAGCGCCTGCTAACGGGACGACTTGTGAGCACGGAGAGGGGCCTGCTTGGAGATTTAGGCGCCACGTTCCGGCGCGAGTGGGAGAAGCTGCGCTGGACCTTGCCGCGCCTGCTGCTGATGTTCGCGGTGACGCTGATCCCCGGGCTTGGGCTTCTGGCGTCGCCCCTCACCCTGCTTGTTGCGGCGTGGCTGCTGGCCGGTCAGTTCCTGGATTTCACGCAGGAGAATCGGGGCCAGCCCTTTGCCACAACCCTCGGCCTGATGCGAAGCCAGCGTATGAGCGCCTTGGCCTTTGGCCTACCCCTCGCCGTCGGGGTCACGCTGCCGGTGCTAGGCGCCCTCGTAGGCGCCCAGGCGGCCATAGCGGGGACGATCTGGGTGCTCACCCTAAAGGACGCGCACCCAAACCGCGGAGCCCCTTAGACCGGATCCCAGCTGAAGACGCTGTTGGTCGCGCCGAGGTCGTGGAAGGAACCCGCCATGGCCGGCAGCCCCTGCTCGACCAGCGTTTCCGGAGTCCAGCCCTCAAGCTGGGCAATGCTACGCACGGGGCGGGGTTGGCTCATGAGGAACACCTCATTGCCGCGCACGGAGAAAATCTGACCAGAAACGTCCTTCGCTGCGGCTAAGGCGACGGCCATGGTGGCCACCTGATCTGCGCGCATCTTCTTCTGGAACATCTCCACCCGCTTCTGACTGGCCTCATCCTTCACCGGGATGGTGGCAATCATGCGCGTCCAGGCAAAGGGCGCGATGACGTTCGAGCGCACATTTTTCGCGGCCCCTTCCATGGCGATGATCCGGGACAGGCCGGCGATACCCATTTTTGCTGCGGCATAGTTAGCCTGGCCGATATTGCCGATGAGCCCCGACGTGGAGGTGAACATCACAAAAGACCCATCTTCCTGATCACGGAAGTGGTTAATCGCGGCCCGAGCGATGTTGTAGTGGCCGTTAAGATGGACGTCGATCACCGCGTCCCAGTCCTCGTCGGTCATTTTGTGAAACATCTTGTCCCGAAGGATCCCGGCGGGATTAATCACCGCATGGAGGCCCTTAAAGGTATCGAGGGCGCACTCCACCATGGCTTTGGCGCCAGCGCGATCGGACACGCTATGCGAGTCAGCGACAGCTTCGCCCCCCGCAGCCTTGATCTCGTCAACCACTTCCTGCGCCGGGCCCGCATCGCCGAGGGGATCATCGCCCTTGACCGAGCCACCTAGGTCGTTCACCACGACTTTGGCGCCTTCCCGAGCAGCCAGAAGTGCGCATTCCCGCCCAATACCCCGAGCTGCGCCCGTTACCAAGACCACCTTGCCGTCAAGCTGTCCCATGCTGTCATCCGCCGATAAAAAGTGAAGCCGCAGTTTAGTGCGCCGGGGAGTCCCTGCCTACAACCTGGCCGCCTCCGGCTCCGGGGGAAGCCCCAGGGCAGGGCCCTCATCCACCTGCAATTCGCCCGCGCACAGGGTCGAACCGGCGGTGGCGAAGCTCGCCCGAAGCCGGTGCCCGCGAAGCACCCAAGGCAGCCAAAGGCGATCATCGGCCCACATCCGCCAAAAAGGCACAGCATCACGCTTCGCCCAGAAGGGTTTACCCTCGCTTGTCTCTCGAAGCACCCCGCGATAGCCCTGGCTTCGGTAGACGAAGCCATGAATTTTCGAGCCATCACAGTCAAGGAACCGCAGCTCTGCGCAGAGCGCCGGGGCCTCCGCCCGAATGCCAAGCTCCTCCTCCGTTTCCCGCAGGGCGCAGGCCAGGAGGCTCTCGCCAGGCTCCAACTTTCCCCCGGGACCATTGATCAGGCCAGCCCCATGGCCGCGCTTTTTCTCCATGAGCAGCACCTCTTCCCCCCGGCATACGAAGAGCAAGGTGGCGCGCAGCGCGTTGGGAAAGGCGCCCTTCAAGCTGGGGGCCGTAAGGCGCGGCGTGGTAAATCGTTCCAGGGAGACCCAGCCCCGCTGGAGCAGGCGCCCTCGGCGGGGCAAAAAGCCTTCCTGCCCTAGATAGCGCAGCACCGCTGTGGCCTCGCCCGGAAGCACAACGTGCAGCCGGGGCAGGGCCGGCGTCGATGCTAGCGCCGCAAGCCACGGCGCCAGGGCCGCCGGGTTAGGCGGTTCAGGAAGGGTCAGAACGCCGCTGCCGTCTCGACGGCGAGCCCAGAAACCTGCCAGGGGCGGAAGTCCCGGTGCCATCAACGTACGCAGCGGTTCTCTTCCCATGATAAGGCGCCCCCGAGCTTCGAGGGCGCCAGTGTACCGCTAAGCGCGCCCAAGCTCCGCGCCGGTCGGCAACGGCACGAGATCCTCCAGGAACCGCTCGGCAATTTGATCCCAGCTTTGGCTTTCCGCGTAACGCCGGCAGGCCATGCGATCACAGGCCAGCGCCCGCTCCACGGCGACGGCCAAATCGTTATGAAGCGCGCCGGTCACTCCGTCCTGAAGGATGTCGATGGGGCCTGCAACGGGATAGGCCGCCACGGGCGTACCGGTCGCCAAGGCTTCCAAGATCACCAGGCCAAAGGTGTCGGTTTTCGAGGGAAAAACGAACACGTCCGCGGACCCGTAGGCCTCCGCGAGCGCCGCACCGTAGCGATAGCCTAAAAACTGCACGTGCGGATAGCGCGCCTGAAGCTGCGCCCGCGCCGGTCCATCTCCCACCACCACCTTTTCCCCGGGATAGGGCAAATCGAGGAAGGCAGGCAGGTTCTTTTCCACCGCCACCCGGCCCACATAAAGCAGCCTCGGCGCCCCGGTCACCCTGGGACGAGGCACGAAGGGAAAGGCCTCAAGCGCGACGCCCCGACCCCAAACCCGAAGATTACGCAGGCCCCAATCGCCCAGCTCCCGCTTCTGCGTTTCCGTGGTCACCAGGGTGCTTTGCGCTGCGCTGTGGAACCAACGCAAAAAGCCATAGCCGAGCGCCAGGGGGAAGCGGGTTCGCTCGTGCAGGTACTCGGGAAATTTCGTATGCAGGGAGGTGGTAAAGGGAAAGCGCCGGCGTAGGGCCCAGCGCCGCGCCGCCAGCCCCAGGGGGCCTTCCGTCGCGATGTGTAACGCATCAGGCGCGAAACCTTCGAGCGCTCCCCCCAAGCCATAGGGCAGCGGCGCCACCTTCACCTCTCGATAGGCGGGCAGAGGCAAGGTGAAAAACTGCCCGGGCTCAAAAACCCGCACTCGGTGGCCCTGCCGCTCGACCCGGGCCATAACCTCCGTGAGGGTGGTGACCACCCCATTCGTTTGAGGCCGCCAGGCGTCTGTAACAACTGCGATCTTCATGCCGCGCGGTCCGACAAAATCGGGTCCGCCTGCCGCGCCGGGGAATCGACAAGCAGGGGCGCTGGCGCCCGCGAGGGGGCCTCCCGATAGGCCGCCACCTCCTCGTGCCAGTACAGGAGATGAATCTTGCCCTCGTCGTCCTCGGCCAAGGCCGTACACGATTCCACCCAGTCGCCACAGTTGAGATATTCGATGTTCCCAACCCGACGCATCTCCGCGTGATGGATATGACCGCAGATGACGCCTTGGAAACCCTCGCGCTCGCAGGCGTAGGCCACCGCGCCCTCAAAATCGCTGATGAAGTTCACGGCCCGCTTGACCCGATGCTTCACCCAGGCGGACAGGGACCAGCGCCCAAAACCCAGACGCTCGCGGAAATAATTATTCACCCGGTTAACGGAAAGCAGCAGGTTGTAACCGACGTCGCCAAGGAAGGCGATCCAGCGGTGGTAGCGCGTGATGACGTCATATTCGTCACCGTGAATCACCAGGAAGCGCCGTCCATCGGCGGTGCGGTGTTCCGCGCGATCCACGAGCTTCAGATTGCCAAAGCTGTGGTCCGAGTAGCGCCGCAGAAACTCGTCATGATTCCCCGTGACGAAAATGAGCTCCGTGCCTCGCTTCGTCAGCGTCAGGAGGCGACGAAGGACGTTGCTATGGCTTTGCGGCCAATAGAGGCTGCGCTTCAAGCGCCAGCCATCAATGATATCGCCCACGAGATAGAGCTGATCGCATTCATGGGCTTTCAAAAACGCCGCCAGGGCGTCGGCCTGGCAACCACGGCTGCCTAGATGAAGGTCGGAGATAAACAGCGTGCGGAAGCGGATTTTAGCGTCGGCCTCCGTCGCATCGGAGGGAGCAGTCTCGTTCATGGCGGGCCCTCTGGCGAGTTTTACCCACCCTAGGCCCGTGTGATGACACCCTGGTGATCATTTGATCACAAAATCATGACCAAACGGTGCAGCGACGGCGCGCCGCCTTACCGTGCGGCGTAGCGGGCCTCCAGCGCGGCGTAAAGCGCTTGCCGGAAATCCGGCGCAGACACGTCCAGCGTTTCCTCCAGCTCTACAAGATGAACGTTGTCCTCTCGCCCTTGCCAGACCTTTTCATAGCGGCCCACCTTATAGCCGTGATCTTGGCGAAAGGCGTTCAGCACGTTCTTGCCTATGTAGGCGCGGTAAAGCTGAGGGAGGTCCATCTTCATGGCCGCAAGACAGCGCAGGAAAGCCGCCACATCGAAGCGGCGAGCGCCCACGGCCGCCGCCGCAAGCGTCTCCACCTCCTCCCGCAGCGTCGCCTGTTCCCGCGGCACGGCCAACTCCCGCAGAACGGTGTCCGCGAGCGCGTCGGTGACGCCCTCCTCGAGCAAAATCATGCTGAGGCCAAAGTGCCAGATATCCACGAGCTCAAGGCGAACCTGGGGCTCGTCGCAAACCTGATGCTTCCACCATTTCCAGCCGAAGTGATCGAGGAGCTCCGCGCACTCCACCCAAATCGCCCGATAATAGGCCAGCCCCGCCGTGCGCCAAGCGGGATCGACGGCGCTGTTGTGCTCCGCCTGCAGCGCCGCCATGTCCTCTAGGAGCTTGCGTGCGAGGGACCGGTCCAGGGCTGCGTGGTTCACACGCTTTCCTCGAGGAACTCCACCCAGTTCCCGTCGGGATCGGCCACCATGGCAATGCGAATTCCCGGGCGGAGCTCGGTCACGGGAATAATGACCGGGACCTCCGCCGCCTTAAGGCTGTCCACCAGGGCCTCAAGCTCCGTCACCGTGAGGGTCCAGTAGCGATACCCCGTGCCACCGGCAATACCCCCGGGGGGCGCGTCGGCCTTCGGCGCCGCTTCCACCACCTTGATGAGACTCGTACCGCAGCGCAGGCGCGTCATGGTGCCGATGTTCGGCACGGGCATCTGCCCCTCGTCCGTAAAGCCCAGCAGGTCCCGATAAAACGCGACCATGGGGCCGGCATTGCGGGTGACGATACCCAGATCCACGCTGTCTTTTTTCAGTTGCACACCCATGATGATTCCCCTCCTTGTTAGAAAACTAGATGACGCCGCCGGCGCGCAGCGCCGCTCGCGCCGCCGCATCAAAGCCGTGGGCCTCCAGGACCTCGTCCGTGTGCGCCCCCAGGGCCGGCCCCGGCCAGCGGATTCTCCCCGGGGTTTGCGACAGCCGCGGAAAGACGTTTTGCATCTGCAAGGCAGCATAGGTTTCGTCGGCCACGGGGACAATGGATTGCCGTGCCTGAAACTGCGGGTCCTTGAGCATGTCCGGCACCCGATAAATGCGCCCCGCGGGCACGCCATGGGCCTCGCAATGGACCAGGAGCGCATCGGCAGAGAAGCCGTGGGTCCACTCCGCAATGCGCGCATCCAGCTCCCCTTGATGGTTCCCCCGGGCGCCGTGGCTCGCGTAGCGGGGGTCCGAGGCCAGCTCCGGCTCACCCATGGCCTCCGCCAGGCGGGCAAACACGGAATCCTGATTGGCCCCGATGAGCACCATCTCCCCGTCTGCCGTTGGGTAGACATTCGATGGGGCAATCTTCGGCAGGATGGCGCCCGTGCGCTCGCGGATCACCCCAGCCTCCGTATATTCCGGGACCGTACTTTCCATCATGGCCAAGACGGCTTCGTAGATCGCCGAATCCACCACTTGGCCTCGCCCCGAGCGGTGCCGGCTCTCTAGCGCCGTAAGCGCCCCCAAACAGGCAAAGGTGGCCGCAAGGGCGTCGCCGATGGACAAGCCCACCCGGCTCGGGGGTCGGTCCGGCTCCCCCGCCAGATAGCGCATGCCCCCCATGGCCTCGCCAATGGAGCCGTAGCCGGCCCGCTTCGCATAGGGCCCGGTCTGTCCAAAACCGCTGACCCGCACCACGATCAGCCGCGGGTTTAGGGCCTGGAGCGCCTCCGGGGCCAGCTCCCACTTCTCCAGGGTCCCGGGGCGGAAATTCTCAATGAGGATATCGGCCTCGGCCGCCAGCCTTCGAAGTACCTCTCGGCCCTCGGGCTTGCGCAGATCCAAGGTGACGGAGCGCTTGTTGCGCCCGATCACGGACCACCACACGGGCTTGCCCTGGCCCCAGCTGCGCATGGGATCCCCCACCCCCGGCGCCTCAATCTTGATGACGTCGGCGCCCATGTCGCCCAGGAGCTGGCCGCAGAAGGGGCCCGCGATCAGCTGACCGAGCTCCAGCACCCGCAGGTGCGAGAGCGCGCCCACGGTTACGCTCATTTGCCCCCCCAGGTATCCCGCAGGGTGATGGTGCGGTTAAAGCGGCGGGACGCTTCCGTACTGTCCGGGTCCGGGCAGAAATAGCCCAGCCGTTCGAACTGCACGACTTCGCCCGGCGCAAGAGCGCCCAACGCCGGCTCCAGGCGCGCCGCGCACACCTCGAGGGAGTCGGGGTTGAGCACGTCCCGAAAGCCCCCTTCCGTCTTCACGCCGCTGGGGTCCGGATCGGTAAATAGGCGGTCGTAGAGGCGCACCTCCGCCGGCAGCGCATGGGCCGCGCTAACCCAGTGAATCACGCCCTTCACCTTCTGCTCCGCCGTCGCCCCACCCGCCCGGCTTTCCAGATCCACGGTGCAGTAAAGCTTACTTGGGGCACCATCGGCCCCGACGTCGAAGCGCTCGCAGCGAATCACATAACCATGACGCAGCCGCACCGCTTCTCCGGGAGAGAGCCGCTTGTACTTCTTCGGCGGCGTTTCCATGAAGTCATCACGCTCAATAAAGAGGTGGCGGCTAAAGGGAATGCGGCGCTGAGCGCCCTCCGGGGCCTTCGGATGAAGGGGGGCGTCGAACCATTCTTCGCGCTCCTGGGGATAATTCAGGAGCTCAACGGGGAGGGGATGGAGCACGGCGAGGGCCCGGGGCGCACTTTCTAGGGCGTCGCGGATGCAGCGCTCGAGCAGCGCCATTTCGACCGTGCCATCGCTCTTGGTGATGCCAACGCGCCCGCAAAAATCCCGAAGGGCCTGCGGAGGCACGCCGCGCCGACGCAGGCCCGCGAGGGTCGGCATGCGGGGGTCGTCCCAGCCCGCCACGTGCCCCTCCGTCACCAGCGCATTCAAGTGGCGCTTCGACAGCACCGTGTATTCGAGCTCGAGGCGGGAAAACTCAATCTGCTCCGGGCGGACATCCCAGGAGAACTGGTCCAAAACCCAGTCGTAGAGGGGGCGGTGATCTTCAAACTCGAGGGTGCACAGGGAGTGCGTAATGCCTTCAAAGGCGTCGGAAAGGCAGTGGGTATAGTCATACATGGGATAGATGCACCAGCTATCCCCAGTTCGCTGATGGGCGAGGCGGCGAATGCGATAAATCACCGGATCGCGAAGGTTCAGGTTCGGCGACCCCATGTCGATCTTCGCCCGCAGCACGTGAGCCCCGTCTTCGAAGTCTCCGGCGCGCATGGCCTGGAAAAGGGCCAGGTTCTCTTCCACGGAGCGGCTCCGATAGGGGCTTTCCGTGCCCGGCTCGATCAGGGTGCCACGCTGCGCGCGAATCGCTTCCTGGTCCTGACTGTCGACGTAGGCGAGGCCCCGTTCGATGAGCGTCACCGCACACTCGAAGAGGCGCTCGAAGTAGTCGGAAGCGTGCCGGGGATGGTCCCCGTAGGAGAAGCCAAGCCAGGTCACATCGCGTTCGATGGCGTCTGCGTACACCGACGACTCTTTCGCCGGGTTGGTGTCGTCCATGCGCAGGTTACAGCGCCCGGCAAAGGCCTCGGCCATACCGAAGTTCAGGCAGATAGACTTCGCGTGGCCCAAATGGAGAAAGCCATTGGGCTCTGGGGGGAAGCGCGTCACCACGGCCCCGCCATGCTTGCCCTGTTGCTGGTCCTTGCGGATCCGCTGAGCAATGAAATGGTCCGGGAACGACTGCTCGGAACGCTCGTCCATGGGGGTGCCTTCGTCTCGCTGGGAAAGCGCGCTAGTCTAATCCTTCCCCCGGGCGGGCAGAAGAGAAGGGACGGGAATGAACAAGACGGCCCTGGCGTGCCTCGTGCTGATCTTCGGCCTTCTAAGCGGGTGTGGCGAACCCGACGTCCGGGAGCGCTTACTGGCTCGAGGGGCAACGACCCACTACGAAATTCTCCTCGCCGGCGCCCTCGCGGGCCGCCTGGAGGTGCGTCGCAGCGAGCGACCGACCTTCCTCGAAATTACGGTTCTAAGCATCCTCGATCCCCCAGGCGGGGGACGGCTGGAGACGGAACGTCGCTATCGCTACGGCCTGCGCCCCCCCTATGCCCTGCTCGAGGGCCAGCTGAGCGCGCGCCTGCCCCAAGGCGCCCTCTTTCGCCAGCCCCTGCGCACGCCGCCTACGCTGCCCCGCTGGCTTGCCGGGGCCGGGCAAGTCGCGCAAGCCGGGGGAACCCTCGGGCCCGATGGGGTCCTCGAGCGCTTACCCCGGGGGGACAGCTTCTTACTGCAAAGAGTGCCCACCGCCCCGACGCTCCCCGCGGCGCCCGCGCCTCAGGCGCCGCTCTTTCTACCCCTCCGCGGGGCCCCGACGGGGCTGACGCGCCACGGACCCTGGCGCCTTGCCCTTGCCGGGCCCGCTGCGGCGCTCTGGCCCAATTCGCCGGCTACCGCGTCGGATGAGGCAGAACAGCGGGAACTGCGCCCTCAGGTTGCCGGCCCCGTTCCTCCCGCCCTCCTCCCAGCCCTCGAAGGCGCGATCGCCGCGGTGCGATCCCAACTGCGCTATGTCCCCGGCGCCTATCTTCCCTCGCTGGATCATATTCCCGACCAAGCGTCCGGAGATTGCTACGAATTTGCCGGGCTGCTGCAGAAAAAGCTCGATGCCCTGGGCCTTGAAAGCGAAACCAAGCTGGGCCTGACGATGAACGCGGAGGGCACGGGCTTTGGCTTGCATGCCTGGAATGTTGTGCGCTTTAACGGACAGCCAATCCCCGTGGATGCCACGCTCAACCAGCTGCCCGCAGATCCCACGCACCTGCCCTTCCCGGACGATCCCGCTCGGCAGCTCGATCTACAGCTCGCCCTCGCGCAAAGCACCCTACACTGGCTCGCACCCTAACCCGAGCGCCTCAGCGGGGTCGTTGGGCGAGGAACTCCACCACGGCGGCGGGGCCCGTATGTAGCGGTCCCTCGTCAAGTACGACCTCGCACTCCCGAGCGCGAAGGACCTCGAGGCCTCGGCAATCGCGAGCAAAGGTGCCTGGCGAGGCCAGGCGCGCCGGGCTGTTCGGGCCCATGCCGGGGCGGGCCGCTTGGCGGGGGGCGAAGCTTTGAATCAGCAAGGTGCCCCCCGGCGCAAGGCGCGCCGCCAGAGCTTGATGGCTCGCCCGCCGAACGGTTGCCGGCAGGTGCACAAAGATGACTGCGATGAAATCGAAGAGCCCGGCAAAGGCAGGGGTGTCGGGCACGGCTGGTAGCGCCCCCACCTCGTAGGCAAGGCTAAAACCCTCCGCCTGGGCCCGCGAAACGGCGCGCGCCCGAGCCGTGTCCGATAGATCAAAGGCCGCCACGGACCAGCCCAGGCGGAGGGCGGCGAGCGCGTTGCGCCCCTCCCCCTCTCCCGGCAACAACAGCCGGCCCCTCGGCCGAGCCTGAAGCGCCTCTAGAAAAAAGTGATTGGGCGCCGGCCCAAAAAGGTCTTCCCCTCCTTGGTAGCGGCTCTCCCACAGGGCGCCTTCCCCAGGGGTATCGTTCACTGCCTACTCCTGGTCCCGGCGCACGCGAATCAGGCTTTCCTGGGCCGTCGACGCCACCAGCTGTCCCGCCGCATCAAAGAAGCTGCCGCGATTGAAGCCGCGACCGCCCCGCGCCGCGGGGCTGTCCCGATCGTGGAGAAGCCATTCATCAACCCGAAAGGGGCGATGGAACCACATGGCATGGTCCAAGCTCGCACCGATAATGTGCGCCCGGGGCGTGGTCGCCATGTGGGGTACAAGGGACGTCGACATGAGGCCCATATCGGATACGTAGGCCAGCAGGCAAGCGTGCACGATGGGGTCTGCGGAGAGGGTCTCCCGCAGGCGGTACCAGGCCGGCTTGACGGGCTGCTCCGGCGGCGGCGCCCCAAAGCCAAAGACCGATCGAGATTCGAAAGCGCGCTCGCGGACCGCCCAAGGCATGACGTTAGGATCCTTCCCTTCGAGGCGCCGCGCCACTTGCACGTCATCCTCGAGGGCCTCGGGCTTCGGCCACGATGGCATGCTGGCGTGGTGCTCAAGGCCTGCTTCCTGCACCTGAAAGGAGGCCGACATGCTGAAGATGGCTTCGCCGCGCTGGATCACCCGCACGCGACGGGTGCAAAAACTTTTACCGTCGCGGATCGGCTCCACCTCAAGCAACAAGGGGTGTCGCGAGTCCCCGGGCCGGAGGAAGTAGGCATGCAGGGAGTGGGGATCGAGACCCTCAACCGTATGTGCTGCGGCCCGCAGCGCCTGCGCAAGCACCTGGCCCCCGAAGATCCGCGGCCCCGCCGCGCGCTCGTTTTGCGCGCGAAAGAGGAAGCGCTCCACGGGCTCAAGCTCCAAAAGCGCAAGTAACTCTTCCACTGCAGCGTGCATAGATCCTCCGGGGTTGCCCACGGGCGCGGATTATAGTGCCCTTTGGCGCCGTGGCTAGCCGGCCGCATGGGCCTTGAAATGGGCGATGGCGCGTGCCCGGCTAGCCTTCAGGTCCACGAGGGGACGGGGATAGGCCCGAGGCCCGCCTGCCCAGCGCCAGGGCTCATGAATGGCGCGGGCATCAAGGCTAGCCAGTTCCGGAAGCCATTTTCGCAGGTAGTGGCCTTCCGGATCGAAGCGCTGGCTCTGGGTCACGGGGTTGAAGACGCGAAAGTAAGGCGCCGCGTCCGTGCCCGTGGCCGCACTCCACTGCCATCCCCCATTGTTCGCCGCAAAGTCCCCATCCACCAGCTGATCGAGAAAGTGCGCTTCCCCCAAATGCCAGTCCATAAGCAAGTTCTTGGTAAGGAACATGGCCACCACCATACGCACCCGGTTATGCATCCAGCCCGTTGCCGCCAGCTCCCGCATGCCCGCATCCACCAAGGGAAGGCCCGTCTGTCCCGCCTTCCAGGCCGTCAGCGCCTCCGGATCGTCCCGCCAGGGCAAATCGGCAAAGGCAGGCCGAAACGCTTCACCCCGGGAAACGTGATCGAAGGTCGCCACCACGTGGCGATAGAACTCGCGCCAGATCAGCTCCGACACCCAGGTGGCCGCCCCGCCAGCGCCTTCGAGGGCGTCGGGGAAGGCCCCCAGCACCGCTGCCAGCGCTTGCCGCGGCGAGAGGGCGCCGACGGCCAAATAGGGCGAAAGCGTGCTCGTACCCGTGACCGCGGGAAAGTCTCGCTGCGCGTCATAGGCGGCGCAGGCCTGCGCAAGAAAGGCGTCGAGGCGACGCTGCGCCTCCCCTTCCCCACCGGGCCAGAGCCCTGCCGGCGCGGCGGCGCCTTGGGTCTTCGCCAGCTGCAGCGCCCGCGTCGGTGGCGGCAAGGGGGCGCCCTGAGGCCGAGGCGTACCCAGCGGCCGTTGCGCAACGGGATCAAGCAGCGCAAGCCAGCGGCGCTTGAAGGGGGTGAAGACCGTATAGGGCGCGCCCTGCCCCGTCATCACCGTGCCCGGCGCAGCGATGACGCTATCGGTGAAGCGGTGGACGGCGCGCCCAGCGCGCCGGAATGCCGCTTCCACCGCATCATCCCGGCGTCGCTCGTTTAGGGGATATTCGTTATTGAAGTAGAGCCCTTCGGCCCCGAGCCGGTCCGCCAGCGCAGCCAGCACCGAGGGCGCATCGAGAAAGCGAGGCGCCTCAAGCACGGTGAAGGGAATGCCCAGAGCCGCGAGCCCTTCCGCGAGGCGCTGCACGCAGCGCTCAAGAAACGCGAGGCGATTCGCCCCCACCCCATGGCGCTGCCATTGGGCCTCGGCGTTGAGAAAAACCGCATGCACCGGGCCAGCGGCCTGAGCCGCCAGCAGCGCCCGATGATCCGCGAGGCGGAGGTCCTGGCGAAACCAAACCAGCTGGGGGGACGGCATGGCGCCTCCAGAGCGTTAGAAAACGGGGAGCAGGCGGCGGGCCCAGGGCCCGCCGAAAGCAAGCGGCTTACGCCGTCGCGGTCAATTCGGGCCAGAGCGCGTCGGCCCCGGCAGCGCAAAGGGCTCGACCGAGGCGAGCTTGCCAGTAGGCCTCATGGCCATACTGATCGCGCCACGCCCAGAGACGCCGGGTTCGATGATGAAGCTGGTGTTCATGGGTGAAGCCCATGGCCCCGTGCACCTGGTGAGCAATTTCCGCGCCCTTCCCGGCCGCTTCTCCCGCCCGCGCTTTCGCCACGGCCCACGCCGTCGCTTCGCGGGGGGAGTCGAGGGCCTCCAGCCCCGCATCCGCTGCCCGAAGGGCTGCCGCCACCTCCCCGGTCAACACCGCCAGCTGCTGCTGTACCGCCTGGAACTTGGCGATTTCCCGGCCAAATTGCTTGCGCTCAAGGGCGTAGGCCACGCTGAGTTCCAGGGCACTCTCGAGGGCCCCCGCAATCATCACGGCGCGACTTAAGGCAAGCAGCCCGCGAAGCCGCTCAAGCGTCGGAGCCATGGGCGATTGAAAGCCGCCGGTTTCGGGCACGCCGGCGAGCAGGCGCGCTTCCAGATCGCCTGCCAGCCCAGGGCGGGCGTCGCTGAAGGTCAGGGCTTTCACCGCGACGCAATGCAACATTAGGGCACCGTCCGCCCCCTCTCGAGCCACCAGTACCCACTGTGCCCAAGGCGCGAAGGGCACGGGATCAAAGCCCCCAGCAGGCGACGGCAGCGCAATGGTGAGCAGCCCCGCGAGCCCTTCTTTGGGACCCTCGGCGCCCAGGAGCGCGCGCCCCAGCAAGGTCTCCGCAAAGGGCAGGGGCACGGCGTAGCGGCCGGCCAAGCGCAGCAGGGTAAAACCTTCCGCGAGGGGGAGGCCTACCCCGCCCTGCCCTTCTCCCAGGCACGCATTGGGCAAGCCCAGGGCTTCCAATTCGGTCCAGAGCGCCTCGGGAAACTGCCCCCCTTCCGCCGCATCCACTACGGCCTTAGGGCACGCGTCGCGCAGGAGGCGTTCTGCCGACTCCAACATCATCTGCGTTGTTTCGTTCATCGTAGACCCAAGCCCCGCGCAATCATGCCCCGAAGAATTTCCCGCGTCCCGCCGCGAATGGTGAAGGACGGGGCGTGGAGAATCGTATCTTCTAGGGTCTGACGGAACAGCGACGACGCCGTTGCCGGGGCCACCAGCCGCGCCAGTTCCGGCACCTCCCGTTCGAAGTTATTGCCAAGCTCCTTCACCAGGGCCGCTTCCACCACAGGGTTGCGATTGCTCTCGAGCATGCCCGCTACGGAAATGGACATGTTGCGAAGGGTCATCATGTGCGCCGCCATGCGGCCCAGCACGGCGGCCTGGTGTTCCGTGGGCTCTCGCCCCACTTCCCGGAGCAGCTCCACAAACACCCGGAACGCGGACAGGAACCGCTCCGGACCACTGCGCTCGTAGCCGAGCTCACTGGTGACCTGGGCCCAACCGTTTCCGGGCTCCCCCACAAGGCGGTCGGCGGGCACGAAGCAATTCTCAAAGACCACCTCATTGAATTCCGCGTCCCCCGCGAGATTGCGAATAGGGCGAACGGTGAGGCCCGCGGAGTTGCGCAGATCCACAATCAGCTGGGAAAGCCCGGCATGGCGACTGTCCGGATTCGCATCGGTGCGGACCAGGGTAATCATGTAGTGATTACGATGGGCGCCACTGCTCCAGAGCTTCGTGCCGTTCACCACCCAGCCCCCGTCCACGGGGGTGGCCGTGGTGCGCACGGAGGCCAGATCGGAGCCGGAATCGGGCTCGCTCATGCCGATGGAAAAGAAGCATTCGCCGGCAATAATCTTGGGGAGGAAGAACTCCCGCTGCGCTTCCGTGCCATAGCGAAGCAAGAGGGGCCCACTTTGGCGATCAGCAATCCAGTGGGCGCCCACGGGCGCCCCCGCTGCGAGCAGCTCCTCGGTCATCACGTAGCGCTCGAAAAAGCTCCGCCCGCCGCCGCCGTACTGCGTGGGCCAGGTCATCCCAATCCAGCCCCGCTGGCCCAGGGCCCGGCTAAACTCAGGGTCGTGGCTCGCCCCAAAGTCCGAATTCCGCCGATGCTCGTTCCCCAGTGTATCCGCCACGAACTGACGGACCTCGCCGCGAAGCGCCTCGGCCTCCGGCGGCAGGGTTACGGGGTCAAAGGTTAGCGCAGTGGCCATAGCTGCCTCCCAGAGCCTCCTCGAAAACCGCGAGGCTCCCTCAAATTTAGCCCGTCGAAACGTGGCGAGGACGATAGCGACGGCCCCGGCGCAATGCAAATGGGGGAGCCCTTTTTCCCCTCGCCGAAGCCCCGTATGCTGGCCCCAATCAGGAGGAACCCAGGCATGGCCACCGATTCCCAACAGCAAGCCCGCTTCGCGGAGCTTTACGCGCCGGTCCTTGAAGACATGAAGACCCACAGCACCGTCGCTGAGACCTTCATCGACACGGAACGCTACCGCATCTACCTCACATCCCTCTGGGCGAACGCCGTCGCTCGCCCCGGCGCCTTCGGGCTACAGGAAGGGGAGCTCGAAGCGTTCTACGACTACCTGAGCGTGCAAGCGCAAACCTACGTCACCGATGCCGATCCCATTCTCGACAGCTTCCGTTTCCTGCGCACTGAGGCCGGAGAGCGGGCCCTGGCCCGAGGCCGCGTCCCGAAGCATGTGCGGGATTTCCTTGCCCACCTCGGCACCTTGATGATCGATCCCGATGGACTGAAGGCCCAACTTTCGGTGCTGCGCCCAGATCTCTAGGCCCCGCTGGGCCCTTTAGAAATCGTCAAGCAGCGCGTCGAGCGCCTCGGGAGGCGGCGCGCCGTTGTAGCGAAGTTGCCGACGCCGCTGGAGATAGCTATCCCGGGCAAAGGTGTAGGGGTCTAGGGCCTCCCCCTCTAAGAGATTCGTCGCGCCGAGCAAACTGGCGCGATAGGACACCGTATCAACCACACGTAGGGGCGCGTACCAGTAGGGGCCCATCAGCTGTGGGGGCAGCCACCAAACGAACAGCCGATCGGGTAGGGTTGTGAAGGTCCCCGGGCCCCAGAAGGGCAGCACCACATAGGGGGTGTTATCGAGGCCCCAGCTGTCTAGGGCCTGCCCGATATCCTCGTCCACGTCCACGAAGCCGATGGCCGTGGCGGGGTCAAAGAAACCTCCAAGGCCGAGCGTCGAATTCAGGATAAAGCGCCCCGACGCCGTGAGGGTTCGTTCCGGCGAGCCCTGCAGCAGGGCCCCGGTAATACTGACCGGTTCCGCAAGGTTATCGAAAAAGCGATAAATGGCCTGGGCCAGGGGATCGGGCACGACGTCCTGATAGATCACCGCAGCGGGCCGAATCAGGTGTCGATCGAGCGCGTTGTTCAAGGCGAAGGCGCGCCGATTGAAGGCCTCAAAGGGGTCCCGAACGGGCTCGTCGGCCCAGCCTGGGAGCGACAGAAGACAAAGCGCTAGCAGGCAGCCTAAACGCGACCATGGCCTCATCGCCCTTCTCCCCTGCAACCCGTGAGCATAACGCGCACCCGCTCCCCTAGAGGGCGAAGGTGCTGAGAGCGGGAATATAGGTGATTAGCAGCAAGGCGAAAAGTAAGGCGCCAAGATAGGGCAAGCTCGCGCGGTAAAGCACCCCGAGGGGCTGCTTGAAGCGGACGCTGGCAATAAATAGGTTCATGCCCACGGGCGGCGTCAAGGTTCCCAGCTGAAGGTTGGCCAGGAAGATCATGCCGAAATGCACGGGATGGATCTGATAGGCCACGGCGACGGGCAGTAAGAGCGGCACGAGCAAGACAATGGCCGCATAGCTATCGATCACCATGCCCAAGAGCAAAAGCCCAAGGTTCAGGGCCAGAAGGAAGCTGGTTTTCGAGGTGAGCTCAGCGCTGAGCGCCGTAAAGATCCGCTCTGGCACTTGGGCGTCAACGAAGACATTGGCCAGGGCCATGGCCGCCGCGAGGATCAAAAGCACGCCCCCCACCAGGGTCATGCTGCGCACGATCAATTCGGGCAAGCGGCGAAGAGGGACATCCCCATAGAGCCCGCATTGCGCAAGCACGACGTAGGCCACGGTGACGGCGGCAACCTCCGAGAGAGCAAAGACGCCGCCATAGATGCCACCGAGAACAAGCACGGGCAGGGGGAGCTCAAAGCGGGCCGCCCAGAGCGCGGCCGCCAGGGTCGGGGCGCGTGCCGTTGCCTCGGGGGAGGCACCCGCCCCAGGCAAAGGCTCGGCCTGATCGGCGCGACGCAGCTGCCAAAGGGCCACGGCGCCCAGACAGAGCATCATCACCAGCAGGGGCCCTACCCCAGCAAGGAACAGATCACGAAGCGCGAAGGCGGGTCCCACGGCGAGCTGCTGGGCTAAAACGCCGTAAAGAATGAGGGGCACGCTGGGCACGAGCAGGAGCCCTAAGCTCCCCGAGGCCGTCACAAGCCCGAGTGCGGAGCGCTCGGAGAAGCCGTCGGCCCGAAGGGCCGGCAAAAGCAGGGCGCCAAGGGCCACCAGGGTAACCCCGGAGGCCCCCGTGAAGGCGGTAAAGAGCGCACAGCTGAGCACGGTCACCCAGGCTAAACCGCCTCGCAGGCCGCCTAGGGCCGCCTGCGTGAGCGCCACCAGCCGTTCAGCGCTGCGGCCCTCCGCCAGCACATAGCCGGCAAAGGCAAAGAGCGGGAGGGAGACGAGTAATGGCGTATCGGTCAGCCGCGTCAGCTCCACGGCGACGATGGTGAGGGGAATCTCCGCCCAGGCAAAGCCGAGAAAGGCTGCCGCCAGCAACAGGGCGAAGAGGGGCGCCCCGGTGAGCAGCAGGAGCCCGAAGAGGCCCGAGAATAGACCGCTCACGATTTAAGGCTACGCAGACGCAGCAGAAAGCGCAGGGCCATGGCCCCGAAGCCGAGGGGAACGATGAGGAGCGTGCCCCACACGGGCACGCCCCAGAAGGCCACCCGACCGTCTTCAAATTCAAGCCAGCACAGCAAGGCGCCGTGGTAGCCGACAAAGGCAGAGAGCCCCGCCGTGGCCCCGAGGGAAAGGCGCTCCACGCTGCGAGCCCAGGCGGCTGGTAGGCTTTTTTGCAGAAGATCGATGCGAATGTGATTGCCCTCTCGGGTGGCGATCAAGGCGCCGCCGAGCGCGAGCCAAAGGACCAGGGTGCGGGTCAGCTCATCGGCGCCCGGGAGGCTGGTCGCAAACCCATTACGCAACACAATTTGCACCAGGGCTGCGCCAAGCAAGGCCGCGAAACTCACGACCACGAGACCATCCTCGAGCCGCCGAAACACCGCCTATTGGCCCCGATGCGCCTTAAGGGCCGCCAGGAGCTCAGCATAAAGCCCCTCCCCCACGGCCCCGCTGGTGATCATTTCGGCCCGGGACGCCGCCGCTGCCGCGGCCCAGCCCGCCTGGGCCGCGGGGTTCGGGGTGATGAAATTCAGCCCCTGAGCCTGGAGCGCGGCGAGGGCCTGCTCGTGGTCAGCCCGATTCTGCGCCCCAATGGCGCCGATGGCCTCGGAGACCAAGGCTCTCACTTGGTCTTGATCGCTGGCCGAGAGGCGATCAAAGGCTTTCTTCTGAATGGCCAAGGTGCCGTAAACGTACATGAACGGCAGTTCGAGAAGATGATCAAGCTGGGTAAACCATTGCAGCGCAATGGCGGCCACGGGGGGCGCCGCAATGGCGTTGATAAGCTGGGTCTGCAGGCCCGGCAGCACGTCCGCAATGCCCAAGGTCACGGGGGAAATGCCAAACCCCCGTAGCGAGGCCTCGGCCCCGCGGTCATCGGTTGGGGACCACACCTTTAGATTTCTCGCCTCTTCGACGGTCATGGCAGCGGTCTTGCTCATGGCGTAGGCAAAGCCAACCTCGGCAAAACCAAAGGATACCCAGCCGGCCTCCTCAAGGCCCGCGAGCAGGCGATCATCGAAGCGCGCCCGCAGGGCATCGACCTCGGCAAAGCTCCGGAAGAGCATGGGCAAGTTGTAAAGCTGCACGTCCGTGTAGTCGCTTTGAAGCGCACCGGTCGTGAGCGCCGCCCCCTGAAGCTGACCAAAGCGAATCTTCCGCATGACCGCGGTGTCGTCGCCCATAACGCCCCCGGGATAAAAGCGGAGGGTCACCCGCCCTTCCGTTGCCTCCGCAATCCGCGCGGCGGCGTCTTCCATGGCCACCATCCAGGCCGAGCCGGGGGGAGAGAGGGTTGCGATTTTCAGGGTCGTGGCGGCCTGCGCCAGCCCACTCCAGGCCAAAAGACCCACGCACAGAACCTGCGAAAGACGGAGATGCGCCATAACGATTCCTATTTAAAAATAGCTGTCCGCGTCGGCCAGGAGGGCTCGCGCCTGCGCCTGCGCAAGGTGATTGGCCAGGGTCAGGCCCGGCGCCTCCGGGTCCGCAGCGAGTACCTCCCGGAGCGCCTCATCGTGGAGATCCCGATCAAAGAGCAGGCGCGCGTAGCGCTCCGCAAGCAGGACCTTCGCGGTGAGGTGACGCTGGCCGCTCAAGGCCCAGGCGCGCTCAAAATGCGTGCGCCCCGCCTCGGGACGGCCGCCCAGGGCGGGGGGCACCAGCGTATCGAGGACGCCGAGATAAAGGTGCGCCCCGCCGTGCTCATGGCCCTCGTCGAGGGCAAGCACCCGCTCGAGCAGAGCCCGCACCCGCGCAAGCTCGGCAACGGCCTGCCAATCCGCACTATGGGCCTGCACATACCCGGCCCAGGTTGTTCCCAGGGTATAGAGCATGGCCGTATCGTCCTGATCCCTAACCCAGGCTTCGAATGCCCCGTAGGGCTGGGACCGGAGGCTACAGCCCGACGCCCCGAGGCAGGCCGCTTGCAAGGCCAACCCAAGCGCCCGCCCATGCAGGCGCTGAGCCCGCGCCGGCGCCGTCACGAAGTTGCCGGCGAAGGCGCTGTGGAGCGTAGCGGAGGCCAGCAGCAGACCGGGATCCTCCGGGGCGCTTTGGAGCAAGCTATCGAGCAAGACGAGATAGGTCGGCACGGCCGCGGCGACCGTGGCAGGATCATCATGGTTCAGAATGGCTTGGGTGAGGTTGTCCGCGAGCGGATCGGTCGCCCGGGAGATCACCGCGGCGCAGCCCGCCAGCTGAACGAGCACCGCAAGCACGAGCGCTAGGAGCCCGCCCCGCCGCAAGAGGGGCCGGTTTCCGTGAGTCATAAGAGGCAGTCCGCCGCCGGCAAGGAGGTCCATTGAGCCAGGGGCCCTGGGGCAAATCAAGGGAAGCGCCGGTTACCTTACCGCGGGTGCGGGTCACCTTGCGCGGCGATTTTCGCCTCGCCTTCGCCGCGCTCCTGGCCAGCAGCCGGACCCTCTTCGAGGAGGAGGGCGAGCCCCTACCGCCGCCGGCGCGGCACCGGGCCCGCCTCTTTGAGCGCCTTGGGCGCGGCGAAGACGCGGTCCTGTTTGGCACCGTTGACGCCCCGCTCGGCCACGCCCAGTGGGCCCGAAGCCGGGACGGCCTCCTCCTTCGAGAACTGCGCTTCGCGCCGGCCCTCCGGCGACAGGGCCAGGGCCACGGCTTTCTGACCTGGCTTCAAAGCACCGCCCCCGAGCAGCGGATTACGGTGCAGGTGCTCGAGTCCAACCCCGGCGCCCTCGCCTTTTGGCAGGCCCAGGCTGCCCGCCTGCCCCAGCTCTGCTTAGAGATCCTCGCGCTCCGGCGCCCACTGGGCTAGCCTGCGGTCAGGGATAATTTTTGGGGGAATCCACCTATGCTACGCATCCGTCAACTTGCCCTCGCTGCGGCGACGCGCGACCCGATCATTGACGCCCTACGGGCCTATCTCGACGTCCCCCTGGGCTTTATCGACCCGGGCGTAGGGGAATTTGGTCTTGAGAATCGCCTGCTCGTGGTCGGTCAAGATCATTTGGAGGTCGTAAGTCCCACCCGGGCCAACACCACGGCGGGGCGCTGGCTTGAGCGCCAGGGCGGCGATGCCGGCTACATGGTTATTTTCCAATGTGACGATTTAGACGCGCGCCGCGGCCACTTCGCCAGCCTGGGCGTGCGCACGGTTTGGGCCGTGGACCGCGAGGAGGCGCGGGCCAGCCATCTCCATCCCAAGGACGTGGGCGGGGCCATTGTGTCCATCGATGAAATGCCGAGCTGGGACGCTTGGCACTGGGCCGGGCCAACCTGGCAAAGCCAGCAAGCCCTCGGCCGCGCCCAGGGCTTTGCCGCCGCACGCCTGGCCAGCCCCGAGCCCGAAGCCCTTGCCCAGCGCTGGAGCGCGGTGCTGGCCACGCCCCTCCAAGAGCAAGAGGGCCTGCCATGCCTCGCCCTTGAGGGCAACCATGTGCTGTTCGAGACCGGCCCCCGGGAGGCACTGGTGGGGATCGACCTTCTCCCTCGGCCCGGGGTCGACACGCTGCCCCCACCCCAGGAGATTGGCGGCGTGCGCTTTCAATTTCGGGCCCCCTAGCGCTCCAGGCGGTACGCCCAAGCGATGCACGCCAGGGCCACGGCGGCGCCCAAGATCATGGCGCCGAGCATGGGCCAGGGCGTGCCGTTCTGCGCCACCCCCACCCACTGAGTGGCCAGCCCTGCGACAAACATCTGCATAAAGCTCGTTAGGCCGGAAGCCGTACCTGCCCGTTCGGGAAACACGTTAATGGCCCCGGCTTGCGCATTGGGCGCAGCCAGACCACTGCCCACCATGGACAGGGCGATGGGCAGGAAGAGCGCCGCGGGCGTGAGCGCGCCGAAGAGGACGAAACCCGCCGACAAAGCGATGCCCAGCACAGCGAGGGTGCTCCCCGCCAGCATGAGTCCGAGCACGGGGTAGCGCCCGGACAGGCGCACGGCCAGAAGGTTTCCCCCCATGTAGCCGAGGGAGATGATGATGAACCAAAGGCCGTAGGCGGTGGCGCCCTGGCCCAGGGTATTCACCATGAGGTAGGGCGCTGCACTGATAAAGGCAAAGAAGATCATGGACGACGCTGCCGCATGGCCCATGTAGGCGCGGTAGCGCTGGGATTTCAGACACAGAAGAAAGCCCCGCAGCAGCGTCCCCACGCCGTAGGTGACGGCGGAGCGGGGCAAGGTTTCCGGCAAGGTGAAAAAGACCAGCACCCCGATGGCAAGGCCCGCTAGGGCCGTAAACCAAAAAACCGCGCGCCAATCGATCACATCCGTAAGCACGCCGCCCAGGGCCGGCGCCACCATGGGCGCCACCACCATCACCATGGACAGCTGCGCCAGGAGTGCCGCCGCTCGCTCCGGGCCGAAGCGATCCCGAACCACGGCCCGAGGCAACACCATCCCCACCGCCCCGCCGGCCGACTGAAGAATTCGTGCGGCGATGAGCATCGGCAAGCTCGGCGCCAGGGCGCAGGCCACGGACCCGAGGGCAAAGAGCGCAAGCCCCCCCAGCATAACCGGGCGACGGCCAAAGCGATCGGCGAGGGGGCCATAGATCAAGGTCGAGAAGGCTACGGACAAAAGCGCCAGGCTGATGGTCAGCTGCGCGGCCCCCGTCGGCGCGTCGAAGGTGGCCTGCACAAGCGGGACGGAAGGCAGGAAGATCTGCATGGCCAAGGGGCCCGTGGCGGTGACCGCCGCCAAAAGGGCCACCCAAAAAAGGGACCAATCGTCTTCGGGGGAAGGGACCGGGGCGGATGCAGGAAGGGAAGGCGTCATGGGTGAAGAATAACAGCTTCCGATGGGCGGCTCGCTCTGCGACACTCTTTTGGGGCGCTATTATTTGGCGTGAGGGAGAGAACGGCACATGGTGGCGGAGGGCTTAGGTCGCAAAACAATTTGGAGCTATGGGGCCCTGGGCTTCCCCCTCGCCCTCCTGGGCTATCCCCTCGGCATCTGGTTACCTCGGGCCTATTCCAGCGACGTCGGCGTGGAACTCGCCGTCGTCGGTCTGATCATTACGGCCGCGGCCATTTTCGATGCCATTACCGACCCCCTCATGGGCTTCGCCAGTGATCGAATTCGCACCCGCTTTGGCCGTCGGCGCGTCTGGGTGGGCGTGGGCATTCCCCTCCTTACCCTGGCCATCTGGAGCGTCCTGAACCCCACCGAGGGGGCCACGGCCGCCTACCTTGCGTTCTGGTACATTGGCCTGCGCGTGGGCTCCACCATGGTTTTGGTGCCCTACGGCGCCTGGGGCGCGGAACTCGCGAAGGATTATCACGGACGCACCCAGCTCAACTCGGCGCGCCAGCGCTTTGTGCTGCTGGGCCTCATCGCCGCCGCCTTCGTCCCCGCCCTGGTGGAACAACAGCTCGGCGACGATGCCACCGCCGTGGCCGTCCTCGCCGGCTACGGCCTCCTGATCCTGATCGCCCTGCCCGGCATCGGGCTCTGGACCCTCACCCAGGTACCCGAGCCCCCCCTCACGGAAACGGCCGGCCGCACCCCCTTTCTGCGCTCGCTCAAGCTGATGTGGTCAAACGGGCTCTTTCGCGTGGTCGTGGTCATCGAGCTGGTCATCACCGGCGGGGAAAGCTTCCGAAACGCGCTGTCGCTCTTTTTCATGCAAGACGTCATCGGCATCCCCCGGGCCGGGCAGCTCTACGTGATCTACTTCCTCACGGGCCTACTGGCCATCCCCGGCTGGGATTTCCTCGCCCGGCGCTACGGCAAGCACCGCTCCCTGGCCAGCGCCATGGTCCTCGTGAGTTTTATCAGCCTAGCCATCTTCGCCCTGCCGCCGGGGTCCGCCACGGCGTTCCAGTGGCTGTTTGCGGCCAAGGGGCTTTGCTTTGGCGCCTTCGCTTATTTGCCCATCGCCATGATGGCCGACGTGATTGATATTGATACGGCCCGCTCCCGCGACCCCCGCACGGGCAGCTACTTCGCGGTCCATGGTTTCATGACCAAATGCGCCGCCTCCTTCGCGGGGCTATCCCTGCCGCTGCTGGCCATGACCGGCTACGATGCCAGCCCCGGCGCCGTTAACGGACCGGAGGCGCTGGGCTGGCTGGCGATCCTCTACGCCGTCGTGCCCACCGTCCTCTTTTTACTCGCCCTTTACCTTTGCTGGACCTGGCCCCTCACCGCGGAGCGCCATCAGCGCTTCCGCGAGCGCATCGCCCGCCGCGATACGCGGGCTGCCCAGCGCAGCGCAGGAGTTACCCCATGACCGAACCGGTTGTCTTAGTGGAGAAGGACGGCCCCGTGGCCCTCGTCACCATGAACCGCCCCCAGGCCCTCAATGCCTTAAACAAGGCACTGCGGGCGGCGCTCGTGACCACCTTTCAAACCCTGGCCGCGGACCCGGAAACGGAAGTGGTGATCTTCACCGGCGCCGGCCGAGCCTTTACGGCCGGTCTTGATCTCAAGGAGCTCGGCGGAGAAACGGCTGCCAGCACCGAGGCGGACGGAGAGAAAATTGATATTGGCGCCGTGCTCCATGCCTTTCCCAAACCCATCATCGGCGCCATTAATGGCTTCGCGATCACCGGCGGCTTTGAGCTGGCCCTCCTTTGCGACCTGCTACTCTGCGCCGAAGAAGCCGCCTTTGCCGATACCCACGCCCGCGTTGGTGTCGTCCCCGGCTGGGGTCTGTCCCAGCGCCTACCCCGCCTCATCGGCCTACCCCGGGCCAAGGAACTTTCCCTCACCGGGAACTTCCTAAGTGCTCAGCAGGCGTATGCCTGGGGCATGGTGAATCGGGTGGTGCCGAAGGACGAATTGCTTTCCGCGGCCAAGGCCCTTGCGAAGGACATCTTGACCACGGAGCCGACCACGCGCCAGGCCGTCCTCACCCTCATGGACGCGGGCTGGGAGGACACCCTCGAAGGGGGCTTAGCGCGAGAGAAGGCCTGGAGCCAGCGCCATATGGCTGAGCAGGTGAAAGCCGACGCGGTGGCCGAGCGGCGTCGGGGCATCATGGATCGGGGCCGAGAACAAACGGGCTAGCTTTTCGCCTTACGGACGTACAGCACCATGGTGTGCTCAACGAGCTCAAACCCATGCTCGCGAGCGATTTCCCGCTGCAGCCGCTCGATCCGCTCGTCGAAGAACTCCATTACCCGCCCGGAATCGACGTCCACCATGTGATCGTGGTGATCGTCGCTCGCGAGCTCGTAGACGGCGCGACCGTCATCGAAGTTATGCCGCTCGACCAGCCCCGCGCCCTCGAACTGCGTGAGGACGCGGTACACCGTGGCAAGGCCAATGCTTTCATCGGATTCCATTAAGCGGCGATAAACGTCTTCCGCCGAGAGGTGATGAGGCTCGGCGCTCTCGAGAATCTCTAAAATCTTGAGGCGCGGCACCGTCACCTTGAGTCCAGCGCGGCGTAGGTCGGCGTTATCCACGAGCTCTCCTCTTCCTCGAAGCACGCCCCCGGGCGGGGGCACAAGGCGACCTATTAGGCCCGACTGGGGCCCTCTTGGCAAAAGGCGAGTTGCCGCCCCGGGCCCGCCGTGGTCCCATGAGCCAAAGCTCACTTTGAGGAGTTCCCATGACCATCAGCGCGGGCCTTGGCCTAGCCAATTTTCCCTTTTCCAACGGCCGAGCCTTTTGGCGTTGGGTCGAGCTGTGCGAAAGCGGCGGCATTGATTCGATCTGGCAGTCAGACCGGCTGGTGAGCCCGATCCCGAATCTTGAGGTGATGTCCGTGATGGCCGCCCTGGCCGGGGGCACGAAGCGGCTGAAGTTCGGTATGAACGTCGCTTCCCTTGGCCACCGGGACCCCTTCATCACGGCCAAGGCCTGCGCAACGATCGATGTGCTCTCGGAGGGGCGCCTTCTCCCGGCCTTTGGCGTCGGCACGGCCCGCAGCGCCGACTACAGCGCCCGGGGCGTGCCTACCCAGGGGCGGGGGAAGCGCAGCGCCGAGGCCCTAGAAATTCTCTCGACCCTTTGGGCGAAGGGGTCAATCACCTTCGAGGGCACCTACTACCGCTATGAGGACGCGACGCTCGCCCCGGGCCCGGTGCAAAGCCCCATGCCGCTTTGGGTCGGCGGCAGTGCCCCGGCCGCCATCGAACGGACTGCACGCTGGGGCACGGGCTGGCAGGCGGGGCTGGAAACGCCGGAGGAGATCGCGCCCGTGATCCAGGCGATCAAAGCGCGGGCCGACGCCCTCGGTCGCCCCATTGATGAAGACCATTTCGGCGCCGGCTTCGCCTTTCGCTTTGGCCGCGCGGACGACCCCGTCGCCAAGGCCCAGCGGGAGGCTTTGCAGGCGCGCCTTGGTGCCCAGGCCGAAGCCATGATGGCCGTGGGCGATGGGGAAACAATTCTGGAGCGGCTTCTGGCCTATCACGCCGCCGGGGCCCACAAGTTCATCCTCCGGCCCATGGCCAGCGATGACGAGGACATGATGAGGCAAACGGCCCGCCTCATCGCGGAGGTCCTTCCCCAGGTGGAAGCCCTCAATCGCGCGGCGAGGGCCGCATGACCGAAACCCTTGCCTCGGCGGTGCCGCCGTTGATCGTGTTCTCCGATCTCGACGGCACGCTTCTCGATGAACAGTACGACTTTAGCCCCGCGAAGCCTGCCCTGCGCCTGCTGGAGGACCGGGGCATTCCCCTGGTGCTGGCAACATCGAAAACCCGCGCCGAGTTGGCCACCTTACGGGCCGCCCTCGGCGGGGCGCCTTCCCTTATCTTTGAAAATGGCGCGGGCCTGGCCCTGCCCCGGAACGGGGAGCCCGCGGTGCAAATTTTTGGCCCCGGCTACGCCGGAATCCTTGAGCGCCTCGCCGCCCTGGGCTCGGTCGCGGCGCCCTTTGAAGGCTTTGCCGCCCTCGGGGCGGAGCGCGTTGCCGCGCTCACGGGCCTAGACGGCCCGGCAACCGCACAGGCCATGGCACGGGAAGCGTCGGAGCCCGGCCTCTTCCATGGCGATGCCACGGCGCTCGAGGCGTTCCGCGCCGCGCTCGCCCCGGAGGGCTTGCGCGCCGTGCACGGCGGGCGCTTCCTACACGTGATGCCCCAACGCGATAAGGTCGACGGCATGCGGACCCTCGCAGAACGCCTTGCCCCGGGCCGGCCCACCGTCGCCCTCGGCGATGGGGAAAACGACCGCGCCATGCTTGAAGCCGCGGACTTCGCCGTCGTCCTCCCTCGCCCCGATGGAACCCATCTTGCATTAGAAAGAACGGAGCGCCTGACCCTCGCGCCCGCCCCAGGCCCCAAGGGCTGGGCCCAGGCCGTGCCGGCGGTCGTCCAAGCCTGCTTTAGCCTGCCCAACTAGAAGAGCGATTTATGTCCGACTTTTTCCAAAATGGTGCCATCGCCACCCTCCACGGCCTCGGCACGCGAGATCTTGCCAACCTCGAGCAGGAACTGCTGCAGTTTTCCAAGCAACGGCCCATGGGCCTGGTGCTGCCGTCGCTCTACTCGGAACTAGAAGGCCCGGCGCTGGCCCATATCGTCGAGGTGCTCAGCCAGGTGCCCTATTTGAGCCAGATCGTCATCGGCCTCGATCGCGCCGACAAGGACCAATACGCCCACGCCCTGTCCTACTTTAAGCGCCTGCCCCAGCACCATCGGGTGCTCTGGAATGACGGTCCCCGACTTCGGGCAATTGATGAGCAACTGGAAACGCTGGGGCTCGCTCCCCGGGAGCTCGGCAAGGGGCGGAATGTCTGGTACTGCTTTGGTTACATCCAGGCCACGGGGCTTGTGGATGCGGTCGCCCTGCACGACTGCGACATCCTGACCTACGATCGCGCGCTGCTGGCGCGCCTGCTCTATCCCGTGGTGCACCCCCGCTTTCAGTACGACTTCTGCAAGGGCTACTACCCTCGGGTTGCCGCTGGAAAGCTGGGCGGGCGCGTGTGCCGCCTGCTGGTGACGCCCCTACTTCGAGCCCTGCGCGAGATGCACGGGGAGCGGCCCTTTCTGACCTACCTTGACAGCTTTCGCTATCCCCTGGCCGGGGAGTTCTCCCTCCGCACGGAAGTGCTGGCAAACCTGCGCATTCCCAGCGACTGGGGCCTGGAAATTGGCGTCCTTTCCGAAGTGCAACGGAACTATGGGAATCGGCGCATCTGCCAAGTGGACGTGGCGGACAACTATGACCACAAGCACCAAGAGCTCTCGGAAGCGGACGCGAGCAAAGGCCTATCGCGCATGTCCGTCGATATCGTGAAGGCCGTGCTCCGCAAGCTCGCCACCCAGGGGGTCGTGTTCAGTGCCGAAAGCATCCGCACGCTAAAGGCCACCTACTATCGCCAGGCCCTAGACTTCCTTGAAGCCTACTACCACGACGCCATCATGAATGGCCTCACCCTCGACCGGGACGGTGAGGAGCGGGCCGTGGAACTCTTCGCAGCGAATATCCTAAACGCCGGCGAGCGCTTCCTCGAGCGGCCCCAGGAAACGCCCTTTATACCCAGCTGGAATCGTATCCAGAGTGCCGATCCGGACATCTTTGAGAAGCTCCGCAGCGCCGTCCAGCGCGATGCCAAGGACGCCGGGCACGGCGCCTAAGGCGCCGGGCAAAGAAGCCAATGATAGGCATAGGGTGCCAGGGGCGCGCCCAGATCGACCTGCCCCCCCAGACGGTCCCCGAGGGTCGTGCCGAGGCCCTCCGGTAGGCCCCGCAGGCTCTGCCCCCGCGCCGTGGGATTCACCAGCACCAGCACCCGCTGAGCCCCAGCGCCCCGGAAAAACGCGATCACGGGCCCCGGGAGGTCGAGCGGGACTTGGGGCGCCTCCGGATGGAAGGCTCGGGTCCGGCGCCGCACCCTCAGCAACGCTTCAAGGCGACGGAAGGCCTCCGCCGCCGGCGCCGTCAGAAGATGCGCGTCCAGGGCCTCGCGGGTCCAGCTACGTCGATTGATGGATCGGGTCCGCCCCGTGCGCTCCACGCCGGCCAGATCATTGGGCGTGGCCAGCAGGCTGTGGATGTACACGGCCGGAATGCCCCGCAGGGCCAACATGAGGGCGTGCGCGGCTGCCAAGCGCTGAGGCCCAAGTCCGTCTTGCGCCCCCGTCCCGGCGCCCTCCGTAGCGGCGGCGCCGAGGGCGTCCACGAGGGCGATGTTCAGCTCGTAGGGCGCTTCCCCCCCCCCTTCCAGAGCGCGCATGCTGACGAAGCCCCCCTGGCGGTGGGTATGGGCCACGAGCCTTGCCAGCTGCTCCGCGGTCAGCCAGCCCTCGACCGGCCGCACGCCGATGCCATCATGGGAGGCGAGGAAGTTTAGGAAGGCGCAGCCCTCCGGGGGCGGAGCGAGCGCCGCAAGCCAACGCTTAAGGGGGCCTGCATCGCCCGTCGCGAAGGCGTACAAGGTGAGGGGCGCCAAGGCAAATTGGTAAACGACGTGCGCCTCATCCCCCTCGCCAAAATAAGCGATGTTCTCTTCATGGGGGACGTTGGTTTCGGATACCAGCAGCACCGGGTCTTCGGCAGGATCGAAGGCAAGCTCGCTGATCAAACGCAGGGCTTTCACCAGGCGGTGGGTTTCCGGCAAATGAATGCAAGCCGTGCCCAGCCGCTTGTAAAGGTAGGCCACCGCATCAAGGCGAACCAGGCGAGCGCCCTGCGCCAGGTAGAACAGGAGCCCGCGGGCCAACTCCCCGAACACGGTGGGGTTCGCCAAGTTCAGATCAATTTGATCCTCGCTGAAGGTGGCCCACACGTGACGCACCCCCCGGTAGGTGTGGACGGGCACCAGCAGCGGCGAGGTCCGGGGACGCACCACCGCGCGCGTATCCGTCGCCGGATCCAGGTCGATGAAGTAGTGCTGCCCCGGATCCCGGCCCGCGACAAAATCGATAAACCAGAGGGACTCCCGGCTGACGTGGTTCAGCACCAAGTCCACCATGAGCTGGGCTCGGCGAGCGAGAACGTGGAGATCGTCCCAGGTCCCCAGCTCTGGGTCGACGGCCCGGAAATCCACCACGGAAAAGCCATCGTCGGAGGTGGAGGGAAAGAAGGGCAAAACGTGGACCGCGCTCACCAGGGGGGCCAGGCGCGCTTGCCAGAAGTTTGCCAGCGCCGCTAGGGGTTTCCGCCCCGCCTCGGTCACGCTATGGCCATAGGTAATCAGGAGGACATCCTGCGCCGACCACCGCCCTGGTCCAATTCCTGCTTGAACCGGTCGGGCCTGCTGCTGGGTGGCGGCGATACTTTGAAGCAGGGATCGCACGAGATCGCTCGCCGCAGCTTCGCCGTAAACCGCCGCGAGATGGCCGCGCAGACGCCGTACCCGCTGCCCGAAGCGCTGGGCTTCCCCACGCGTAGGGCCGGTCACCCTAGTCAAGGGGCACGCATCCCAAGATAAGGAGCTTCTTCATGATGACCTCTCTCGATTGGGCCGTTGTCGCCCTCTATCTGGCGGGCCTCCTTGCCCTTGCCGTCCGCCTCGCCCCGGAGCAAACCACCCGGGAAGCCTATTATCTTGCGGGACGCCGAAGCAGCCCCCTGGCGCTCGCGCTGTCGACCATGGCCACCCAATGCTCCAGCGCCAGTCTCCTTGGCGCCCCCGCCTTCGTGGCCTTCAGCCTGGGCGGCGGCCTACTTTGGCTGCAGTACGAGCTGGCCGTGCCCCTGGCCATGGCCTTCTTGCTGTTGACCCTTTACCCCGTGCTCCGACGGCATGGGGCGATTTCCGTGTATAGCTTCCTCGAAGCGCGCCTCGGGGTGCGGACCCGGGTCCTGGCGTCGCTGCTCTTTCAGTTCTTCCGGGCTGCCGGGGCGGCGGTCACCGTCTACGGCATGGCCCTAGTGCTCATGGTTTGCCTGAACCTGCCCTTCGGCGCAGCCGTGGCCCTCCTTGCCGCCATCACCTTGATCTACGACCTGCTAGGCGGCATGCGCGCCGTCGTGCTCAGCGACGTGGTTCAGTTGATCGTGCTGGCGTCTACCCTCGTGATCGCCCTGGCCTTCGCCCTAGACCTCCTCGGCGGCCCCACAAATCTGCTCGCACGCGTTCCAGCGGCGCGTCTGCACAGTTTGGACCTGCAACATACGGGCCTAGGAGACGGCGTCGACTACGCATTCTGGCCCATGCTCCTTGGGGGCTTTTTTCTTTATGTAAGCTATTACGGCTGCGACCAGAGCCAAAGTCAGCGACTCCTCGCAAGCGAGTCCGTGGCCGCCGGACAGCGGATCTTGTTTTACAACGGTCTGCTTCGCTTTCCCTTGGTGCTGCTCTACTGCCTCTTCGGCCTGTGCTTGGCCGCCTATGCCGATTTCGACCCCACCTTTCTCCATCGCCTCCCGAAGACGGAAGCGGGGGCCCCCAACATCAATTTGGCGGTCCTCCAGTTCGTGTTCGACCAGTTTCCCCCGGGGCTGGTGGGGCTGGTCGTGGTGGCTTTGCTGGCCGCAGCCATGTCGTCCCTCGATTCCGTACTCAATGCCCTTTCTGCCGCCAGCAGCGAAGACCTTCTGGAGCGATGGCCCCGCAGCGCAGGGGCCCGGCGCCGCCTCAGCCCCATCCAGACGGCAAAGCTGCTCACCCTAGGCTGGGGCGTGATTATCGCCGTGCTCGCCTTTTACGTCGGGGAAATCGCCGATTCCGTGCTAGTCGCCATCAACAAAATTGGCTCCCTCCTCAACGGCCCGCTCCTGGCCCTATTTCTCGTCGCCGCCTTCGCCCCTCGCGTGGGGGAAGGGGCCGCCCTGGCCGGCCTACTCGGCGGCATTGCCTTAAATGGGCTCCTCTGGCTCAGCGCCCCTGGGGTGTCCTGGCTGTGGTGGAATGTGTTTGGATGCCTCGCCACCCTGGCCCTCGCCCTTCTCCTCGCCCGCACCCTGCCCCGGCCCGCAGCAGCAGGAGAGAAAGGGGACTCGCCGCCCCCCGCAGGGGGGCGCCCCTTGGCGCTCATCCTTACGGGCTACAGCGTAGGGATTGGCCTACTTTGCGCCCTGGTGAGCCGTCTTTAAACGGCCAGCGGACGCACTTTTAGCAGGCATACGCGCCCGGCTACGCACCGAGATGGGGCGCCTTGCTGGGCAGATGCCCGAGAAGCAGCCCTTTTACGCCCGGCGCACCGTCATCACGCGGTCAAATTGCCTTGGCATACTCCTTGAATGCATCTTAAGGCGTCGCGGGCTTATCCCGCGCGGTTTTAACCCGACCTGACCGCGTGCACTTGGCCAGCCCCCACAAAGGCATCGCCCTTTTGGCTTGGCACCCAGGTCGTTGAATTGGTTGCAGCGCGCCAGTCGCTCGCAGCCCCCGCCCTGCCCACCCTCCTCCCCTAGGGCATGGCTGGGTTTTTCCTCCTTGGAAGCCCACTTCGGTGGGCTTTTTTTTGGCCAAAAAAAACCGGCGCGGGGCGCCGGCTCTATCCTGCAGGAAAACTCAGCTTCGGCGCAGGGCGCCGCCGGTGCTGCCTTGCCGGGGACGCTTAAGGCGCAGTTCGAGCACGTGATCCGTTGCCTCGGCCAAGGCAAGGAGGGTTTCCAGCCGGGGCAGGCGATCGCCCGACTCCAACCGGCTGATGGCCGCTTGCGTCAGCCCTGCCCGCGCGGCCACCTCACGCTGGGACAGCTGCGCCCGCTGCCGGGCTTTGGACAGCTCCTCGGCGATAAAGCTTTCAAGGGTAACCGGCGCGTCCTTTTTCGCCGGGCTAGGGGCCTTCTTCTGCGGCTTGCCTTTCGCTGCCATGAGATCCTCGCTCCAGGAGGGCGCTTGCGCCCTAATCTACCCGGTCCGTGCGGAGGCACGCGCCGAGCGTTATGCGGGGCGAGATTCGATCAGTATCGGGGCGCGCATTCAATAGACTTGGGTCAAGGAGAGGCTGAAAGGGCGACGGAGAGAGAGGAATTTCAAGGTTTCGACACAATTGCCGTAACGCTTGGCAACACTTTTGATGCGCGACGCTTTCCCCGATAATGGCCGCCCTTTGTTCTTCCCCCCTCAAAAGCATGGAGTACGCACGATGGCACAAACGATCGCGATCCTCGGTGGTACGGGCGCGCTGGGCTCAGGCCTCGCCATTCGCTGGGCCCGGGCCGGGCACCGAATCATTATCGGTTCTCGGACCCTGGAAAAGGCCCAGGAAGCGGTCACGGCGCTGAAGGCCCAAAGCCCGGAGACCGAGGCCGAGGCCATGGACAATGCCGCCGCCGCGGCCGCGGGGGAGATCGTCGTGCTGACCGTCCCCTACGCCCACCAACTTTCGACCCTAGAAGGGGTAAAAGGCGCACTCCAGGGAAAAATCCTGATCGACGTGACCGTGCCCCTGCAGCCCCCGAAGGTCGGCACCGTGCAGCTCCCGGAGGGCGGCAGCGCCGCCGCCGCCGCGCAGGCCATGCTCGGAGAGGAGGTTTTTGTGGTCTCCGCCTTCCAGAATATTGCGGCGGACCTGCTCCAGGATCCGCTCCTCACCATCGAATGCGACGTGCTTGTTTCCGGGAATAAGAAAGATGCGCGGCAGCAGGTCATCGACCTCGCCGCAGAGGCCGGCATGCGCGGCTGGCACGCGGGCCCCATCGCGAACTCTGCAGCGGCCGAGGCGCTCACCTCAATTCTTATTCAAATCAATCGTCAAGGTGAGATTTCTCATGCCGGCATCAAGATTGTCGGCCAGGAAGTACATTAAAAAATGACGGCTACGCTCCTGCCGCTTAAGGGCTTCCCCGATGTGCAAGCGGGAGACGATCTGGGCGAGCTGATTGATGATGCCCTGATCCTCAATGGCCTCACCTTAGCGGATGGGGACGTGATCGCCATCGCTCAAAAAGTGGTCAGCAAAGCCGAAGGACGGCAGGTTGCGCTGGCCACCGTAACGCCTACGGCGGAGGCGGAAGCCCTCGCCGAGGAGACGGGCAAGGACCCTCGCCTCGTCACCCTGATCCTTCAGGAATCCACGACCATCGTGCGGAAGCGGCCCGGCGCCCCGGGCGTTATTGTGGTTGAGCATCAACGCGGATGGGTTCACGCCAATGCGGGCATCGACCAATCCAACATTCAGGTCGAGGAGGGCGGCGCGAGCGCCCTGCTCCTCCCGGAGGACCCAGACCGGTCCGCCGCCGTCCTGCGGGACCACTTAGAAGCCCGTCACGGGGTGCGCCTCGGCGTTCTTATTAACGACAGCTTTGGCCGGGCCTGGCGCGTGGGCACCTGCGGGGTGGCCCTGGGCGCCGCCGGGCTCACCACACTCCTCGACCTGCGCGGCCAAGGGGATCGCTATGGGCGGCGCCTTGAGGTCAGCGTAGTGGGCCTCGCCGACGAGCTCGCCGCCGCCGCCTCCGTGATAATGGGACAGGCCGCGGAGGGTACGCCGATCGTGTTGCTTCGGGGCTTCCCTGGCGTGCTGGGAGATGGGTCGGCCGCTCAGCTCGTCCGACCCGCTGCCGAGGATCTCTTCCGATGAGCGCGCCCAAGGTGCTGGCGCTCACCGGAGGCGTGGGCGGCGCCAAGCTCGGCCTTGGGCTGGCGCACTGCCTGCCCTCGGAGAACCTGGCTTTTGTGGTGAACACGGGGGACGACTTTGAGCACCTCGGCCTGCCCATCAGTCCCGACCTCGACACTCTGCTCTATACGCTGGCGGGGGAGGTTCATGAGGACCAGGGCTGGGGGCGACGCGACGAAACCTGGACGGTCCTAAACACCTTAGAACGGCTCGGCGGCGCAAGCTGGTTTCGCCTCGGCGACAAGGACCTCGCCCTGCACCTGCGGCGCCGGGAGACCCTCGCCTCGGGCGCTCGGCTGACCCAGGCCATGGCTTTGCTTGGGGACGCCTTCTCCGTGCCCTTTCCCCTGCTGCCCATGAGCGATGATCCGGTGCGCACGGTGCTCACCACCCGGGAATTCGGTCGCCTACCCTTCCAGAGCTATTTCGTTCGCGAACGCTGCGCGCCCACGGTACAGGCGATTGCTTACGAAGGCGCTGGCGCGGCGGGCCTCTCCCCGGAAGTGGCCGCGGCCCTGGCGGATCCCGCCCTGGACCTCATCGTCCTTTGCCCCTCAAACCCCTATCTCAGCATAGCGCCGCTGCTGGCTATCCCGCCGCTTCGGAAAGCGCTGGAGCGCCGCCGCGTACCGGCGGTGGCGGTCTGTCCCCTGGTGGGCGGTGCGGCCGTGAAGGGCCCCACGGCCAAGCTCATGGACGAACTCCACGTGCCGCGGACCCCCGCAAGCATCGCCCGCTACTATGGGGGTGTGATCGATGGCCTTATCCTAGATGAACAAGATCGCTCCCATGCCGACGCCGTACGCGCCGAAGGGGTAACGCCTGACGTAGCGCCCACAGTCATGCTAACTTTGGGCGACAAAATTACCCTGGCCCAGCGCACCCTCGCCTTCGGAGAAACGCTAAGGGGTTAGGCGCTTTTAGACTCGCCGCGCGAACCGTCCGAGGGGGAAGGTTCCGGCGCAACGCCCTCAATGAGGAGCCCACCATGGCATGGGCACTGCTACCGGTTAAGGCACGCGCGACGGCTAAGGGACGGCTGCGCGGTGCCCTGTCCGATAAGGACCGGGCCGGTCTGGCCGCGGCCATGCGGCGGGACGTCGCCGCAGCCCTCCGCGGTACCGCTGCCCTGCAGGGCGTGTTGCTCCTCAGCCCTGATGCCACCCTGCGGCGCTGGGGCGCCGAGCAAGGCTTCGAAACCTTGGATGATGGCGGGGTTGGGCTTAACGAGGCCCTCGCCCTTGGCCTTGAGGCGCTACATCAGCGCGGTGCCGGGCGTGCGCTCATTATCCCTTCGGACGTCCCCTTACTGAGCCCTGAGGATCTCACCATCCTTTTGGGCGCACCCGCCGAGGTGGCCATTGCCTCGGACCAGCGCAGCGACGGGACCAATGGGCTCAGCGTGCCCCTCGGCCGGGGCTTTACCCCCCACTTCGGCCTGGGCAGTGCGCAAGCCCACCGACGCGAAGCGCGACACCGGGGCCTGGCCTGCCAGGTGATGCTCTGCCCGGGGCTCGCCCTCGATATCGACCAGCCTGACGACCTCACGACCCTGCTGCAGGCCCCTGCGCACGGGCCGTGGGGCCAGGAAAGCCTCACCTTTCTCTACGAAAATCACCTTGTTCCAAGACTGACGCCACGCGCTGCGGTTTAGCCCCGTCACGCTTTAGGGAGCGCACCATGAATGCCCGTCTACCGACTCCGCTGACCGCCACTGGGCTCTCCGAGGCAGACGCCTACGGGCTCCTCGAGGGACCGCCCCTTGAAGCGCTCCTCGCAGAGGCAAGAAGCCTTCGAGATCAAGGCTTTGGGCCCCTTATCACCTACTCCAGGAAGCTCTTCCTACCGCTGACGCACCTGTGCCGAGACGTCTGCCATTACTGCACCTTTGCCACCACGCCCCGGCATCAGAAAGCGCCCTACATGAGCGTCGAGGCGGTGCTCGAGGCCGCGCGCCAGGGCGCCGCCGCCGGCTGCAAGGAGGCGCTTTTTACCCTTGGGGAGAAGCCCGAACTCCGCTATCGCGCCGCCCGGGAAGCGCTCGACGCGCTGGGCTTCCCCAGCACCACGGCGTACCTTGCCCACGTGGCAGGGCGCGTGCTCGAGGAAACGGGCCTGCTTCCGCATCTGAACCCCGGCACCCTCGAGGACAGCGACTTCGCCGCTTTGAAACCCGTGGGCCCCTCCATGGGCATGATGCTGGAGAGCACGGCTACCCGGCTCTGCGAAAAGGGCATGCCCCACTACGGCTCGCCGGATAAGGACCCGCAAGTTCGGCTCGCCACCCTGGATGCGGCGGGCCGCGCCGCAGTGCCCTTCACCACCGGAATCCTGATCGGTATTGGGGAAACGCGCCGGGAACGCATCGATACCCTGCTGGCCATACGCGCCAGCCACCAGCGCTATGGCCATATCCAGGAAGTGATTGTGCAGAACTTCCGCGCCAAGGCCGGCACCAAGATGGTTGGGGCGCCAGAGCCCAGCCTCGAAGAGCTGCTCTGGACCCTTGCGGTGGCACGACTGATCTTCGGGCCCCGCATGAGTATTCAAGCCCCTCCGAATCTGTCGCCGGGGGTCCTTTCGCAGCTGGTCGACGCGGGGCTCAACGACTGGGGCGGCGTCTCCCCCATCACCCCGGACTTCGTGAACCCGGAAGCGCCCTGGCCCCATCTTGAGCGCCTGGCGGAGGAAACGGCGGCCGCCGGCAAGCAGCTGACGGAACGGCTCACGGTCTATCCCGCCTATCTTCAAGCCAGCGGAAAATGGCTCGATCCCGCCGTGGCCCCGCGGGTGCTCCGCGCCGCCGACGGCGCCGGCCTGGCCCGGACGGACGACTGGACGCCGGGGGCGGTCGTGCCCCCCCCGGAGAAGGTGCTCCAAGCCCTACGTAGGGTTTCCCCGCGGCCGCGCCCCGAGATCACGCGCATCCTCGATCGGGCCGAGGCCGGGGAGCGGCTTTCGGAAGAGGAACTGGTTACCCTGTTCCACGCTCGAGGCGACGACTTTGCCGCCATCTGCCAACGCGCCGATCAGCTCCGGGCCGCCCACGCAGGCTCGGTGGTCCGCTATGTGGTCAACCGGAACATCAACTACACGAACGTCTGCTATTTCAAATGTCAGTTCTGCGCCTTTTCGAAGGGCAAATTAGCCGAAAACCTCCGGGGCCGTCCCTACGATTTATCGGGGGAAGAACTGGGCCGGCGCGTAGCCGAAGCCTGGGACCGGGGCGCCACGGAGGTCTGCCTCCAGGGCGGGATTCATCCCGAATATACCGGCGACACCTACCGCGACATTCTGCGCACGGTGAAAGCTGCGGCGCCGGCCATGCATATTCATGCCTTCTCCCCCTTGGAAATCTGGCAGGGGGCCGCCACCGTCAACATGACCGTGCGGGCCTATCTGGAGATGCTTAAAAAGGAAGGGCTGGCGACGCTCCCGGGGACGGCCGCGGAAATCCTCGATGACGAGGTCCGGGCGGTGCTATGCCCCGATAAGATCAACAGCGCCGAGTGGCTTGCGGTCATGCGTGCGGCGCACCGGGCCGGGCTCCGGAGCACGGCGACGATGATGTTTGGCCATGTGGATCGCTACGAGCACTGGGCTCGCCATCTTCTAAAGATACGCGATCTTCAGGCCGAAACGGGGGGCTTTACGGAATTTGTGCTCCTTCCCTTTGTGGCGGAGGAGGCCCCAATCTACCTGAAGGGCCGCGCCCGTCGAGGCCCAACCTTCCGCGAGGCGCTGCTCGCCCACGCGGTCGCGCGCCTGGCCCTTTCGCCGCTGATTCCGAACATTCAATGTTCCTGGGTCAAGCTTGGCCACGAAGGTGTGAAGGCCGCCCTGCAGGCGGGTTGTAACGACCTCGGGGGAACGCTCATGAATGAAACGATTACCCGGGCGGCGGGGGCCCAGCATGGGCAAGAAACGGGGCCCGACGCCATGGAAAGCCTCATTAGCAGCCTTGGCCGCAGCCCGGCTCAACGCACCACCCTCTATGAGCCCGTGAGCGACGCCCACCGCCTGCGGGCCCGGCGTGCCGCGCCTCTGATTCCCCTGATCAACACGCCCGCCACGCGCTACGAGCGGTCAAAGACCGTCGAGGGGTAAGGCCATGGCCCCCGAGCTCGCCAGGGGGGAAGGCCCTTGGGCCTAGGACGCTTAGGACTCCTCTTCGGGCTGGCCTTCACGGCTGCCGTGCTCCTCGGCCCCGTGGCGCTGCGTCCCTGGGACTTGGCCGCCCATCCCGCCGCCGGACCCATTCTGCTGGAACTGCGCCTGCCCCGGGCCGTGCTCGCGGCCACCGTCGGCGCGGCCCTGGCCGTTGCCGGCGTCCTCCTTCAAGCCATTCTTCGCAACCCCCTTGCGGACCCCGCTCTCCTCGGCGTCTCTGGGGGCGCGGCCCTGGGCGCCGCGCTCGTCCTTGCCCTGGGCATCACCCTGCCCACGGCCCTGGCCTTTGGCAGCACCAGCGCCTTCCTACCCTTTATGCCCGTGGCCGGGGCGGCCTTCGCCGGGGCCCTGCTGGCCGTGAGCCTGGTGCTGCGCCTTGGACGCCGGGCCCAGCGCCTGGATCTGGCCGGGGTGCTCTTGGCGGGGGTGGCGGTCAACACGCTCTGCGGGGCCGCCGTTGGGCTGCTTATGGTCTTAGCGGGAGACAGCGCCCTTCGAAGCATCAGCTTCTGGCTCTTTGGCTCCCTTGCCCAGGCAAGCTGGAGCCACCTTGCCCCCCTCCTCCTTGGCCTCCCCATCGCCCTGTATGCCACGCGGCGCTGGGGCACGGCGCTGGACGTCTATCAGCTCGGAGATCGGGAAGCCACCCACCATGGACTCCCCGTAGGGCGCCTTCAGCGCCAGGCGTTGCTACTCGCAAGCCTTCTGACCGCTCTGGCCGTTGCCCTAGCCGGCATCATCGGCTTTATCGGCCTCCTCGTGCCCCAGGGTCTCGCCCTTGTGCTTGGGCCCAGCTACCGTCACCGCCTTCCCCAGGCAGCGCTCGCCGGCGCCACCTTGCTACTGCTGGCGGATCTCGGAGCCCGCCTGGCGCTTGCACCGACGGAGTTGCCCGTGGGCATGCTAACGGCCCTACTCGGCGGCCCGTTTTTTCTCTGGCTCCTCCGCCGCCGCCTTGCCGGCGGCGGCACCGAGGGGGGGCCATGAGCCCATCCCTAACCCTTGAGAACATCTGGGTGGCGGGAGAGCGGGCTCCCCGCCTTGGGCCCCTATCCCTCACCCTGCCCGCGGGACAGCGCATTCTCCTAGCCGGCCCCAATGGCGCAGGTAAAAGTACCCTGCTGGCGGTCCTTAGCGGCGATCTAGAAGGCAGCGGAGGCACCCTGACCTGGCCCCCTTCCAGCGCCTGGGCCCAGCGCCGAGCCGTACTCACCCAGCGAAATACGCTGGATCATCCCTTCACCGCCGAGGAGGTGGTGTGCCTTGCCGGCGTCAGCGGAGCGACGGCCCGCGCCGTGCTTGAGGAATTGGGCGCCGGTGCCTGGGCCCAAACGCCCTATACCCGGCTCTCCGGGGGCCTTGCCCGCCTGGTCCACCTGGCGCGGGTACTTGCGCACCTTGATCAGCTCGACCCGACGGCTGCCTGGGGCTTTTTCGACGAACCCCTGGCCCACCTCGATTGGCGCTATGCGGGGGCAGCGCTCCGAGCCCTCTCGCGCCGCGCGGCCGCGGGCTATGGCGTCGTCGTGGCCGCCCACGAACTCAATCTGGCCGTGCCTTGGGCGGAGCATGTGGTATTACTGTGCGCGGGCAGGCTGGAAGCGGAAGGCGCCGTGGGGGCCGTGCTGACGCCCGACCGTTTGGCTGAACACTGGGGTATTTCGGGGCATGTAGACCGGCGAGACGAGGGCGCCGTCCTGATCCTCGAGGGCTTTACCGAGGCGGGCTAGGACGCCTCTAGGAATTCATCGAAGAGCGCATCGGCAACGTCCTCAAGGAATTGCTCAAGGATCGGCCGATCGTCCGGGGGCAACATCAGGACCACCCGATCCACCTCGAGATCCTCAAAGGCTTCGAGCGTTTCCAGCGTCGGCACGGCAGCGGTGAGCACCGCGACCTCGAGGGTACCAAGAGCGCCGATCCGCTCGCTCCGGCTGTCCTCTTCCTCCAGCGCGGCCATGGCCTCGGCCACCGCTTCGAGATCATCGCCACGAAACAGCCAGCCCTGAGCCGACGTCACCGCGAGGGCCAAGCTCGCGGCACTTCGGCCTTGAACCCATAGGGGCAAGCTCGCCCCATGGAACGGCCGAGGCGCCGCCTGCAGCTGAGCAATTTGATGGCACTGACCTTCAAGCCGCGGCGCCTGGCTACCCCACAGGCTTCTTAGGCCTTGAAGCCATTCTTCCTCTAAATCCGTACCGCTGGCCTGGCCAAAGCCAGGGGGCAGCAGGAGCTGGGCACGCCCGTCGCTCCAATGATCCAGGCTGGCCACCAGCTTTGCCCACAGTAAGGCGTCACCGGCGCAGCCCTCGGAAGCACTCATGACTAAGGTAAGGGCTTCCGTGTGCTCCGCCAGCGCACCGAGGCATATGGCAGGGTGGATAATGGGCGTGTTGGGACTGGGCGCTCGAGGGTGGGGCCGAGGATCGGAAAGCGCGAGGTCACCGGCGGTCCAAAGAGAATCGAAGCCAAGGTCCTCCGCAAGCTGCGCAAGGGACAGGGCAACTTCCGGATTCGCCGCAGCGCCCTGGTTAATACCGTACAGTCCAAAGTGCATGGCCTGGCCCTCCCCGAGCCCTGCGCCGGGGCCTTGGGCACCCGAAGCGCGCGTGTTACCTTAGCTTGACACTTTTTTCTGTCTGAGAGTATCCCATGTCTCTGCAGGCGATATCCGACCCGATTGTCTCCTACGAATCGGACCCCCTGATCCTCGTGAACGAACAGGATCAAGCGACGGGCTTTTTAGACAAAGCGGCCTGTCACGATGGCGAAGGCCTGCTACACCGGGCCTTCTCCGTTTTCATCTTCAATGAGCATGGCGAGGTGCTGCTGCAGCGACGGGCCGAGGGCAAGCGGCTCTGGCCGGGCTACTGGTCAAACAGCTGTTGCAGCCATCCCCGGGCGGGAGAGGAGATCCCCGAGGCCGCCCGGCGGCGCACGGAACAGGAACTGGGCCTCCACTGCGAACTGACCCCGCTTTACGCCTTTACCTATCACGCACGCTTCCAGGACTTGGGGGCGGAATGGGAGCACTGTCACGTCCTCGTGGGCCAGCTTGAGCGGCCTCGTCCCAAGGTCAACCGCCATGAGATTAGTGCCTGGCGCTGGGTATCTCCGGCCGCCCTAAGCCATGGGCTTCAGGCCCAGCCGGAACAGTACACGCCCTGGCTTGCCCTAGAGTGGGCCACGCTCCAAGCGGAGTACGGCGCCCGCCTGCCTCGCGCCCTGGGCTAGGGCGCCATGGCCTTTAGCTGCCGAAGCGGCTGCGGCGCATGCTGCATTGCGCCGGCGATCGTCACCCCGTTCTACGGCATGCCGGCGGGAAAACCCGCCGGGGTCCGCTGCGTTCATCTGACCGAAGGCCTTCGCTGTGCGCTCTTTCGTGACCCTCGGCGCCCCGCCGCGTGCGGGGCCTTTCAGGCCGAACCGGCCTTTTGTGGCACGGACCGGGCGACGGCCTTTGCCATCCTTACCCAACTAGAAGCGGAAACGCAGGCTTAGCCTGCCTTCAGGGCGTCGATGATCTTCTTCTGCTCCGCCACGGGCACGGTGCTGTACGCCGCGGAAGTGCGATCGACGATGTCGCCATAGCGGGACAGAATGCCGGCGGCCACATCCTTCGGCTCGGCCACCACGGCAAATTCCTTGAGAAGGTCGTCGGTGATGAGCTCGCCCATCTCCACCCACTTCCCTTCCTTGGACATGGCGTTCAGCACCCCTTGCAGCTCCCCGGCACCGATGGAGTCGAGAACCCCCTTGTAAGCAGGGGTGGAGCCATAGAAGGCAATCTGCTTGGTCACCGTGGCTTTGGCCTGAGCAAAGCTTTGCTCATCGCTGCCCGTCACCACGAAGCAGGGGTAGGCAATCTGGAAATCTTCCCGCCGCCGCCCGGCCTTAGCGAAGCCCTTCTCCAGCGCCGGCAAGGTCACACTTCGAAGATAGGCCTCGGTGGTGAAGGCGTGAACGATCATGCCGTCCGCCACTTCCCCAGCGACCTGGGTCATGACCGGACCCACGGCAGCGAGAAACACCTTCGGGGCCCCGTAGGTCGTATTGGTGGGGGTGAACATGGGCGTCATGAGGGTGTGCTGATAGTAATCCCCCCGGAACTTCAGGGGTTCCTCCTCGTACCAGCACGCCCAAATAGCGCGCATGGCGGAAATCAGTTCGCGCATCTGCTTTGCCGGCGCGTCGTGCCAGGGCATGGAGAAGCGCTTGGTGATATGGGGCTTGATCTGCGAGCCCAGCCCCAGGATGAAACGGCCCTTGGCATAGGCATTTAGATCGTGGCCCAGGTTCGCTAGGGTCATGGGGCTTCGGGAGAAGGCCACGGCAATGGATGTCATAAGCTCGATCTCCCGGCTTTGGCCGGCGGCCACGGCCAGGGGCAGGAAGGGGTCATGGGCCGTTTCCGCGGTCAGGGCTCCGCTATACCCCATCTCCTCTAAGCGGGCGATCTCCTTCGGTACGTCTTCAAGGTTCGTGGTCAATCCGGCGTCAACGCGCATGCTTTCTCCCCCGCCTTACGGCAGCTCAAAAAATGAAGTCTGATTCTAGGAAGGGCCTGAGGAGGCGTCCAGCAGCGAGCGCATAGATAAAAGTTTTCCCCGGGGCGCTTGAAGTTCCGCGAGGTCGCACCCATCTTTGAGAAATCTTTGTTTTGGAGCACAGCGACGGTGCAACGAATTTCTCTGTTTCTTCTGACCAACCTAGCCGTGATGGTGCTGGCTGGGGTCACCCTGAACCTGCTTGGGGTGGGCAGCATCCTCGCGGCCAATGGCGTCGACCTCGACATGGGCGCGCTCCTTGCCTTCTGCGGCGTCTTCGGCATGAGCGGCGCCTTCGTATCCCTACTGCTCAGCAAGTTCATGGCGAAGCAAGGCACGGGCACGCAAATCCTTACCCAGGCGCGCAATCGGGAAGAGCAGTGGTTGCTCGATACGGTCGCCGAGCTCGCCCGGGAGGCAGGCATTGGCATGCCCGAAGTGGGCGTTTTCCCCGCGGAGCAACCCAACGCCTTTGCCACGGGCTGGAACCGAAATCAGGCCCTCGTGGCCGTCTCCACGGGGCTTCTGCGCTCCATGGGGCCGCAGGAAGTGCGGGCCGTACTCGCCCACGAGATTGGCCACGTGGCCAACGGCGACATGGTGACGCTGGCCCTCGTGCAGGGGGTGGTGAATACCTTCGTGATGTTCCTGGCGCGCCTCGCGGGGTTCTTCGTCGACCGGGTGCTGCTGAAGAACGAACGCGGCCTCGGGATGGGTTATTTCATCACCAGCATCGTCATGGAGCTCGTGCTCGGCATGCTCGCCATGACCGTGGTGATGTGGGTTTCCCGCCGTCGGGAGTTTCGGGCCGATGCCTTCGGTGCTCGCCTGGCCGGGCGAGACGCCATGATTGGGGCCCTTGAGCGTCTTCGTAGCGGGGATCAGCTGCCTGACGCCATGCCCGCCACCCTACAGGCCTTCGGCATTCGTCCCGGGCACCCGCGCGGCTTCGACGCGCTATTCCGCTCCCATCCGCCCCTCGAGGACCGCATCGCGGCCCTCCGCAACGGCTAGGCTGGCTCCGCCAGGGGCACGAGGCGAACCGTCGACGTGCCCTTGGCCAACACTCTGCCTTCCTCGTCCTTCAGGGTGCCCTCAAGAAACACCGTTTGCTTGCCCGCTCGTTCGATCCAGCCCTCGGCAAGCACCAGCCCGGGGGTGGCGGGCCGAAAGAAGCTGATTTTGATTTCCAGCGTGGCAATCCAGAAGCCCTGACCAAAGCGACCAATGCAAGCGTGGGCCATGGCGGAATCAATCCAGCCGGTGACAAAGCCCCCCTGGGCAATACCGCCCGTGTGGCACATTTCGGGTTTGACGGTGAAGCGAATGGTTGAGCGGCCCGCCTCACCATCGAGGGCGAGGACTTCGCCATCCCCCAAGGTCTTTAGCAGGCTGTTCGGGGCCACATCAGGACTTGCGCTCAAAGCCGTTCTCCTAGGCGTCAGAAGAGGGAGACGTCGGCGTTGTGCCGCCCTCCCGATAGTCCCCGAAGGCCGCATCGCGCTGGCTCAGGGTTTGGGTGAGGCCCTTATCGCGGATATCGCGAAGGTGGGCGCGAGCCGATTCACCGAGCATGGCGAGGGCCTGGAGTTCCGTGCCGGCGCGTACGGCGGCGCGGAAGCCCATGAGCTCAAGCTGCCGGTGCACGGCGCGTTTGTTGAACTGCTGCACATCGGGGGGTACCTGGGCGATCTTCTTTGCTACCGAGAGCACCTCATCATGCAGCGTTGCCGCGGGAAAGGCTCGGTTCGCAAAGCCGCAGGCCGCGGCCTCCACCCCGGACATGGCATCCCCCGTCAGCATGAGCTCCATGGCGCGGCGCAGGCCCACCACCCAGGGGAAAAATTGATTGTCCGGGGGGCTGATGGCGCGCACCACGGGGTAGCCGATGCGCGCATCCTCGGCCACGTAGACTAAATCGCAGGCCGTAGCGAGCTCCGTGCCGCCGGCAAGGCAGTAACCCTCGACTGCCGCAATGACGGGCTTGGCTAAATCATTCATGCGGAAGAACCCGTCCACCACGTGGCGGGGCCAATTGCCAAGACCCCCGGCACTGTAGAAAGGTTGGTGCTCGGCGCTGTTCTGCTTTAAGTCGTAGCCCGCGGAGAAATGCCCCCCGGCGCCGCAAAGAATGGTGACGCGATGGTCCGGATCCCGATCAAGGCGCTCCAGCGCCTCAAACAGCTCGCCCCGCAGCGCATTTGAAAGAGGATTACGCTTCTCCGGCCGGTTCAGCGTTAAGCGAACCACGCCTTCGGCAAGAGTTTCCTCCGTAAGCAACGCCTCAGCCATGACCCCGCCCCTAGCGCTTGAAAGCGGACGCCGTGAAGGCCTTCAGGGTGGCCTCGGCGGACGCCGCATCAAGGGCCAGGGGCGCAATGATGGCCGTGTCGACGCCCGTGTCCATGGCCCAGCGAATGCGCTCCTGACACTCCCCTGCACTACCGATCACGCCAATCTCGTCCACGAGCTGGTCCGTGAGAGCGCTGCTCGTCTTCTCCCGATCCTTCGCGGCCCACCCTTCGCGAATGGCGGCCGCGGCTTCCTCGTAGCCCGCCCAAGCCAGGAATGCGTTGTATTGCGGGGTGGCATAGTAAGGCGCGAAGGCCGCCCGGAAGGCATTACGGGCCCGGTCCTTGTCATCGGTTACGCAGACCATGAAGCGGTTCACCACCTCCGGGCGGGCGCTCTTGCCACCGCGTGCCGCGCCGATATCGACGTGTTCCATCATCTTCGGCAGGGCCAGCTTCGGCCACAGATTGAAGATCACCCCATCGGAGACCGCAGCCGCCTCTTCGATCATCTTCGATCGTAGGGCCGCCATGTACACCGGAGGCGGCGTCTCCAAGGGCGGCTGACGATAGCCCTGGCTCTGGAGCGTTTCGCCGTCGAAGTTGCTTTTTTCTCCCGCCAGCATGGACTTCACCAGACGCACCGTTTCGCTCACACGGGTGAGCGGCTTCTCCAAGGGAATGCCGTTCCATCCCGTCATCATGGTTTTGCTCGAGGAGCCAAGCCCCATGACGAAACGCCCCGGCAGCTGCTGCGCCACCGTATAGGCCGTGGCCGCCAGGACCGACGGCGCCCGGGTGTAGACCGGCGTGACGGCAATGCCCACGCGGAGGGTTTTCGTGTGATCCCCAAGGATGGCCGCCAGAGTGAGCGCATCGGGGGCGCCGCCGTCGCCAAACCAGGCGTCGCTGTAGCCCTCAGCTTCTGCCCACTGGGCCCGAGCGATGGTGTCGGAGACCTTCGGCCCCCCCGGTAAGGTTACCGCGACGCGTTTTTCCGCCATGTTTCCCCCTCGTTGAATAGGACGGGCCTCGCAGGAGGCCGTGCGCCCGAAGCGTCGCATCGCCCCCGCTCTCGATCAAGCCTTCCGAGGCCGAGGGACGATGCTATGCTCCCCACCTGCTGCGCTGGCGCAAGCGAGCGCGGCTGTTCACCGATCTCTGGGGGAAGGATCACCGCATGACCGACGCACCCGTACTCACGCCTATCCGACCGGGCCACGAATTCGACCAGGACGCCCTAAAGGCGTTTCTACAAGTCCAAGCTGAGGGCTTCGATGGCCCCCTAGAGCTGCTGCAGTTCGAAGGCGGTCAATCGAATCCGACCTTCCTCCTGCGCACGGACAGCGGCGAGTACGTGCTGCGGAAACAGCCCCCGGGCGCCCTCCTCCCCTCGGCTCACCAGGTGGACCGGGAGTACCGGGTCATGAAGGCGCTGGGCGCCACGGACGTTCCCGTACCGCGCATGATCGCCCTGGAAAACGAGGGCACGGTGATCGGCACGCGTTTCTACGTGATGGAGAAGGTGGAGGGCCGGGTGCTGACGGATCTGCAGCTTCCCGGCCTCACGCCCGCCGATCGCCGAGCCGTTTACCTCGATTTAGCGAGCGTGCTGGCCAAGCTCCACGGCGTGGTGCCTGAGGCGCAGGGCCTGGCCGATTATGGCCGCCCTGGGAACTACTACACCCGCCAGATTTCCCGCTGGAGCCGGCAGTACGAAGCCTCGAAGACGGAAGCCATCGACGCCATGGATAAGCTCATGGCCTGGCTCCCGGAACAGATTCCGGAGACGGACGAGCCCCGCATCGTCCATGGCGATTACCGCCTGGGTAACGTCATGCTCCATCCCACGGAGCCGAAGATCGTGGCCGTACTCGACTGGGAACTGTCCACCCTCGGCCATCCACTGGCCGACCTAGGCTACCTCTGCATGGACTACCACTCCCCGGGCTACGAGGGCCAGGGGTTGGGCGCTATCGAGGATCTCACCGCCCATGGCATCCCCACGGAAGCGGAGATGCTGGCCCATTACTGCCAAGCTACAGGACGGCCCGGCATCGAAAACTGGACCTTCTACCTCGTCTATAACCTGTTTCGCTCCGCGGCGATCATCCAGGGCGTTTACAAACGCGGCCTCGATGGCAACGCCGCCTCGGCTCAGGCCCTGGAATACAAGGAGGTCTGCCGGTCCCGCTCCGAACTGGCCTGGTCCCTCGTCGAGCAGGCCAGCTAGGCCAGCGCAAACCTGGCAGATAAAAAAAGCCCAGCGAAGTCGCTGGGCTTTTTGTTTCCCCGAGAGGCAGGCTAGAGCATCACGTCGGCGAGCAGCTCGATGGCCTGAGGCTGCGCTGAGCCAATGAGCATGGAGCCCACTTCCCCGCGCTTATCGGCGTCCTTCCAGCGCTGCGCGCGTTCGCGAATGCGCTCTGCGGGGCCGACGAGGTGGCACGCATCGATCAACTCCGCAGGCACAGCGGCCATGGCTTCATCTTTGCGGCCCGCAAGGTAGAGGTCTTGAATCTTGATGGCCGCCTCTTCAAAGCCTAGGCGCTTGGCATAGTCGTTGTAGAAGTTCTTATCCCGGGCCCCCATGCCGCCGATGTACAGCGCCATGCTGCCGCGCAGGGGCATCATGCATTCCTCGACGCTATCGCCGAGCACGCAGTTTACGAAAGGGGCGACGTCGAAGTTGAGCATGGACTTGCCGTTGCCCGCCTTCGCAAAGCCCGCCTCGATGGGCTCCTTGAAAATGTGGAACTGGTCCGGATCCATCCATACGGGGAAGAAGCCATCGCAGGTTTCCGCCGCCGCCGCGACGCCCGTGGGCGTAATGGTGGCTGCGTAGATCGGAATGTCTTCCGTGCAGTGGAGGATGCTCTTCAGCGGCTTGCCAAGGCCCGTGGCCCCTTCCCCCTTGTAGGGCAGCTGATATTGCTTCCCGTCGAACTCCAGGGCCCCTTCCCGCGCAAAGATCTGCTTCATGATCTGTACGTATTCCTTAAGGCGCGTGACCGGCTTGCCGTAGGGCACGCCGTGCCAGCCTTCCACCACCTGAGGACCGGAGGCCCCCAGGCCTACGATGAAGCGGTCATTAGAAAGCTGCGCTAGACTCATGGCGGTCATGGCCGCCATGGCCGGGGAGCGCGCCGGCATTTGCATGATGGCCGTGCCCACGCGAATCTTCGTGGTGTTGGCGAGAATCCAGGTGGCCGGCGTGATGGCGTCCGAGCCATAGGCTTCTGCGGTCCACACCGAGTCATAGCCGCAGGATTCCGCGTGCTTAATCGCATCCATGGGCAGGTTCATGCGCGAACCTGAATAACCAACGAGCATTCCGAGCTTCATGAAAGGTCTCTCCCTTAGGGCAAAGCAAATGGTCTTGCCGCGGAGTATAGGGGCCGGTCCCAAGAAGCGTCGACCCTTCCGGGAGTCCCTGCGCCATGCCTAGCCTTGCCACCTACGGGGTGAACACCTTCCTCCGACTTTTCGTGCGCCGGGCCTTAGGCCGGGCCCCGTTCACGGAAGCGACCTTAGAGGGGCACCGCGCGACGCTCCTGAAGGCTGCGCGCCGGGGCCGCTGGCCCGCCTCCGTGGTGCTTACGGAAACCACCCTCGGTAATCGCCCCACGGAGCGCCTCGCCCCAAACGCGCCGGAGCTGGCTAACCACGCCGTGCTCTATCTTCACGGCGGCGGGTATATAGTGGGCGCGCCTGCCCTCTATCGGCCCCTTCTCGGTACCCTCGCCGAGCGCCTCGGCGCTCCCCTGTATGCTCCGGCCTATCGGCTGGCACCGGAGCATCCCTATCCCGCGGCCCTCGACGACGCTTACGCTGCCTACCAGGCCCTCCTTGCTCAGGGCTTTGAGGGCTCGCGGCTGGCGCTCATGGGCGACTCCGCCGGGGGGAACCTGGTCCTTGCCCTGCTTCAGCGGCTTCGAGATGAGGGGGCGCCCCTGCCGCAGAGCGCCGTACTGCTCTCCCCCTGGGCCGATCTTGCCGGGACCCTGCCTTCCCGGCGCACCCAGGCTAAGGCGGAAGCGATGCTGCCTCCGGAGCGGCTTGAGGAAGCGGCTCGGGCCTATGCTGGCGCCCTGCCCCTCACCGATCCCCGCCTGTCCGTAATTCGGGGCGATTTTACGGGCTTGCCGCCCCTGATGGTGCATGTGGGTACGGCGGAGATCCTGCGGGACGACAGCCGCGCCGTGGCGGCAGCAGCTGAGCACACGGGCGTACCCTGTACCCTCACGGAATGGCCTCTCCAGCCTCACGTGTTTCCGGCGTTCTTTGAAATCCTGCCGGAGGGGCGGGCGGCCCTGGAGGCCTGCGCGGCCTTTATCTTGAGACAATGGCTAAAGCGGAATGCCCCCTTGGTCAGCTAAACTCGGCGCGTTGATTCACAGGGAGCGTTCACCTATGGCTGGGGCCAAATCACGCAGCGCCGCAGAGACCCTTAAACGTCGCATTGCCCTGGCCCTCGGCCTTGCGGCCTTGGTGGTGCTTGGGGCCGGCCTTTATCCCCTCCTCGCCCCCCTGGGCACTCCTACGGCCGGGGAGCACTACACTGATCTTGGCGCGCCGGAGCGCCCACCACGAGGCCCCATTCCCGTGGTGGAATTTTTCTCCTACGGCTGCGTGCACTGCAAAAACTTCGACCCTCAAATCGAGGCCTGGAAGGAAACGCTGGGCGACGATGTGCGCTTCACCCGTGCGCCCGTCGCCTTCTCCGCCAGCTGGGGCTTGCTCGCCAAGGCCTACCACGCGGCAGACCGGCTCGGCATTCTGGCCGCAAACCACTCGCGGCTCTTCGATGCCCTGCACGAGGCCGGCCTAGCGCTTAACACGGAAGACGCCGTCGTGCAGTTCTTCGACGGCCACGGCACCGATGGGCGCACCTTCCGCCGCGCCCTGCGAGATCCGCAAATAAACGAAGCCCTCGCCGAAGATGCCGCCCTGGCCCGCCGCTATGGCATTCGCGCAGTCCCCACGCTGGTGGTGGACGGGCGCTATCGCATCGACGACCCCAACCTGTCTCGGCAACAAATTCTTGAAGTCGCCGATGCCCTCATCGCCCAGGCTCGGACGGCACGCACCCCATGAACCCAGCAAACGCCCAAGGCGCCCAGTACGCGAGTGCCGATATTGTCCGAGCCCGGGTGCGGCCCCGCGGCGCCCTGGAGCTCCTCTCCCAGTTCGAAGCCGATCTCGTTAAGCAGTTCGAGAGCGGAGAAACCCGCGAGCTGTTCCGCCGCTGCTGCCTTGCCGTGCTGAACAGCGGCAACGACAGCGACGACGCCGCAGCCCTGTTCGAGCGCTATCCGTCATTCCGCGCGGAAATTCTGCAAAGCCCGCGAGGGGTCCAGCTCGAACTGACGCAAGCTCCCGCCCGCGCCTTCGTCGACGGTCGCATGGTGGAAGGGGTGAAGGAGCTCCTCTTCGCCGTACTGCGAGATGTGGTCTATTTCGCCAAAACCCTCTCGGACACGGACACCTTCGACCTGTCGAGCAGCGCCGGCATCACCGATGCCGTATTCCATGGCCTTCGCCACGCCAACGTCTTCAGCGCGCCCTCGAAAACCAACCTGGCGGTGTGCTGGGGCGGTCATTCCATTCCCCGCGAGGAGTACGACTACAGCAAGGTCGTGGGCTATGAGCTGGGCCTGCGCGGCATGGACGTGTGCACCGGTTGCGGCCCCGGCGCCATGAAGGGGCCCATGAAGGGGGCGGCTGTGGGCCACGCCAAGCAGCGCAACACCCAGGGCCGATACCTGGGTTTCACGGAGCCGGGCATCATCGCTGCAGAGCCGCCCAATGCCTTGGTGAACTGCCTAACCATTCTTCCGGATATTGAAAAGCGCCTTGAGGCCTTCGTCCGCGCCGCCCACTGCATCATTGTCTTCCCCGGCGGGCCCGGTACGGCTGAGGAAGTGCTCTATCTCCTCGGGATCCTCATGCACCCGGATAATCGCGGAAATCCCCTTCCCCTTATCCTCACGGGGCCGCGGAGCGCGGAGGCCTGGTTCACGGCCTTGGAAGCCCTACTGCTGGCGGCCTTTGGGGACTCGGTGCGGGCCTACTACACCGTCATCATCGATGACGCCGAGGCCGTTGCCCAAGCGGCCCGGGAAGGCATGAAGCGCGTGCGCCGGGCGCGTCTGGGCAGCGGCGATGCCTTCTACTTCAATTGGACCCTGCGCATCCCTTCTGCCCTACAGCAGCCCTTCCAGCCCACCCATGCGGCCATGGCGGGCCTTAAGCTCACGGACGACGCCGAACCTCACGCCCTGGCAGCGGATCTACGGCGGGCCTTTTCCGGTATCGTGGCAGGGAACGTGAAGGAGCCCGGGGTGCGCGCGGTGCGCGAGCACGGCCCCTTCCTGCTGCGCGCGGAGCCCCGCTTAAAGGCGCCCCTGGACGCCCTACTCGAGCACTTCGTCGCCGCCGGACGCATGAAATTGAAGGGGACCTATACGCCCTGCTACCGCCTCCAAAGCACCCATGAGTCCACCTGACGGGCCTTCCCCGGCGCTGGCTGCCGCCTTGGAAGGGGAACTCGATCGTCTGCTGGCGCGCATCGCGCCCGCCCTGGCAGCGGATCGCGTACCCCCCCTGCCCCGGCCCCGACTGCGCTTTTTCCAGCACCGGCTCGACGCGGGCCGCGCCCTGGCCGCGGAGCTACCCGGGGAGCCCGGCACCATCGAACTCAATACGGTTTATCTGGAGCGGGAGGGCTGGGACAGCGCCATCGCTACCCTCGGCCATGAACTGGCCCACCTGGTGGTCTTTCACCGCTTTCCCGGGCGACGGGTGCCGCCCCACGGCCAAGCCTGGCAGCGCATCATGACCCAATGGCTGGGCCTGCCCGCCGAGCGAACCCATCGCTTTTCTACCGAAGGGCTTAAGGTCCGCCGCCAGCGACGCTGGCCCTACCACTGCGGCTGCCGAGCCCACGCCCTCAGCACGGTCCGCCACCACCGCGCTCAGAAGGGCGCGCGCTACCAATGCCGCTGCTGCGGCGAAGCGCTGGTTTTCGCCCCCAAGCCCTAAGCCCGTCCGTCCCTTGGCCCCTGGCGAGGGGTTCGGTAAGCTCCCAGCGCCTGAATAACGGGCCCCCAATGCAGGAGTCGACATGGATATTGAGCTTTCAAGCGCCGACCTCGCCTTTCGCGAGGACGTCGTCGCGTTCCTCGATGGCAATGCCTATCAACCGGGCGAAGATTACGCCGCTTGGCGCCTAAACTGGTTTAAGGCCGCCGCAGAAAAAGGGGGCTGGGACGTGCCAAAGTGGCCCACGGCCTTTGGTGGCCCGGGCTGGACCCCCACCCAGCACTACATTTGGGAGCAGGAGACGGCCACCCGCAACCTGCCCTGGGACTTGCCCTTCGGCGTTGGCATGGTGGCCCCCATCATCATGACCTACGGCAACGCCGAGCAGCAGGCCCGATTCCTTCCGGACATTCGTGCGCGTACCGTGAACTGGTGCCAAGGCTACTCCGAGCCTGGCGCTGGCTCCGATTTGGCCTCCCTCAAAACGAAGGCCGAGCTGTCCGCTGACGGCACCCACTACGTGGTCAATGGCTCTAAGATCTGGACCACCATGGCCCACATTGCCGATTGGATCTTCTGCCTCACGCGCACCTCGAGCGCGGGCAAAAAGCAGGAGGGCATCACCTTCCTCCTCTTCCCCATGAAGCAAGACGGGGTGGAAGTGAAGCCCATCATCACCCTAGGCGGCAGCCACACGGTGAATACGGTGCACTTCACGGACGTGAAGGTGCCCGTGGAGAACCGCATCGGCGAAGAGGGCAAGGGCTGGACCTACGCCAAGGGGCTCCTTGCCCATGAGCGGACGGGCCTCGCCGGCGTTAGCCGCTCCCTAATCGCGCTAGAAAAGCTCCGTCGTCAAGCGGGCAAGGTGAAGCGGGGCAATGGCTCGCTGCTCGACGACGCCAATTTCAAGAGCAAGCTGGCGCGTCTCGAGATCGACCTTAAGGCCTTGGAATACACGGAGCTTCGCTCCCTTGCCCGTGCCGCCTCCGGCGCCCAGCCGGGCCCCGAGTCCTCCATCATGAAGCTGAAG
>JADHNU010000009.1 GCA_016779325.1 Pseudomonadales bacterium
CGTCGATCATGCCCGTGACGAAGCAAAATCAAGGCATGCTTCAATTCTTCGCGGCGAACGGAAAGGTGCCGGCGGTGGCCGAGGCCATGTCCCCGCGCATCGAGGCCCATCAGCACCACGTCCTGACGACCTACTGTGAGACGCCAGCGGTGCTCGGGGGCGACCCGCTGTAGCGAAGGGAAGATCCGGATAAAAAAAGGGGCGCTGAGCGCCCCTTTTTGTCTAGCCTTCGCTACCTTAGGTTCCAGTCCAGTTTGGGGCGCGCTTCTCTGCAAACGCCTTCGGCCCTTCCTTGGCATCGTTGGAGGTGAAGACCTTTTGCTGCCAGGGAATCTGCATTTCCCAGAGCTTGTCCTCTTCGATGCCCATGGCCGCGGAGCGCACCAGGCTCTTGGAGGCCTTCACCGCCAGGGGCGCGTTTTCGGCGATGCGCTCGGCAAGGGCTACCGCTGCATCCAGCGCTTCACCCGGCTCCGTGAGGGCGCTCAGCATGCCCGCATCCATGGCCTCTTCCGCCGTGATGGGTTCGCCGGTAAGGGCCATTTCCATGGCCTTGGCGTAGCCCACGCGGGCGGGAAGGCGGAACACGCCGCCGGCGGCCGCAAAGAGCCCAACCTTCACTTCCCGGATGCCGATCTTGGCGCCCTTCGCCGCGACGATGAGGTCGCAGGTGAGCATGATCTCGCAGCCCCCGGCGAGGGCGAAGCCGTTCACTGCCGCGATGAGGGGTTTCTCGGCGCCGCTGCGAACGAACTTGTTCAGGGGGCCGATGTCTTCGCCTCGGGCGAAGGCCTTCAGGTCCATGCCGGCGCAGAAGGCGCGGCCGCTGCCCGTAATGACGCCGGCCACCAGGCTATCGTCGCTATCGAGCTCCTGGATGGCATTCCATAGGCCATTAGACAGGGCGCCATTGATGGCATTCATCGCATCAGGGCGGTTCAGGGTAATGACCATCACGCGCCCCCGGCGCTCAACGATGATCGCTTGTTCTTCGCTCATGACTCTCTCCGTGGTTAGCATTAAGCGACTAAAGGGTCGCACGAAGCGAGGTTTTCGGGAACTGCTTGACGGGCAGCACCAGCTGAAAAGGCTTAGGCTACACTTGGCAAAAAATCGATTAGCAGGGATGCAGACGTGATGGCATCTTTCCGGCGTTCCTGGGTGGTTCAAGCAGCATTAGGACTGGTCCTCGCGTTATCCAGCGCCTACTCGTTCGCAAGCAGCCCCCTCACCCTCGCCGAGGATCCTGTTTATGTCCTCGGGGAGGGCCAGCTGGCTCTTTGGCGTGACCCGACCCGCAAGGCCAAGCTTGCCGATGCTCAAGCGGCCTATGCCGCCGGAGCCTTTGAGGCGCTTCCGGGCGCTTTGGGCCTCGGCTATGAAGATGATGCGGCCTGGTTGCGCTTTGTCCTCCGGGCCGGGGCGGCGCAGGTACGGAAGTTGGAGATCCAGCCCGCCTACCTCGATGAAATCGATCTATTTCACTACAGCCCCGGGGGAGTGCTTGAGCACTACCACTACGGCGACTTGCTTCCATTTGCAACTCGAGACGTACCCTATCGAAATACGGTAGTTCCTCTGAACCTGACCCCCGGGGAGCATGTGCTTTACCTTCGCTTGACCTCTAAAGGGGCGCTCTCGGGGCTCGTCAAGCTATGGCGCTCGGAAGCCTTTGAGCGCTATGTGCAGATCAGTTATCTCCTTTTTGGGGTCTTTTACGGTGTGATTTTCGCGGTGCTGTTGGCGAACCTTTCTTACTATGCCGTCCGCAGGGAGCCGGTCCGTTTAGCGTTCCTTTTGTCCTGTGCCCTTAGCGCCCTGAGCTGGGCGTCCATTCTTGGGCTAACGGGGGAGTTCCTTTTGCCCCGGGCTCCCGCGCTGAATGACCAGTTGACCGGAATTCTGGTGCTATTGTACAGCGCCGCGGCGTGGTATTTCTTCGCTCTACTTTTTGAGTATCGCAAGCACCACCCCGGGCTTTTCCGGGTTGCTCAAGGCGGTGTTTTGCTGGGGGTCGTTTCGGCGGGCCTGGCCCCCTTTGGCTTTCTTCAGCTGCTTTCGCCCCTGGTGCAGTTGTACGTTCTCTTTTTCATCCTATCGGCGCCTTGGGTGGTTCGTCGGCTTTGGCTGCGGGGTACAGCGGCAGAACGGATGTTGGCCGCGACCTATGCGGCTTTTCCTTTAACGTTGGTCGTTGTGATCGCCCAGAGCCTCGGCGCTACGGGGTACGGGGAAAGCAAAGCCTACACCGGTCTCCTTTCGAATCTGGTTTTTGTCTCAACCTTCCAGGTCGCCATGCTTATTCGGACTCAGGCCAAGGAGGAGAGCTTGCGGGCGGCAAAAAGCTTGGAAGAGCGCTTCCGCTATGGGGCGAGGGTGAACCGTGAGGCCATCGCCGCCCGGGAGCAAACGCTCGGGCTGCTTGCCCACGAGCTTCGTACGCCCGTCGCCCAGGTGGAATCCTCTCGACAGGTCTTGGAGATGCTCGATGGCGACACGACAGCTGCCGGGCGAGAGGGGCGCCAGCGGCGTCTTGCCACGATTCGTCGGGCCGCGGATCGACTCCGGCTGCTCTTTACCTTGGCCGTTGATTCGGAGCGGGGCGGCGCCGTGGAGGTCCCGCGTATGCGGCTCGATGCCGGGAGTCTTCTGCGGGGCGCGCTCGAATTTCTTGAAGAGGCGCAAAGAGCGCGCCTTGTACTGGCCGTAGCAAAGGGGTTGCCGAGGTTCCTTGGAGAGGAAGGCCCCTTGCGTTTCGCGCTACTGAACTTGATCGAAAACGCCCTGAAGTATTCGCCAGTCCTGTCCAGGGTGACCGTCGCCGTTTCCGCCGCTGCTGAGGGCGAGCGCAGTGGTCTTTTGTTCAGCGTTTTTAACGAAGGCGAGCCCCTGGCGCCCGAGCTTTGGCAGGGGGTTTTTGAGAAATATCGTCGAGGGGGGAATCCCGAGGGTCCCGCTGGGCTCGGGCTTGGGCTTTTCCTGGTTCGGCGAGTTTTTGAGGCCCACGGAGGTGGCGTTCGGGTTGTTGAGGACAGAGTAGATGGAGTGGAGTTTCAAGCTTGGTTACCTGGGACGGGAGCATGAGTAGCGTACTGCGGTGTGCCGTTATCGAAGATTCGGATGCCCTAAGGGAAGATCTGTGCTTTTTCCTAAGAAACCGCGGCCACCGGGTCGTGTTGGAGAATAACGGATACGACACGCTCGCGGGCCTTGAGGGCGTTAGCATGGACGTCGCCCTTTTGGATCTTGGCCTGCCTGAAGTAGACGGCCTGGTTATTGCGAAAGCGTTGCGTGAGGCGCGCCCGGACGTGGCGATCGTCATGGTGACGGCGAGGAGCGGCCCCGGGGACCGAGTTCTCGGCTGGCGCGAGGGCGCAGATGCCTACCTCGTTAAACCGGTGGACTTCGCCGAGCTAGACGCGGTGCTACAGAGCGTAGGCAGGCGCCTTGGGTTGCGCAGTGAGAGTGCATGGCGCCTCGATGAAGCCAGCCAAGAGCTGTTTTCTCCTGAAGGTCGCCCTGTGCGCCTCAGTCGGGGTGAGACTGCTTTGGTAGCGGCTTTTTGCGAAGCGGGGGCGACGCCCGTCAGCCAGCAGCGACTGCTCGACGCGCTGGGCAAAGGGGAGGATGATTTATCCCCCAACCGCCTCCCCGCCGCTCTAAATCGTCTTCGAAAAAAGGTTGATGGCTTAAGCGAACGGCGCCTCGTGGTGGCCGTTCGGGGAGCGGGCTATCGCTTTGGCGCACCTCTTCATAAGGCAGACTCATGAGCTTAGTGCGCGGCGACGGGCTCTCGATCCACTTCGGCGATCGGATCATTCTGGATCACGCCCACTTCTCTCTCGAAGCCGGGGAGAGGGTGTGCCTTCTCGGCCGCAATGGGGCGGGCAAATCGACGCTGCTTAAGATCCTCGCCGGAGATCTGCTCCCCGATCAGGGCACGCTGCAGCGGCAAGCGCTGCTGCGCGTCAGCACCCTGGCGCAGGCTCTGCCGGAATCCGATGAGCGCACAGTGCGGGCCTATCTTCAGGAAGCGCTTGCGCCCCAGTATCAGCGTCTTGAGGAACTTGCGTCCCTTAGCGCGGGAACGGCGACGGCTGCTGCGCTGGATCGTTTGGCCACCCTGCAGGCGGAGTTGGATGCGCTCGAAGGTTGGCAGCCCGATCAGCAGGTGGACGCGATTCTGTCCCAATTGACTTTGCCCGCCAACGCCAAGCTTTCCGAGCTCTCCGGGGGTTGGCGCCGGCGCGTTGCCCTGGGCCGGGCGCTGGTTACAAAGCCCGAGCTGCTCCTGTTGGATGAGCCCACTAACCATTTAGACCTGGCCACCATCGCGTGGCTGGAAGGGGTGCTCCTGGCCTTCGGCGGTGCCCTGGTGTTCATCACCCACGATCGCAGCTTTCTCAAGCGGCTGGCCACGCGCATCGTGGAAATCGATCGGGGCCGAGTGCAAAGCTGGCCGGGCAGCTACGAAGATTACCTCCGGCTGAAGGCTCAGGCCCTCGAAGCGGAAGCCGCGGCGGAAGCCCTTTTTGATAAACGCTTGGCGGAAGAGGAAGTATGGATCCGTCAGGGTATTAAGGCGCGGCGCACGCGCAATGAGGGGCGTGTGCGGGCCCTAGAGGCCTTGCGCAACACGCGGGCGGCGCGGGTGCAACGTCAGGGGCGGGCCGAAGTGTCCCTGGTGACCGGCCAGGAATCGGGGAAGCGCGTGCTGGAGGCGCGTGGCGTTTCCCAGAGCTTCGGTGGGCGAACGCTCCTTAAGGATTTCGATCTCGAGGTGCTCCGGGGCGATCGCATCGGTATCGTCGGCAATAATGGCGTCGGGAAAACCACGCTGTTGCGGCTGCTGCTGGGGGCGCTGAAACCGGAAACGGGGTCCGTGAAGCTGGGCACCAATTTGTCCGTGGGCTATTTCGATCAGGTGCGGGATGGCTTGGCCTGGGATCGCTCCATTGCCTACAACGTGGCCGAAGGGCGCGATGTGGTCTCCGTCGGCGGCAGCGACCGGCACATTTATACCTACCTGAAGGGGTTCCTGTTTTCGCCAGAGCGCGCCCGCACGGAAATACGCCACCTCTCCGGCGGAGAAGTAAATCGGGTCCTTCTGGCCAAGCTGTTTACCAAAGCCCATAACGTGCTTGTGCTCGATGAACCAACGAACGATCTCGATCTGGAGATGCTCGAGGTCCTCGAAGAGCAGCTGCTTGGCTTTGATGGCACCCTCCTAATTGTGAGCCACGACCGCGCCTTTCTCGATAACGTCGTCACCAGCGTCTTGGTGTTCGAGGAAGGGGGCGTGGAAGAGTACGTTGGGGGCTATGGCGATTGGGCCGCGCGAGGGCGAACTTTGCGGGTTGCCGATTCGGGCTTTGCGGTGGCGGCCGCGCCGGAGGCGCCGGCTGTCGTTGCTCAAGCCCCGGCGGCCAAAGGTACGGGGAACCGAAGCAGTAAGCTCAGTTATAAGCTGAAGCGCGAGCTGGACGGGCTTCCGGACGAGATCGCCGTGCTGGAGGGGGAGGTGGCTGCGCAGTCCGCTGCTCTGGAGGATCCCGCCTTCTTTCAGCAGGACCGGGCCGCCAGCGAAGCTGCCTTGAGCGCCCTTGCCGCGACCCAGGCCAAGCTTGATGCCCGGCTCGAGCGCTGGCTTGAACTGGAGGCGCTGCGGGAGGGCTAGGACTCGGTCTGCGGCGGCGCGAAACAATGCTAGGCTTCTCGTCTGGCTTTTGGGATGGGAGGCTCCCGTGCCGCTTTTGCGTGCGCTGATTATTACCGTCACGTTGTTGGCGCTTTCGGGCGTGGGGCGTGCGGCGGGAGAGCCCCTCGTGCTCGGGGCGAATATTGGCAACGTGCCCTGGGAGTTTCAGGCCCGGGGGGGTGCCTATGAGGGCTTTGAAATCGATTTGGTGCGGGCCCTTGCGGCGCGCTTAGGCCGGACGCTCGAAATCCGCAATATTCCCTTCAATGGCCTTTTCGCTGCGGTTCAGTCCGGGCGCATTGATGTCGCTGCCTCGTCGATTTCAGTGACGCCTCAGCGTTTGACGCAGGTGGCCTTTACCCAGCCTTTCTACGACAGCGATCAGTCCCTCACCGTGCTTCGAAGTAGCCCGATCGAGGGCCTAGGGGATTTGACAGGGCGTCGAGTGGGCGTGGATACGGGGTCCACGGGGGATATCTGGGCGAGCGCAAATCAGTCCCGCTATGGCATGGGCGCCCTCGCGCGCTACGAGGGTCTCGCCCCCGCCATGCTCGATCTCCAAAGTCGTCGCCTTGATGCCTACCTCTCCGATATTCCTTCCTTGCTTTACTACGCGAAGGACAAGCCCTTCCTGCGCATCGCCGAACGCATCCCCACGGGGGAGCGCTACGCGCTTATGCTGGCGAAGGGCGGGGCGCTCCTGGAGCCGCTCAATGCCGCCCTAAGTGCGTTGAAAACCGAGGGCGTCCTTGCCGAGCTTCATGAGAAGTGGTTCGGTGAAGCCCCGGCGGCAAGCAGCAGCACGGTCACCGTGCTGCCCCTCCCGAGCGTCCCCTAGGCTGCTGACGTGCTCGAGACCTTTTTCAACCTCGAGGTTCTACTTCGCGCCTGGCCCCTCCTGGCGGAGGGGCTTTGGCTGACCCTTAAGCTCGGGGCCTTGAGCATTGTGCTCGGCTGGCTCGGGGGCCTGGCGCTCGCGCTTCTCGGGCTTTATGGCCCGCGGTATCTTCGCGGCGTGGTACGCCTTTATGTGGATGCCTTCCGCGCCGTGCCCGTGCTCGTGCTCCTGATCGTGGTGTACTACGCCTTACCCTTTGTAGGCCTATCCCTTAGCGCGTTTGCCTCCGCCGTGCTGGCCTTGGCGGCGGTCTCGAGTGCTTACACGGCAGAGATTCTCCGCGCGGGCATAGAAGCGGTGCCCCGGGGGCAAGTGGAGGCGGGGCAGGTGCTCGGGCTGAAGTTTTGGCAGATTTTACGCCTCATCGTTTTGCCGCAAGCGTTGCGCCTGGTGATTCCGCCGCTCACGGGAAATAGCATCAACGTGCTGAAGGATACGGCGTTGGCCTCCGTGGTGGCCTTGCCCGATTTGCTTAAGCAGGCCACGCAGGCTCAGGCCCTTGAGGCCAATCCTTCTCCGCTCATTGCCGCGGCGCTTATCTACCTTGTGCTGTTATTGCCTTTGGTGGCTCTGGTGCGGCGGCTCGAAGGGCGTCTGGGGAAAGGTCTATGAGTTCCGTGGCCCTGCGCCTTACCGGTGCCCAGAAGGCCTTCGGTGCCGAAGCGCTCTTTTCTGACCTTGATCTCACCCTCTACGCGGGTCGACACCTATGCATTCTGGGCCCCTCCGGAGCGGGGAAATCGTCCTTGCTGCGCTGCTTGGTGGGCCTTGAGACCCTCGATCAAGGCTCGGTGACCCTGGGCGAACCGGGCGCAGCCCTGGGTCTGGTCTTTCAGGACTTTCGCCTCTTTCCCCATCTCAGCACGATCGATAATGTGACCCTGGCCCTTCGCCACGGGCAAGGCTTCAGCGTAGAGGACGCCGCCCAGCGGGGGCGCGAGGCCCTCGCGCGAGTGGGCATGGCGGGCCAGGAGGCCAAGGCGCCGGGGGCTCTTTCCGGGGGGCAGCGGCAGCGCGTGGCCATCGCCCGAGCCCTGGCCCTTTCCCCTGCGGTGCTGCTCTTTGATGAGCCCACCTCCGCGCTCGATCCGGAGCGCACGGCAGGGCTTGGCGCGGTGCTTGCCGAGCTGGCGTCGGCGGGTATGGCCCTGCTCACGGTCACCCACGATCTCACCTTTGCCCGGCGTTCGGCTCAGGAGCTTGCCTTACTTGCCCACGGCAGGTTGACGGCGCCTCTGCCCCCAGAGGCTTTCTTCAGCACCGCGGCGCCGGAAGTGGTGCAGGACTTTCTCTCCCACGATGCCCCGCACAAGGAGGCGCCCTCGCTATGACCTTCCCCCTGGAATTTGTTCGATCGGCTTTTTGTGGCTTAGACGATGGTTGGGCCTATTTCGATAACGCCGGGGGCACGCAAATTCTTGAGGCCTCTGTGACGGCCCTGGCCGCCTACCTGCGTCAGAAAAATGTGCAAACCGGCGGGACCTATCCCCGGTCCCAGGCCGCCGCGGAATCCTTGGCGGTGAACCGGGCGGCGATGGCCCGTCTTATCGGTGCCCATGATCCCGATGAGGTTGTTTTTACCCCGTCTACCACGAGCGGCTTTCAGCTGCTTGCTCGCGCCCTGGCCCCGCAGTTCGCTGAAGGCGATGAGGTGGTGCTGACGGTGTTTGATCATGAATCGAATATCGGGCCCTGGCAGGTGCTGGCTGAGCGCGGCGTGACCTTCCGCTTTTGGACCCTGCCCGGGGACACGCGGGTGCCGCGCCTTGAGGATCTCGACGCGCTCCTGGGGCCTCGCACGAAGCTCGTTGCCGTTACCTGGGCCTCCAATATCCTCGGCCAGGTGATGCCCCTTGGGGCCATCGGGGAGCGAGTCCGCGCCGCCGGGGCACAGCTGGCCGTGGACGCCGTGGCCTACGCGCCCCACCGGCGCATTGACGTAAACGCCTTACCCATCGATTACCTGGCTTTTTCCCTCTACAAAACCTTCGGGCCCCATCAGGGCGTGCTTTGGGGCCGGCGCTCGCTGCTCGAGGCGCTCGCACCCCAGTACCATCATTTCATCGAGGCCGTGCCGAAAAAGCTGGAGCCAGGGAATCCTAACTACGAGCTGGCCGCCGCAGCGGGGGCCATCACCCCCTACCTAGAGGCCCTTGGGCGGCGGCTCGCGCCAGAAACCTCGGGTGCCGGGGCGTTGGATGCTGCCTTTGCGGGCATTGCTGTGCACGAAGGCCGCTTGGCGGAACAGCTCCTGGCCTACCTCCGTTCGCGCCCCGATGCCACCATCGTAGGCGGCGCCGATGGCCTTGCCCCCGATCGTCTTCCCATCCTGAGCTTTCGCTTAGCGGGTTGGAACGCAGGGGCTGTCGCCGAGGCCGTGGAGGCGGCGCAGGTTGCCGTGCGCTTCGGGGATTTCCACGCTCGCCGACTGATCGAGCATTTGGGCCTCGCCAGCGAGGGCGGAGTCGTGCGGGTGTCCTTTGCCCACTACAACACCGAGGAAGAGGTGGCGCGACTTACGGATGCGCTGACACGCTTTGTGCCACCGCGCTAACGAATTAAACAAGAGGAGATCCGACCATGGCTAAGCCGTTGAAGCACACCGCAGCCTCCCTTGTGGCCGCCGCCCGGGAAGCGATTGAAGAGATTGATAGCGAAGCGGGGCAGGCCTTGCTCGACCGCGACGACGTGGTGATCGTTGATTTGCGCGATGTTCGTGAGCGCCAGCGGGACGGCTACATCCCCGGCAGCTTCCACTGTCCTCGGGGCATGTTGGAATTCTGGGTCGACCCCGATAGCCCCTACTTCAAGCCGGTTTTCGGCGAGGACAAAACCTTCGTCTTCCATTGTGCCTCGGGCTGGCGCTCGGCCATTTCCACCCAGCTGGTCCAGCACATGGGCATGGAAAAGGTGGCGCACCTGCGCGACGGCTTCAAAGGCTGGGAAGCCGCCGGCGGGCCCGTGGAAAAGGACGGCTAATGCCTTAGCGGCGCAATGGCCGCTACGGGCCAGCTTAGCTTCGGGGCGCCCGGGGCTTGATTAGGATCGCCTTAGCAGTGAGTCTGGAGGCAGTACTTAGGCTACGGGAAGGGGCGCGATTTTAATGAAGAAAGTTCTAGGCATGCAGGCGCTGGCCTGGGCCGCGGCGATCATTGTGGTGGCCCTCCTTGATAGCCCGCGGGAGGCCACCTTGCTGTTGGCGGTACTGGCTACCCTGGCGCTGGGACGTCTCCGAGTCGATGCGCAGCGCCTGGGGGGCCGCGCCGGTGCTCCATGACCTCGGCGGCGCCCTAGAACGCTTCTCCACCCAAGCCCTATGGTTCTACGGGGCGCTGGTGTTGCTGGAAGCAGCACTGGAGCTGCGGGGTAAAACCCGTTTTTATCGTCTTTGGGATACGCTCTGCAGCATCGCCACGGGGCTTGGCTATACCGCCGTGCAGGTCCTCATGCGTGGGGTCTTCTTCGGGGCGATCTTTTTCGCCAGCCAGTTTGCCCCCTGGTCCTTTGAGACCACTCCGCTTACCTTCGTGGTGTGCTACCTCGCCGTGGATTTCGCCTTCTACTGGCACCATCGCGTACTCCATGAGGTGCGGCTCGGCTGGGCGGCCCATGTCGTCCATCATTCCAGTACCCAGTACAACTTGGGGGCGACGGCCCTTCGCCAGTCCGTCTTTGAGGCCCTCTACGAGCCTTGGTTCTATGTGCCGCTGGCCCTGCTGGGCTTCGAGCCCTTGGCGATCATGCTGGCCCTGCAGATCAACATCACTTACATGTTCTGGCCCCACACCCAACAAATTGGCCGCCTGCCACGGTGGTTCGAGGCGGTCTTCGTGACCCCCTCGCACCATCGAGTGCACCACGCCAAGAACTTGCCCTACCTGGACAAAAATTACGGCGGTACGTTCATCCTTTGGGACAAGCTCTTCGGCACCTTTGCACAGGAGCGGGAGGCGCCGGAGTTTGGCGTGCTGACGCCCATTCGCTCGGCCAACCCGCTAACCGTGACCTTCGCAAGTTGGGGGGCCTTGCTGCGGGACCTTCGGCATACCCCGGGGCTAGGAAACAAGGTGCAGTTGCTGCTTCGTCCTCCGGGCTGGGCGCCCGAGGGCCGGGGCCTAACGACGCGGCAGATGCAGGCTGCGGGGGTGCGTACGGAGGGGGCGCCCCTTGCCTAAGTTAAGGGGCGCCAAGAGGCGGACCCGCGAAGCGCTCGAGGGTGGCGAAGTCTTCTACGGGCTTGCGCGAGAGTTTCGTTAGCCGCTTGCTGGGCACCCCGAGGGGAATCATGGCCGCAAAGGCGTAGTCCTCGGGTACGCCAAGATGCGCCTTCACCTTGCCTTCCTCCGGCGCCAGGAAGGTGGTGAGGGTGCCCCCCAGCCCTTCGGCGTGGGCCGCCAGCAAAATATTCCAGGCAAAGGGATAGAGGGACGCACCGCTGATAACGCCGATGCGGTCTAGATGCTGATCCATCGCCGCAACCTTCCCCAAATCGAGAAACACAAAGAGGAGTACGGGCGCCGTCCGTAGGGGCGCAAGAAGCGCCTCGGGCACCTCCGTGGCGGCGCAGGTGGCCTCGCTCACCGGGGAGGGGGCGAGGGGGTTCCAAGGGCTGACGCCGGCCCGCTGTTCGGCGACGTAGCGTTGCATGGTCGGCAGCATGAGCGGTTCGAGAGCCGCCCGGGTGGCGGCCTCGCGCACGATGACCACGCGCCACCCTTGCCGATTGCCGCCGCTCGGCGCGAAGCGGGCCGCATCGAGCAGGCGATAAAGCTGGGCGTCGCTTACCGGCTCGTCCGTAAAGTGGCGGGCCGCGAAGGTGCCGCGGAAGGCCTCATAGAGCTCCATGCTGTCCCCTCTTCGTCATGGCTTGGTCACGCTGTTGTCACCGCATGGTAAGGGAGGTGGGGGGAAAATGCGTAGACCATAGGTCTACAGGGCGAGCGTTATGGGAAACGCACTGGGTTCGGCTTTCGGAGGAGCGCTACGCCTGGCCTGGCGCTTACCGGCGGTTGTGGTTGCATTGCTGGTCTTGCTCCTTTCCGTCACGGCCACGGCGCGCTGGCCTGGCGTCCAGCGGCGATGCCTGCGCTGGGGTGCGCAGCGCCTGTGCCAGGCCTTCTCCGTGACGCTGCCTAAGCCCCTTGCCCTGCCGCCGGAGCCCTGCCTACTGGTGTCGAATCATATTTCCTGGCTTGACGTGGTGGTGTTCGCCGCCGTGCTGCCTCCAGAGGACGGCACCTGCTTCTTGGCAAAGCAAGAGGTGGGGGGCTGGCCCGTCATCGGGCCCTTTGCAAGGCGCTTAGGGATGGCCTTCATCGACCGCACCTCAAAGTTTCGGAGCTATCGCGCCCTGCCCGCGTTGGGCGACGTCCTGGGCGAGCGGCCGCTATTCTTTTTCCCCGAAGGCACAACCACGGCGGGGCATGACTTTGCGCCCTTGCGGCCCATGGGGCTTGCCCTGTCCTCGCGCACCGGGGCCTCCGTGCAACCGTTTTATCTGGCCTATCTCGATGCACGGGGATCGCGCACCACGGCGCCCGCCTTCGTCGGCGACGATACCTTGCTCGAGAGCGTGCTGCGCTTAGCCAGAGCGCCGGCCGTGCAGGTGCATCTAGAAACCCTGCAGGCCTTGCCTGCCGGGGACCGTAAAGCCCAGGCCCGCGCGCTCGGCGCAGCGTTTCGGAGCGCGGCGGCACGGGTAAGGGAGCGGGAAGCGGCCTCCCTAGGCGGCGCGGCCGAGGCCCAGCTCGGGGCCAGCGCCGAGGTAGCGTCGCGCCACCGCTGGGCGTAGGCGGGTGATGTCCACCTTCATGAGGACATCTAGCGAGGCCCCAAAGCCATGGTCGACATTGAAGCCAAGCGCCGTGGCGCCAAGGCCAAGGTAATGTCGTAGCAGTACGGGCACCTTGCCCGTTGCGCCCCCAGGCTGGGCCCCGTTCCCTGGGTCGGTGAGCAGGTTTTCCACGTCCCTGAGGCCCGCACCCGGCGCAAGTTGCGCCCGGGCCCAGCTCTGGGCTGCTTCCGGAAGGGGGGTGCGTCCGGAAACCATCGGGCCTTCCGTCTGTTGCGTAAGCCACTCGGCGATGAGCGCCTGTCCCCGAACCCCATAGTCTTGAGATACGGAAACGGGCCCGAGGAGGTAGCGCACGCCGTGGTATTGAAGGCACTGGCCAATCCCCTTCCAGAGCAGGAACAGGGCGGCCGGGTCCCTTTGGTAGGTGGGGAAGATGAAAGATCGACCCAGTTCGAGGGCGTCTGCGAGGGCTTCGCCATCGGCGTTCGGAAAATGGAAGAGGGTGCTGAGGTAGCGCTGCCTGAGAGGGGTGGTGGGCGTAATCGGCGCGAGCCGATAGGCCCCGGCGAGGCGGTCGCCATCGCGATCCACCAGCACCAGGTGTTCGTAGTAGGGGTCGAAGCGATCGAGGTCGAGGCGCTTACCCGTGCCTTCTCCCACGGCCTGAAAGGTGCGTTCCCGCGCCGCGCCGAGGGCTTCCGCAAGGGCCTGGGACGGAAGCCCTTGAAACCAGTGAACGGTAAAGCGCTCGTGTTCGACGAGGGGTCTTTGCGTCAGGTCGAAGCGGGGTAAGCTTGGGGCTGAGCTGTCCAGGGCCATGGTCCACCGTCCTCTCTGCAGCGTCTCTGGGCGGAGTGTTGGGGCGGAAGATCACTGGCCGATGACGAAGGGATAAAAGAATTATGACGGCACGGAAAGGCGAGGCCGCTCGCGTCCTGAAGGAAAGCCTAGAGGCCCTTGCGAAGGCCCATCCTGTGGTGGAAACGGCGTTGGCCCACTACGGCCCGCCGGAACCGCGATTGCGGCCTGGCGGTTTCGGCACCCTAGCCCGCATTGTGGTCGGGCAGCAGGTGAGCACGCACGCAGCCCGCGCCATCGGCGATCGGTTGGCCAGCGCCTTGGGCGGGCGGCTCGCGGCGCAACCGCTTCTTGCAGCGTCCGACGAGGTGCTTCGCGGCGCGGGGTTGTCTGGGCAGAAAGTGCGTTATCTGAGGGCCCTGGCGGTGGCCGTGGAAAGCGGTGAACTCCCCTTGCGTCGCTTGCCGAGCATGAGCGATGAGGCCGTGGTGGAGGCGATTACGGGGGTGCTGGGTTTTGGGGTGTGGTCAGCCCACATGTATCTGCTCTTTTCCCTCGGGCGCCAGGATGTGTGGCCGGCGGGAGACTTGGCCGTTAGGGGTGGGTTCGGGCGCCTTTTGGGCTGGGAGGCTCGGCCTACGGAGGCCCAGGTTCGGGAGGCGTCCACGCCCTTTGCGCCTCATCGAAGCGCTCTGGCGCTCCTGTGCTGGCGCGTTTACAGCGCGGCACCGCTCTAGGGCGCCAGGCTGGCATAATGCCTTTTTACCTTGCCCCTCGGGAGGCCTCATGGTGAAGGCCTATCTTGCGCTTGCCCTATCTATCGCCTTCGAGGTGCTGGCTACGGCTAACGTTCAACTGTCTGCCCAGTTCACGCGCTTGGGGCCCACGCTCATCATGGCCGGGGGCTACCTTGCGGCGCTCTATTTCATGTCCATCGCCCTGGCCGCCTTGCCCATCGCCTTGGTCTATGCCACCTGGAGCGGCGTTGGCATTGTTGCCATCACGCTGATCGGCCGCCTGACCTTTGGCCAGGTGCTTACGACGCCTGCTTTGCTGGGCATTGGGCTTATCGTGGCGGGTGTGGTCCTGGTGAATGGCTTCGGCACCCGTGGCTGACCCCGCTTTCTCCGCCTTTGACGAGGCCTGCATGACCCGAGCCCTGGCCCTCGCGGAAGCCGCGGCGGTCGCTGGAGAGGTACCCGTGGGCGCGGTGCTTGTTCGGGATGAGGTCGTGCTGGGGGAGGGCGCTAACGGGCCCATCGAGGCCCATGACCCCAGCGCCCATGCGGAGCTTCGAGCCCTGCGAGCCGCAGCCCTGACGGTGCAGAATTATCGCTTGCCGGGTAGCACGCTCTACGTGACCCTAGAGCCCTGCACCATGTGTGCCGGCGCCCTTCTTCACGCCCGGGTAGCCCGGCTCGTATTCGCCACGCGAGAACCCCGCGCTGGCGCCGTGCGGAGTCAGTTTCAAATGCTCGAACACGCCGCTTTCAATCACCGCGTGGTGGTGGACGAGGGCCTGATGGCTGCGCCGTCGGCAGCCCTTCTTCAATCCTTTTTTCGTGCACGGCGAGCCCCGCGGGCGGCTCAGGAGTCCTAACGCTCATGACTGAAGTGCTTTCCTTCCCTGGTCCGGAAAAGTTGACGGAAGCCCGTCAGACCGCCTGGCTCGAACGCCTTCGGCCCCTGGCGTCGGGGCTAGAAGGGCTAACGGCTGCGGCCTGCACCTTTGTGAGCCTCGACGCGCCTCTGGATGCTGCGCAGCGATCGCGCCTAGAAGCGGTGCTCGAAGGCCCTCCTTGGGTTCCCGGCGCCGGCTGGGCGCCGCTGGTACTGGTGGTGCCGCGCCCGGGTACGCAGTCGCCCTGGTCGACCAAGGCCACGGATATTCTAAAAGGCTGTGGCCTCGCTGAGGTCGCGCGGGTAGAGCAGGGGCTGCGGTGGTACTACCGCGGAACGCTCTCGGAGGCGGAGCGAACGGCCCTGGCGGCGGCCCTGGTGGACCGCATGACCGAAGCGGCGCTTGCGCCGGGGAGCGACGGCTCCGTGCTCTTCTCCGCGGAGGCCCCTCGCCCGCTTCAGACCGTGCCCCTGCTGGCGGAGGGGCGCTCCGCCCTCGAGGCAGCCAATGGCGCTCTGGGCCTTGCGCTGTCCGAAGATGAAATTGCTTATCTTGTCGAGGCGTTCCTAGAACTCGGGCGCGACCCGACGGATACGGAATTGATGATGTTCGCCCAAGCGAACTCGGAGCATTGCCGGCATAAAATTTTTAACGCCGACTGGGTCATCGACGGTGAAGCAGCGCCTCAATCTTTGTTCTCCATGATTAAGCACAGCTATGCGGCGGTGAACGGGGCGGGAATTCTGTCGGCCTATGCGGACAACGCGGCCGTGCTCGAAGGGCCCGTTACGCAGCGGCTGTGGGTTCGGGACGACGACCCCCGCTACGGCTTTAAAGAGGAGGCGGTTCCCCTGCTCATGAAGGTGGAAACGCACAATCACCCCACGGCCATTGCCCCATTCCCCGGGGCGGCCACAGGGTCTGGGGGCGAAATTCGCGATGAAGGGGCCGTAGGCCGGGGCTCGAAGCCTAAGGCGGGGCTCACGGGCTTCACCGTATCGAACCTCGAGATTCCGGGCTTGCCCCGACCCTGGGAAACGCCCTATGGCCGGCCCGGACGCATGGCGTCTCCCTTTGAAATCATGCGCGATGGCCCTCTTGGGGCGGCTGCCTTTAACAATGAGTTTGGGCGCCCTGCGCTCCTCGGCTATTTCCGCAGCTTCGAGCAAACGGTAGAGGTGGGGCGCGGGCCAGAGCGCCGGGGTTACCACAAGCCCATTATGCTCGCCGGGGGCCTTGGGCAGATGCGTGAGGAGCACGTGGAGGCCCTGCCTTTGAAAGCGGGGGATGCGCTCATCGTCCTCGGCGGCCCGGCCATGCTCATCGGCCTTGGCGGGGGCGCGGCTTCGTCCATGGCTACGGGCAGTAGCGATGAAGCCCTGGATTTTGCCTCCGTGCAGCGGGGCAATCCGGAGATGCAGCGTCGGTGCCAAGAGGTGATCGACCGGTGCTGTGCCCTCGGGGTGGAGAATCCCATTTCCCTTATTCACGACGTCGGCGCCGGCGGGCTGTCCAATGCGCTGCCGGAGCTGGCCAAGGATGGGGGCGTTGGGGGGCATTTTGACCTTCGCGCTATTCCCTCGGCCGAGCCGGGTTTATCGCCCCTCGAAATCTGGTGTAACGAAGCCCAGGAACGCTACGTTTTGGCCATTCCTGAGGCGGCGCTGCCGCGCTTCGAGCGAATTTGCGCCCGGGAGCGCTGCCCCTTTGCGGTCGTCGGGCACGCCACCGATGACGGCCAGCTGCACGTTGGAGACGCGCTGCTGGCCGCGGCCCCCGTGTCCTTGCCCCTTGCCGTGCTCTTCGGCAAACCGCCAAAAATGACCCGCCATTTCGATCGCTGGACACCGACCCCAGCGCCTCTCGATCGCAGCGTGCTGACCCTCGAGGCTGCAGCTGATCGCGTGCTGACCCTTCCCGCCGTGGGCTCGAAGAGCTTTCTCATTACCATTGGCGATCGCAGCATTACGGGGCTCGTCGCTCGAGATCAAATGGTGGGCCCCTGGCAGGTGCCCGTGGCCGATGTGGCCGTCACCTACGCGGGCTTCTATGACTGCCGCGGTGAAGCCATGAGCCTCGGGGAGCGGCCTCAGCTGGCCCTGATCGACCCCCAAGCGTCGGCGCGCATGGCCCTGGGGGAAGCCCTGACCAACCTCGCGGCGGCCCGCGTGCCCAGCCTTGAGGCGGTGCGCCTTTCGGCCAACTGGATGGCCGCAGCCGGGGCGCCGGGGGAGGATCAGGCCCTTCATGAAGCGGTGCATGCCCTTGCCGTCGAGCTTTGCCCAGCCCTGGGTATTGCGATCCCCGTGGGCAAGGACTCCCTCTCCATGCAAACCCGCTGGGACGAGGGCGGCGCGGCGCGTAGCGTCACTTCACCCCTGTCTCTGGTGATCACTGCCTTTGCCCCCGTCAGCGATGGTTCGGCAACGCTGACGCCGACGCTCCAAGCGCGCGACGCCCCGACCGCCTTGGTGTTGCTTGATCTGGGTTTTGGGGCGAATCGCCTCGGTGCTTCAAGCTTGGCCCAGGCCTTTGGGCAGCTGGGCCATGAGGCGCCGGACCTTGATGACCCGGCGCGTCTTCAGGGCTTTTTTACCCTCGTGCAGCGTTGGGCCGAGGCTGGGCAGGTGCTGGCCTACCATGATCGGGGGGATGGTGGGCTTTGGGCCACGGTGGTGGAAATGGCCATCGCCGGCCGCCGGGGGGCCACCCTGACCCTGCCGGCGCAGGATCCCCTCGGCTGCCTCTTTTCCGAGGAGCTCGGCGCGGTCCTCCAAGTGCCGGAGTCCGCGGTGGCCCAGCTTAAGCAGGACGCCGAGGCCGTAGGCCTGGGGCCGGCGTTCCACGTATTGGGCCCGGTGACGGAGGCCGAAACCCTTCTGGTGCGCGATGCGGCGGGCACGGAACTGCTCCGGCGGAGCCGGGAAGCGGTGGAGCGCTTGTGGTCCCAGACCAGCTATCACATGGCGCGGCTCCGGGACGATGCGACCTGCGCCGACGAAGAGCAGGCGGCCCTGACGCGTCCTGAGCACCGCCTTGCGCCGGACCTCACCTTCGACCCGGCTGCGATTCCCCGCGCCCCGGCGGTACTCACGGGCGTGCGCCCGCGTGCGGCCATTTTCCGGGACCAGGGGGTGAATGGTCAGTTAGAAATGGCGGCAGCCTTCCATGCCGCGGGCTTTGAAACGGTGGACGTGCACGCCTCCGATCTCCTTGAAGGGCGGGAAGCCCTCGACGATTTCCAGGTGCTGGCCGTTTGCGGCGGCTTTTCCTATGGCGACGTGCTGGGGGCTGGCCAGGGCTGGGCGAAGTCCCTGCGCTTCAACGATCGGGCTCGGGCCGCCCTGGAAGGGCACTTCGCCGACCCCAACCGTTTGACCCTGGGCGTATGTAACGGCTGCCAGATGCTAGCGGGGCTGGCGCCGCTCATTCCCGGCGCCGACGCGTGGCCCCGGTTTTTGCGCAATCGCTCGGAACAATTCGAGGCGCGGCTGTCCCAGCTTGAGGTGCTGGCCAGTCCGTCGCCGTTCCTCGAGGACATGGCCGGTTCGCGTATTCCTGTGGCCGTCGCCCACGGGGAAGGGCGGGCGGTCTTCTCCGAGGGCGCGGCGGCGCGGCTCCAAGCCCATGGGGGCCTGGCGCTGCGCTATGTCGACGGCGCGGGGCAGCCGGCGACCCTATACCCCAGCAATCCGAATGGCTCAGAACTGGCCGCCGCAGGGGTGAGCTCCGCGGATGGTCGGGTGCTCATTATGATGCCCCACCCTGAGCGGGTGTTTCTGACCCGGCAGCTGTCCTGGGCGCCGAAGAATTGGCCCGAGGCCTCGCCCTGGCTGCGCCTGTTCCAGAACGCCTACCGCGCTCTGGCCTAGGCGCCTAGCGAAAGCGCGGATCGGCCTCGAGGGTTTCGTGGCGCGTGGGGAAGGCCCCCGCGCGACGATCCTCCAGCCAATAGCGGAGGGTTTTTTCCACGGCGCGGAAGGCGAGGGCGTCCCAGGGCAGAGCATCTGCAGCATAGAGCGCTACGGCTTCGCTTTCCGGCCCCGCGGCGTAGGCCACGGGGTCAAGCGTGCCCCGAAAAAACAGATAAAGCTGGTTGATGTGAGGCAGGCTGAACGCCGTATAGAGCCCGTCGAGCGTTCCCTGAGCGCGGGCTTCCTCCCAGCTTTCCCGGAGTGCGCCGGCGTCGGCTCCTTCCCCGTTTTCCATGAAGCCGGCGGGGAGGGTCCAGTACCCTTGACGGGGAGCAATGGCGCGACGGCACAGGAGCACCTGATCGCCCGTGGTGAGCAGGGCGCCGGTGATAATACGGGGGTTCTGATAGTGAACCTGACCGCAGGTTTGGCACTGATGGCGGGGGCGATCGTCCCCTTCGGGAATGCGCAGGGCGACCGGCGCGGCACACTGACTACAGTAGTTCATGGGGTCTCCCAAGCTGGAGTGCTACCATCGCCGACCACCAAAGGGCCGCCATATCGTGAGGAGGAAGTATGCCTGTTTATCGCTTAGGGGAACGTCAGCTTGAGGCCGAAGGGTCTTACTGGATTGCGGAGAATGCCACGGTGATCGGCAGCGTGGCCCTGGCCGAGGGCGCGTCGATCTGGTGGAACGCCGTGCTGCGCGGCGATAACGATTGGATCCGCGTGGGCGCCAACAGCAACATCCAAGACGGCAGCGTGCTGCATACGGATTCGGGCATGCCCCTCACCATTGGGGCCAACGTGACCGTGGGCCACATGGTGATGTTGCACGGCTGCACCATCGGCGACGGCAGCCTGATCGGCATTGGAGCCGTGGTGCTCAACGGTGCGAAGATTGGCAAGAATTGCATCATCGGGGCCAAGGCGCTCATTCCGGAAGGCAAGGAAATTCCCGACAACTCGCTCGTGATGGGCGCGCCGGGGAAGGTCGTGCGGACCATCAGCGAGGCCCAGGGCGCCATGCTGGCCGCGGGGGCGCGCCATTACGTCGACAACGCCAAGCGCTATGCGGAGCAGCTGGAGCGCATCGCCTAGTGGCTTCCGTGCCCTCTCCCTGCATTGGCGTTTGTGTTTTGAATGCCGAGGATCACTGCGAGGGGTGCTATCGCAGCGCCGATGAAATCACCCGCTGGGGTGCGCTGGATGATGCGCGTCGTCGCGCCGTGCTTGAAAACACGGTGGCGCGCATGCGGGCGGCGGGCGTGCTTTTCGAAGCGCCCGCGCCGCGCGCAGAAGCACCGCCCCGCCTAGCTGCAGAAGGAAGGCAAGATGACTGAAGCACGTAGCGAAGGTGGGCCCCCCGCGAAGGACGGCTGGGGGCCGCCAGGTAGCCCTACGGCGCTGCGCGTCGCCCTTTGCGGCGCCGGGGAACTGGGTAAGGAAGTGGTGATTGCGCTTCAGCGATTGGGGTGCGAGGTGATCGCGCTGGATCGCTATGCTGACGCGCCTGCCATGCAGGTGGCGCATCGCTGCCATGTGCTGCCCATGACCGACGAGGCCCAGCTTCTGGCCGTCCTGCGGGCGGAGCGGCCCCACCTGATCGTGCCGGAAATTGAAGCCATCGCCACCTCCGCCCTGGTTACCCTCGAGGCGGAAGGCTTCGCCGTCGTGCCCACGGCGCGAGCGGCTCAGCTCACCATGAATCGAGAAGGCATCCGCCGGTTGGCGGCGGAAACCCTTGGCTTGCCTACCTCCCCCTATCGCTTTGCTGCTTCGCAGGCGGAGTTCGAGGCCGCGGTGGAGGCCGTGGGCCTGCCCTGCGTGGTAAAGCCGGTCATGAGCTCTTCAGGTAAGGGGCAATCGACGATTCGTGATGCGGCGGCCGTGGACGCCGCCTGGCGCTACGCCCGGGAGGGCTCCCGAGGCTCGGGGCAAAGCGTGATCGTCGAAGGCTTTATCGACTTCGACTATGAAATCACGCTGCTGACGGTACGGCACCGGGAGGGCACGGTGTTCTGCGATCCCATTGGCCACGTCCAGGTGGATGGCGATTACCGAGAGTCTTGGCAGCCCCAGGCCATGGCGCCGGCGGCGCTTGCTAAGGCCCAGGCCCAGGCCAAGGCCGTCACCGACGCCCTGGGCGGTTACGGCCTTTTTGGGGTGGAGTTTTTTGTGAAGGGAGAGACGGTCTGGTTCAGCGAGGTCTCACCCCGCCCCCACGACACGGGCTTGGTCACCCTCATGTCCCAAAACCTCTCCGAGTTCGAGCTTCACGCCCGGGCTATCTTGGGCCTGCCCGTACCCCCCCTGCGCAGCAACGGGCCGGCGGCCTCGGCGGTGCTTTTGGTGGAAGGGGAGGGGCCGGCGCCGCGCCTGAGCGGGCTGGATCGAGCCCTAGCCGTGCCAGAGAGTGACCTGCGCCTGTTCGGAAAGCCTGAAGTCTCCGGCCGCCGTCGCCTGGGGGTCGCCGTGGCCCGGGGCGAGGGCGTTGAAGAAGCGCGGGCCGGAGCCCGCGCCGTGGTGGAGGCCATCACTCCGGAAGGAGGATTCACCAAGGCGTAAGCTTGTGCCTCTCGCCCCCCCGGTGCTAGCTTGGGGGTGTCTAAGGAGAGTCTCTTGGCCCATCGAGCGTTTTGCCAAGCCGTTGCCCCCAGCGCGCTCCCGCGCCAGGGTTTTCTGCGCGTGCAGAAACTGGCCGCCCTCCGGGATCTCCTCGCCCTACTGCGACTGCCGGCGCTGCCGGCACCCTAACTCGCTCCGGGGCCAAAGGCCCCCTCAAACCTCTCGATCGATTACACTTTAGCCACCTCGCGCAGGCGGGGGGGAGCTTAGGAGCGCAGCCATGAGTCGCAGTAGCTATTCCTTCAATCGGGCCGGGGGCCGCAGCGGCGCCATGCCGTTTCAAAAGTACCGTCCCTTCAAGCCCGTCGATCTGCCCGATCGTCAGTGGCCGAGCCGCACCATTACGAAGGCCCCGCGCTGGTGCAGCGTTGATCTTCGGGACGGCAACCAGGCGCTGATCGACCCCATGCGCCCCGAGGAAAAGCTGCGCTTCTGGAACCTGCTGCTTTCCCTTGGCTTTGAAGAAATTGAGGTGGGCTTCCCCGCCGCATCGCAGACAGACTTTGATTTCGTCCGCAAGATCATTACGGAAAACCGTGTTCCGGAAGGCGTGATTATTCAGGTGCTCTGCCAGGCTCGGGAGGAGCTGATCGCCCGTTCCGTGGATGCCCTGGCTGGCGCTAAGCGGGCCATATTCCACCTCTACAATTCCACTAGCACCCTGCAACGCCGCGTGGTGTTTGGGAAGTCGCGGCAGGAGATCATTGATCTGGCTTTGGAAGGGGTTGAGCTCGTCAAGCGCGAAGTGGCCCGCATTCCCGAGACCGAGGTCATCCTCGAATATTCCCCGGAAAGCTTCACGGGCACGGAACTCGATTTCGCTGTGGAAGTGTGCTCCGCCGTGGCCCAGGCCTGGGGCGTAGGGCCTGAGCGCCACATGATTATCAATCTCCCGGCAACGGTGGAAATGGCCACGCCGAATGTTTACGCCGACCAGATCGAATGGTTCTGCCGCAACCTTCCCGAGCGCCCCTTCGTGGCCATCAGCCTGCATACGCACAACGATCGGGGAACGGGGGTTGCGGCGTCCGAGCTGGGCATCTTGGCCGGTGCCGATCGCGTCGAAGGGACGCTCTTTGGTAATGGGGAGCGGACCGGGAATGCCGATCTGATTTCCCTGGCCATGAATCTCTTTTCCCAGGGGGTGGATCCGGAAATCGATCTATCTGATATGCGCCACGTGCGCTCTGTGGTGGAAAGCTGCAACAAGCTCCCGGTGCACGAGCGCCATCCCTACGCGGGGGATCTGGTCTTCACGGCCTTCTCCGGCTCACACCAGGATGCTATCCGCAAGGGCATGAACCAGGTCCAGGAGGATCTCTGGGAGGTGCCCTATCTGCCGATCGATCCGGCGGACGTGGGCGGTCATTACCGCGAGACGGTTCGGGTGAATAGCCAGTCGGGCAAGGGGGGTGTGGCCTTTGTGCTCGAGAATCACTTTGAGCTGTCCCTGCCCCGGACCTTGCTAGTGGAATTCGCCAAGGTCGTGCAGGGGGAAACGGAAACCCGCGGGGGCGAGCTGCGGGCCTCAGATATACGCGGCGTGTTTGATCGCACCTACTTGGAAGTGGAAGGCCCGTACAAGCTTGAGCGCTATACGCTGGAACAGCGCACCTTAGACGATGGCTCCGAAGGGACCCGCTGCCAGGTGTCCTTGCTGGTGTCCGGCCAAGCCCTGAGCTCGGAAGGGGAGGGCCATGGTCCCATCGAGGCCTTCGTTCATGCGGTGGAGCGCGCCATCAACGAACGCTTTGCCATCGATCACTACCATGAGCAATCGGAATCCTCCGGTTCCGGCGCATCGGCCCTGTGCATCGTCGGCCTGAAGGACAGCGAAGGGGGGCTCACCTGGGGGGCCGGCAGCAGCCGAAACACGGTCACGGCCTCCTTTGAAGCCGTTCTCGCCGGTCTGAACCGGCGCTGGAAAGAAGGCTAGAGCGCCGTTGGGGCGGGGGGCAACACGCGTACACTGCGCACCGTGTTGTCCTTCACCTGCAGGATTTCCATGCGATAAGCCTCGAGGCGCAAGCAGCAGCTGGCCTCGGGGATAAATTCTAGATGTTCTATGACCAGCCCCGATAACGTGCGAGGCCCCGTCGCGGGTAAGGACCATTTCAGGCTGCGGTTGATGTCTCGCAAAAGGGCCGTGCCCTCAATGATGTAGCTGCCGTCAGGCTGCGGATGGATTTCCGGAATCCGCGCGGCCAAATCCGAGGTGAACTCGCCAACGATTTCTTCGAGGATGTCCTCAAGGGTCACGATACCTTTGACCTCCCCGTATTCATCGACGACCAGGGCAATGCGCCGCTGCTCCTTTTGGAAATTCAGAAGCTGCGTGTGCAGCGGCGTGTTTTCCTGCACGAAGTAGGGCTCGCGGGTTTCCTGCATGAGCGCGGCCTTGGTCGGTTCGGGGTTGCGAAGGAAGCGACTTGCGTTCCGTAAATGCAGCATGCCCACCACGTCGTTGATACTGCCGCGATAGACGGGCACGCGAGTGTGGCTGCTGGCGCAGAGCTGCTCGATGATGGTGTCCAGATCATCTTCCAGATCGATTCCGAACACATCGGCCTTGGGCACCATGATGTCATCGACGGTGGCGTGCTCGAGGTCGAGGATGGAAAGCAGCATGCCGCGGCGCTTTAGGGGCAGGTGCGCCCCTTCGTGTAAAACCGTGCGCAGCTCCTCGGGCGAGAGTTTCTCTTCGCCGCCTTGGCCGCCGTCCTTAAGGAAGGGGCGAACGATTGCGTTGGCCGAGGTGTTGAGAATCCACACAAAGGGGTAAAGCAGACGCAGCAGGGGGCTTAGGATGTAGGCCGAGGGGAAAGCGATCCGTTCCGGCGCGTGGGCGGCAATGGTCTTGGGGCCGATTTCCGCCAGGATCAAAAACACGAAGGTGAGTACGAAAGGGGCGACGGCGAGCCCGACCTCCCCAAACTGGCGCAAGGCGATGAGGGTGGCTACGGTCCCGGCAAAAAAGTTCACCACGTTGTTGCCGAAAAGGATGATGCCCAGAAGGCGATCGGGCCGCTTCAGTAGAGCGTCGGCACGCTTGGCGCCGCCCTGCCCTGCCTTCACCAAGTGCTTAAGGCGATAGCGATTCAGCGCCATCATGGCCGTCTCGGAGCTCGAGAAGTAGGCCGAGAGCACGATCATGATGGCAATCAGGCCGTAGAGCACGGGAAGGGAAAGGGATTCCATGGCCGGTCTCCTAGGCGCTTAGGATGACTTCAAGAACCAGCTTGCTACCAAAGTAGGCCAGTACGAGCAGGAAGAAGCCGGAGAGGGTCCAGCGAATCGCCGTACGCCCACGCCAGCCCAGGCGATGGCGACCGACAAGCAAGATGCCAAAGACCATCCAGGAGGCGATGGACAGCACGGTGTGATGGACCACCTGCTGGGCGAAGAGGTCCTCGAGGAAAATGCCGCCCGTGGCGAGGGTGAGGGTGAGCAGCAGGAGCCCTAGGGCAACGCACTCGAAGAGCACCGTTTCCATGGTTTCGAGGGGCGGTAGGGTCTTCAGCACCCAGCGAGCCCGGCGCCGCCGCAGGGCCCGTTCCTGCCACGCAAGAAACAGGCTCTGGGCCACGGCCACGGCCAGGACGGAGTAGGCCAGGAGCGCCAGAATCACGTGAAGGGCGAAGCCCTCCCCGGGGTTCTCCGGTGCCACATAGCGGCTTTCGAAGCTGAGGGCAGCGGTGAGGGCCAGGGCCGCCACGGGGAAGAGCACCACGAAGAGCGTATCGAGGGGCCGTCGGAGCCCGAGGAGCACCATGACCGCAACCATGGTCCAGGCCATGAGGGCGCCAATCTGAAACAGCCCAAGGTTGAGCGTGCCGCCGGGAAAGAGCATGCCAGCTACGGCGCCACCGTGGGCCAGGAGGGCGAGCCAAGTGAGTAAGCTAAGGCGCCAGGGCAGTGCGCTTGCCCCGCGCGTCAGTTCAGCAAATTTTTGCGCGGCCCCGAGCAGGTAAAGCACCACTGCCAGGGTACCGAGGACCGGGACGCCCATGCGCCTCCCTCTTCGCTTCCAAGGACGCAGTGTGCCACGGCCAGGGCCGCCGGGGCAGGGGGCGCAGCAGGCAACGATGGCCGCTGCTATACTCTCGCCCCGTTGCCGCAGCCAGAGCCCTTAGCATGTTCGATTCCCTCACAGAACGCCTCAGTACGACGCTACGCGCCCTTGGAGGCAAGGCGAAGCTGACGGAAGAGAATATTGGGGAAACGCTCCGGGAGGTTCGGCGCGCGCTCCTGGAGGCGGATGTCGCCCTAACGGTCATCCAGACCTTCCTTGACGCCGTGCGCACGCGGGCCCTGGGCCTCGAGGTTTCCTCGGCCCTTAGCCCGGGGCAGGCCTTCCTGAAGGTGGTTCACGAGGAGCTTGTCCGGGTCATGGGCTCGGAGCGTTCCGGCCTCGAGCTGGCCGTGAAGCCACCGGCCATCATTTTGCTGGCGGGCCTTCAGGGGGCGGGCAAAACCACCTCCGCGGCCAAGCTGGCCCGCTATCTGAAAAACCGGGAAAAGAAGCGGGTCATGATGGTCTCCGCGGACGTTTACCGGCCTGCGGCGCGGGAGCAGCTGGCGGTGCTCGGCGAGCAGGTGGAGGTGGCAGTGCACCCGAGCCAGGCCCTGGAGCAGCCGGAGGCAATTGTCCGAGACGCCCTAACCGCCGCCAAGAATCAGCTCATGGACGTGCTCATCGTCGATACGGCCGGGCGCTTGGCCATCGATGACGCCATGATGAAGGAAATCCAGGCGCTGCATCGGGTTCTGGACCCGGCGGAAACCCTGTTCGTGGTGGATGCCATGACCGGGCAGGATGCGGCGAACACGGCCAAGGCCTTCGCCGATGCCCTGCCCCTTACCGGGGTTATCCTGTCCAAGGCCGACGGCGATGCGCGCGGTGGGGCGGCGCTGTCCGTGCGCCAGATCACCGGCCGGCCGATCAAGTTTCTGGGCATGGGCGAGAAGGTCGATGCCCTCGAGCCCTTCCACCCCGACCGCATGGCCAGCCGCATCCTTGGCATGGGCGATGTGCTCAGCCTTATCGAGGAGGCGGAGCAAAAGCTCGATCGGAAGAAGGCGGAGCGCCTTGCCAGCAAGATCAAAAAGGGCAAGGGCTTTGATCTGGAGGATTTCCGGGACCAGCTCCAGCAGATGAAATCCATGGGCGGCATGCAGGGCATGCTCGAAAAGCTTCCGGGCATGGGGCAAATGGCGAAGGCGGCTGAGCAGTCCCTGGATCAAAAGCGTTTTGTTCACATGGAAGCGCTCATTTGCGCCATGACCCCGAAGGAGCGGCGCTATCCCGATCTCATCAGTGGTTCGCGGAAGCAGCGCATTGCGAAAGGTTCGGGGCTGCAGGTGCAGGATGTAAACCGCCTGCTGAAGCAGCACAAGCAGATGCAGAAGATGATGAAGAAGATGGGGCAAAAGGGCGGTATGCAGAAGATGATGCGCGGCATGAGTGGCCTCATGGGCGGCGCGGGTGGCCTGCCTCCCATGCCCCCGCCCGGCGGCCTGCGTCGCCGTTAAAATGCCCGCAAAAAAGGTTCCAAAGCATAGAGGCTTGGCGTAGACTACGCGGCCTTTATCTCCCAGGGTTCTTGAAAACTTCAAGGGCTGCAACACGTTACGGTAGCGAGCGCGGTATGGTCACGATTCGTTTGGCCCGCACGGGGGCGAAGAAGCGTCCCTTTTATCACATCAATGTTGCTGACAGCGCCGCCCGGCGTGACGGCCGCTTCATCGAGCGCGTCGGGTTTTTTAACCCGGTAGCACGCGGCCAGGAAGAGCGCCTGAAGGTTGATCTGGCCCGGGTGGATCACTGGCTGGCGGTTGGCGCCGGCACGAGCGATCGGGTGGCACAGCTTCTTCGGGAAGCCCGGAAGCAGGGCGGGGCTGCCGAAGCCTAGTGGACGTGGTGGCCGAGGCCCCGGTGGTTGTGGGGCGTCTCACCCGAGCTCACGGCGTGAAGGGTTGGCTTCGGCTTCAGTCCTTCACCGATCCGGAAGACAACATCCAAGGCTACGGGCCTTGGCTGCGTCAACTGGGCGAGGCGTGGGTAAGCTGCGAGGTCGAGCAGCTTCTGCCTCAGCCGAAGGGGTTTCTCTGCAAAGTAAAGGGGTGTGAATCCCGAAACGACGCGGAGGCCCTCGCGGGCACGCTTATCGCTGTACCTCGCGATGCGCTGCCGCAGGAACGCGATGAGGTGTATTGGATCGATCTCATCGGCCGGTCAGTGGTCACGCCCGAGGGGGTGCCGCTAGGTCGGGTTGATCGAGTTTTAGAGACCGGCGCGAATGACGTGCTGGTTGTGAAGGGCGACCGGGAACGGTTAATTCCCTTCATCGAGCAGGTGATTGAAGCCGTAAGCCCCGGTGACGCGCCGCTGGTTGCGCACTGGGATCCGGAGTTCTAGGTGAAGAACGAAACGGCGGGCGAAGCGTTTCATGCCGTAGTTGTGACGATCTTTCCAGAGCTGATTGAAGCGGTTGCTGCGGTTGGGGTGTTTGGCCGCGCCGTGGATCGGGGTTTGATTCAGTTAGAAACGATCAACCCTCGACGCTACACGGACGACCGGCACCAGACAGTCGACAGCAAGGCCTACGGCGGTGGGCCGGGCATGGTCATGAAAGTCGGGCCGCTGCGGGCGGCTCTGGAGGAGGCGCGGCGTCGCTGCCCGAAGGCAAAGGTGGTTTATCTTTCGCCCCAGGGCGAGCCCTTCACGCAAGGGCACGCAGAGGCCTGCGCTGAGCTGGGGGAGGTGATTCTCCTGGCTGGCCGATACGAAGGCATCGACCAGCGGGTGATCGAGCGCGATGTCGACGTGCAGTGGTCCCTTGGGGATTACGTGCTGTCTGGCGGCGAATTGCCGGCGCTCGTGGTGCTTGACGCCGTCGCGCGGCTTCGTCCCGGGGTGCTCGGAGACGAAGGCTCGGCGGAGGCAGAATCTTTCAGTGCGGGTTTGCTCGATTTCCCGCATTATACGCGCCCGGAGGAAGTGGACGGGCAGCGGGTGCCGGAGGTGCTGCTCAGCGGCGATCACGGCGCCATAGCGGCTTGGCGACAGGCCCAGGCGGAAGCCGTAACACAGCGTCAGCGGCCCGATTTGTGGGCTCGGTGGCAGGAACAACAACAGCGCGCTGAGAAGCGCAAAGGCAGCATCGGAGACGGCAGTCATGAGTAAGAATCGGATTATCTCGGCCCTTGAGGAAGAGCAGATCCAGCGCGAGCTCCCGGATTTCGGACCGGGCGATACGCTGGTGGTGCAAGTCAAGGTGAAAGAAGGCAACCGGGAGCGTCTCCAGGCCTTTGAAGGCGTGGTGATTGGGGTGCGTAATCGCGGCCTCAACTCCGCCTTTACCCTTCGCAAGATCAGCCATGGTGTGGGCGTGGAGCGGACCTTCCAGTCCTTCAGCCCCATGATCGATAGCATTACCGTGAAGCGTCGCGGTGACGTGCGTCAGGCGAAGCTTTACTACCTCCGCGAGCGCTCCGGCCGTTCGGCGCGGATTCGCGAGAAGCTGGGGGCGCACGGCAAGGGCCGTCGCGACACCAGTGTGGATATCGTTGCGCCGGTTGTCGATGCACCGGCAGCCGATGTTGCCGACGAGGCCGCCGCCGAGGAATAACGTTGGGCGTGTTGGTCATGCAGGCACAAAAAACCCGGCTTCTGCCGGGTTTTTTGCTTTTGGCCTAGGGGCCGGCCCACCGCGGCCACTAGGGGAGGGGGAGCGCGTGATACGCCGCGGTGGACCGACGGGCGCCGTCTGGGGAGAGACAGCCAGGGCGCCCGCTGACCTAGGCCAGCGCTGTAGTCGATGCAGGGACTGTGCCAGGGTTTCCCCCGGAATTTCTGGGGCGCATTGCTCCATATTAGTGCATCGCTAGCGTTCGGCCCTGAGTTCTTGCCCTAGGGCGTGGCAAGGGTAAAGCGTTATAGTCTCTCCATGTCTGCTCGCGATTGCCTTGATGCCCCCGATGGCGAACGCATTGATGCCTTCCTTCAGGATCAATGGCTGCAGCGCGGGCTGTCCGAACATACTCGGAACGCCTATCGCGCCGATTTGGCCGCGTTGCAGCGCTGGCTTGGGCCGACGGCTTCCGTACCCCAGGTTTCCCGGGCTGACCTCTTCGCCTTTTTATCCGCGCGCTTCGAGCAAGGCTACAAGCCGCGCTCCACGGCGCGCCTGCTTTCCGCACTCCGCGCGTTCTTTCGCTGGCAGGTCGAGCGGGGCCTGCGCGACGACGACCCCACCCGGGATCTGACCAGCCCTCGCCTGGGCCGCCCCCTGCCGAGCAGCTTATCGGAAGCCGAGGTAGAGGCGCTGCTGGCTGCCCCGGATACGAGCACCCTTCTTGGGCTTCGAGATCGGGCTATGCTCGAGGTGCTTTACGCCTGCGGCCTGCGCGTTTCCGAACTCGTGAGCCTCGCCCCGAGCATGGTGAACTTTCGCCAGGGGGCGGTGCGCGTTTTGGGTAAGGGTCGGAAGGAACGGCTGGTGCCCCTGGGAGAAGAAGCCCATCGCTGGCTGCTGCGCTGGCTGGAGGAAGGCGCTCAGGGGTGGCCCTGGCTGGCTAAGGGAGACGTCCTGTTCCCCAGCCAGCAGGGCCGGCCCATGACCCGGCAAACCTTCTGGCATCGCATCAAGGGGTATGGAAAGCAGATCGGGCTCGCCCGGCCGCTCTCGCCCCACACCCTTCGGCACGCGTTCGCGACCCATTTGCTGAATCACGGCGCCGATCTCCGCGTGGTCCAGCTGCTGCTGGGGCATGCGGACTTGTCGACCACGCAGATCTACACCCACGTGGCCCGGGCGCGGCTGCAGGCGCTGCATGCGGCGCATCATCCCCGCGGGTAGGCCGAAGAAGACTTATTGAACTCGGAGCCGGGGGCGCGCACTCCGACGAGGGCTGTGCGAAAATAGTGGGCTTGCGAGGAGGTTCGCTATGAATACGGTATTGCGCGTCTTGGCGCTGATGACCATTGGGTGCTTGCCCTTGCTGGGGCAGGCCGAGGCCAGCCTCAGGGGAGAGGCCGCCGCGGAAATTTATGCTCGTCTCGATACGGCCCGCCCAGGCCTGCCCATTTTGTCCATTGCGCCGGCGCCGGTGCCAGGACTGTACGCCGTGGCCCTGGATGACGGCACCATTCTTTACGCGACGGAAGATGGACAACATCTGCTTGCGGGCGATCTCTACGAAATCGGTGCTGCCGGGCTGCGGAACCGTTCCGAGGACGTTCGGGCGGTCCGGCGCTTAAGCCTGCTCGACGAGGTGCCTCTCGACGACATGATCGTTTTTCCCGCTAAGGGGGAGCGTCTGGGCGTCGTCAACGTTTTTACCGATGTGGACTGCGGCTTTTGCCAAAAGCTTCACCAGGAGGTGCCGGCCTTAAATGCTCGCGGTATTGAAGTTCGTTACCTCGCTTTTCCCCGGGCCGGCGTGGGCTCTGGGGCCTACGATAAGATTGTGTCGGCGTGGTGTGCCAGCGATCCCCGGGCAGCGCTGACGCGCCTGAAAGCCGGCGATCCCGTGGAGCCTAAGCGCTGCGCGAATCCCGTCGCCGACCAATACCGCCTCGGGCAGCAGCTTGGCGTCCGCGGCACCCCGGCCCTGTTCCTGGAGGATGGCCGCTACCTGCCCGGTTACCTGCCCGCCGAGAGCTTGGCGGCGGAAATGGGCCTCGACGGTTAAGGATCAAACTTGCTCATGGATAAGCCCCTCGGCATTGGCATTTGCGGTCTGGGCACGGTCGGCCAGGCCGTCGTTCGGCTCCTTCGGGAAGAGGGCGATATCCTGGCTCGGCGCGCACCCCGTGCCCTTAAGCTGGCGGCCTTCGGGCTCCGGCGAGATAAACCGGGCTTCGATCCTGGCGCCGTACCCGTCTACCGGGACATGCTCGCGGTCGCGCGCGATCCAAACGTCGATGTGGTCGTGGAACTCATGGGCGGGACCGACGACGCGAAGGCGCTGGTGGAACTTGCGCTTACTGAAGGCAAGGCCGTGGTCACGGCCAATAAGGCGCTCCTGTCTGAGCACGGGGACGCGCTCTTCGCGCTGGCAACGCAGCAAGGGGTGCCCCTTGCCTACGAGGCGTCGGTGGCCGGGGGCATCCCCATCATCAAGGCGCTTCGGGAGGGCTTGGCGGGCAATCGCATTGAGTGGGTCGCGGGCATTATCAATGGCACTTCGAACTTTATCCTGACGGAAATGGCCGGGGCCGGGCGCCCCTTCGCGGACGTACTTGCGGAAGCCCAGCGTCTGGGCTATGCCGAAGCCGATCCCACCTTCGATGTCGAAGGCATTGATGCGGCCCATAAGCTCTCTCTTCTGGCGTCCCTGGCCTTTGGGGTGCCCATTGCCTCGGCTAAGGTCTTCAGCGAAGGCCTAAGTCGCGTCACCCCCGACGATTTTCGCTACGCCGAGGCCTTTGGCTATCGCATTAAGCCTTTGGCCCTGGCGCGGCGCCGGAACGCCGGCCTCGAGCTCCGGGTTCATCCAGCGCTGGTTCCGGAAAAGACGCTCTTTGCCCAGGTACAGGGGGTTCAGAACGCGGTGATGATTGGGGGGCATGCGGTAGGGCCTACCCTTTACGTGGGCGCCGGTGCCGGTGGGGACGCGACGGCGTCCGCGGTGGTTGCCGACCTCATGGACCTGGCCCGGGGCACGCAGCATGCCATGCCGCCCCTGGCCTATCGGAAGGAGGCGCAAGGTGGCGAGGCGGCCTTGCCCAGCACCGCGTTCCATTCCCCGGCCTACCTTCGCATCGTTGCCGAGGATACCCCCGGCGTCCTGGCCCAGGTGGCGACGATCCTCTCCAGCGAGGGCATTAACATCGAGGCCCTGATGCAAAAGGCCCAGGACAGCACCCAGGAAGGCGAGACCACCTGCGTGCCCATCGTGCTGCTGACCCGGGCCGCAGACGAGGCTGCCATCGATCGGGCGATTACCGCCCTGGAGGCTTTGCCTGCGGTGCGTGGCGCCGTCCTCCGGCTGCGCGTGGAACCCTTCGCCGCCTCCTAAAGGAGATCACCATGGAAGACAGCAACGCCGTGCGCGAGCTGCTGGCCGATTTGCGCCAGCGGAGCGATGCACTCTGGGGGTATCTTTGACGTCGCTGCCAAGCAAGAGCGGCTAGAAGAGGTTGAACGGGAGCTGGCGGAGCCCGGGGTATGGGGTACGCCGGAAAAGGCTCAGGCCCTAGGGAAAGAGCGGGCAAGCCTGGAAGCCGTGGTGGGGGTGCTGTTGCCCTTGCGTACGGCCTTGGATGATGCGGAAGAGCTTCTTGCCCTCGCCGTGGAAGAGAGCGATGAGGAGACCCTCCAGGCCGTTGCTTCTGATCTGGCCGAGCAGGCCAGCGCCCTCGGCCAGCTGGAGTTTCGGCGCATGTTCTCGGGCCCCATGGATAGCGCCGATTGCTTCGTCGATATTCAGGCCGGGTCGGGCGGCACGGAAGCGCAGGACTGGGCCGAGATGCTGCTGCGCATGTATCTGCGCTGGGCTGAGCGCCGGGGTTTCAGTACGGAACTGATCGAACTCTCCGCCGGGGAAGTGGCGGGCATTAAGGGCGCGACCTTCGCCCTGCGCGGCGATTACGCCTTCGGTTGGCTACGCACGGAAACGGGGATTCATCGCCTCGTGCGCAAATCCCCCTATGATTCCGGGGCGCGGCGTCACACGTCCTTTGCGTCCGTATTCGTATCGCCGGAAATTGACGACGACATCGACATTGATATCAATCCCGCCGACGTCCGCACCGACACCTATCGGTCGTCCGGCGCGGGGGGGCAGCACGTCAACACCACCGATTCAGCCGTACGGCTCACCCACCTTCCCAGTGGCATTGTGGTGGCCTGTCAATCGGAGCGGTCTCAGCATCAAAACCGCGATAAGGCCTGGAAGCAGCTGCGGGCTAAGCTTTATGAACTGGAAATTCAGAAGCGTCGGGCCGATGCGCAGCAGGTTGAAGACAGCAAATCGGATATTGGCTGGGGGCATCAGATCCGCTCCTACGTGCTGGATCAAAATCGAGTAAAGGATTTGCGCACCGGGGTGGAAATCAACAACCCCGATGCCACCCTCGACGGGGATCTCGATCCCTTTATCGAAGCGAGCTTAAAGGCGGGGCTTTAGGTGCCCCAGCCCAAGGGAGTAGGTAGGCACCATGAGTGATCAAGGCAAGGCACCGGATTCAAGCGAAGAGGCCCAGCGCGCGTGGCGCCAAGGGAAGCTGACCGCACTTCGGGCCGAGGGCTGGGATTTCCCCAACGATTTCAAACGCAGCACGGATGAAGTGGGGGAAGACCACACGGCGGCCGCCCTCCAGGCACGCTATGGCGCCCTGGAAAAGGGCGAGCTTGAAGCCCTTGGGCTTCAGGTCACCCTCGCAGGCCGGCTGATGAATCGTCGAGGGCCGTTCCTGGTGCTCCAGGAGGGCACGGGCTCGATCCAATTCTACCTTGCGAAGGGTGCGGACCCGGCCCTGCGCGCCGTGGTGGAACAATGGGACGTGGGCGATATCGTGGCGGGCACGGGAACCCTAGAGAAATCGGGGAAAGGGGATCTCTACGTCAATCTCGCCAGCGCGCGGCTGCTGACGAAATCCCTGCGTCCGCTTCCGGACCAATACTATGGCCTTGCCGATACGGAACTGCGCTACCGTCGGCGCTATCTCGACCTGATCATGAACGCCGACTCCCGGGAGACCTTCCGGGTCCGTTCCCAGGTGGTGAGCGCCGTGCGCCGATTCCTCGAGGATCGCCGCTTCATGGAAGTGGAAACGCCCATGATGCATGTGATTCCCGGAGGGGCTGCGGCCAAGCCCTTCGTGACCCACCATAACGCCTTGGATATGCCGCTGTTCCTCCGCATTGCCCCAGAGCTGTACCTGAAGCGGCTCACGGTAGGCGGGTTTGAGCGGGTCTTCGAAATCAACCGGAATTTCCGCAACGAGGGGCTGTCCACGAAGCACAACCCCGAGTTCACCATGCTCGAGTTTTACTGGGCCTATGCCGATTTCCACGATCTGATGGATCTAACGGAAACCCTGCTGCGCGGGCTCTGCGAACAGGTGCTGGGCACCACCACCGTGACCTATCAGGGGGTGAGCCTGGACTTCGCAAAACCCTTCGCTCGCCTCACCGTACCCGAGGCCCTGCGCGCTTACACGGACATCACGGACGTGCAGGTCGCGGACCCGGCCTATCTGGCTGCCCGCCTCCGGGAGCAGGGGGTGAAGGTGTCCGAAAGCTGGGGGCTGGGGCGGTTGCAGTTTGAGCTCTTTGAGGCGGAGGTGGAGGACAAGATCACCGATCCCGTCTTCCTCACCCAGCACCCAACGGAAGTCTCCCCCTTGGCTCGGCGCAACGCCGTGAATCCCGAGCTCACGGACCGCTTCGAGCTTTTCATCATGGGGCGGGAGATTGCCAATGGGTTCTCCGAGTTGAATGATCCGGAGGATCAGGCGGAGCGCTTCCGGGCGCAGGTTGCCTTGCTGGATGAGGGCGATGAGGAAGCCATGCACTACGACGCGGACTACATCACCGCGCTGGAGTACGGCATGCCGCCCACGGCCGGGGAGGGTATCGGGATTGATCGCCTAGTCATGCTCTTGACCGACTCCCCCTCCATTCGCGATGTTCTCCTCTTTCCCCATATGCGGCCCAAGGCGCCCATCGGGGGTGAGGTCAGCTAGGAGATCACACCATGGGTGAGGCAGCCTTCGCGCGCTTCGACGCGAAGAGTACGGCGGAGGCGGTGGTCGAAGGGGAAGACCTCCGCGGCTTGGAAGTGCTGGTCACGGGCGCCAATGCGGGGATTGGCCTGGCCACGGCGGAGGCCCTCGCCGGCGCGGGGGCTCGGGTATGGCTCGCCGGTCGCCGGCCCGAGGCCTTGGCCGCGGCCGCAGATCAGATCCGCAGCCGCCATCCCGAGGCACTGCTCGAATGCCTAATCCTCGATCTGGCCTCGCTAGCGAGTATTCGCGCCGGGGTTGAGGCCTTTACGGCACCCCGCTGCGATCTCCTCGTGGCCAATGCGGGGCTGGTGACGAGCCGCTTCGAAACCACGGCGGAGGGCCTTGAAAGTACGGTTGGCATTTGCCACTTCGGCCACGCTGCCTTGCTGCGCCTGCTTATGCCTAAGCTGCTGATCGCGCCGAGCCCTCGGGTCATCATGGTGTCCAGCGAATCCCATCGCACGCCGGCGCGCCTGGCCTTCGACCGCTTCCCCCTTAAGGCCTCCCAGTTCAAGGGACTGGTAGCCTATGGCCAAGCGAAGCTTTGCAATGTGCTATTTGCGAAAGCGCTGCAGCGGCGGTACGGCGGCGCCGGGCTCATGGCCTGTGCGCTGCACCCGGGGGCGCTGGTGACCACCTCCATTGGCCGCGATGCGCCGCTGCTTCGCTGGCTTGTGCGCCTGGCTCAGCCCTTCACCAAATCGCCGTCCCAGGGCGCGGCCACCACCGTGCTGGCGGCGGTGCACCGCCCGGCCAGTGATCTCGCCGGTGCCTATCTTTCGCACTGTCGTCCCGTCGCCTGTTCGAAGGAGGCCGGCTCCTTAGAGGTTGCAGATAGGCTATGGGCCCTGACGGATGAATGGTTGACGGCCCAGGGGCTGGATCCCTGGCCCCCGTTGCCATGACGGAACGTCCCCTTAACCTGAGCCCGCCTTGGGCGGAGGTGCTCGGCCCCGTGCTTCGGTCCCCCGAGCTGCAGGCGCTGGCGGCCCATCTACGCCAGCGGAAGGCGGCGGGGATTCCCGTTTATCCTCCCGGGAAGCAGATCTTTGCTGCCTTAGACGCGGCGCCTCCGGAGCAGGTGCGGGTGGTCATTGTGGGGCAAGATCCCTACCACGGCCCGGGGCAGGCCCAGGGCTTCGCCTTTTCCGTGGCGCCTGGGGTTCCCGTGCCCCCGTCCCTGCAGAATATCTACAAGGAGCTACAGGCTGATCTAGGCCTGCCCGCAAGCGCCTTTCAAAATGGCGATCTGCGCGGCTGGGCTCGGCAGGGGGTGTTGCTGTTGAATGCGGTCCTGACGGTGGAGGGCGGCGCGCCCGGCGCCCATCAAAAGCTCGGATGGGAAACGGTGACCGATGCGGTCATTGCCCACCTATCCGAGCACTTCGACCACCGCGTGTTCATCCTCTGGGGCAGCTACGCCCAGCGCAAGGGCGCACAGATCGACCGGGCGCGGCACGCCGTGCTGAGCGCGCCCCATCCCTCGCCCCTGAGTGCCCATCGGGGCTTTTTCGGCTCTAAGCCTTTTTCCCAAGCCAACACCTACTTGGCAGCTCATGGGTTTGCGCCCATCGCCTGGGAGCAGCACGGTGGCTAAGCGGCAGAGCGTGGGCAAGATGAAGACGGCCAGCACCCGGGTGTACAGCACCGACGCCGGGGCGCGCTGCCCAGGGTGCTTGCGCTTACTCGCCGAATGCGTGTGCGCGCAGCCCCCTGCTTCGGCGCCCAGCGCGCCGAAGCAGGGGGTGGTTCGGGTCGGCCGAGAAACAAAGGGGCGAAAGGGTGCTGGGGTTACGGTCGTCACAGGGTTGGTGCTGGCCCCGGAGGCGCTCAAGGCTCTTGCCCAAGCGCTCAAGAAGCGCTGTGGCGTGGGCGGGGCCGTGAAGGATGGGGTGATTGAGTTGCAGGGTGAGCAACGCGACGCAGCCTGCGCCGTACTGGAGGCGGAAGGATTTACGGTGAAGCGCGCGGGTGGGTAGGCGCCGCGCCTAGGGTCCGCCCACGCCGGGGGGACGAAACGGCTCTAGGGCTGTCGGATGACTAATGCGCTCGAAGAGGGGCCCGAGGGCTTCGCCCTGGGGCCGGGTGCCAGGGAGAGCGCTCGGCCGCGGTGCGGCCAGCCCCGGTGGGTTTGGCGGTTCGAAGCGAAAGCGAAAAATGTAGTCCGGCTCTGCGCCCATGCGCAGGTCCGTCACCTCATAGGCGCCGTCTTCTAAGGGGCGTAGGCGGTAGAAGCCGTGGGTGAACCAGCTCAGGCGCTGGAAGTCGGGATGGGCCGCAAGCCATAGGGGCACGGGCGCGCTCTCGTAACGCCGGAAAGCAAAAGCCGGCTCGGGGTCCAGCAGGCTCCCATAGCCCTCCAGATAGCTTTCCCCTTCCATGACCACCACGCGCCAAAGCAGGGTGTTTAGGGGGGCTGGGGTGGTGAGCACGCTACCCCCTGACCGTCCCGCCGCCATCGGCAGCGCGCCCTCCACTCGTGCTTCGATCATCCCCTTGGCCCCAAGGCTCATGCCCAGATAGAGCGTCGATAGGATCAGCCCGAGGGCATTGGGCCAGGGCGAGCGCATGGCGCCGCGGCGCCGTAGCCAAAGGGTGCCGCCGAGGCCGAGAAGCAAGGGAAGGGTATAGGCGGGGTCGATGATAAAAATGGAAGAGATCGACACCGGGGGAGATTTTAGGGGCCAGAACAACTGGGTGCCGTAGACCGTAAAGCCATCGAGCAGGGGGTGGGTGACCAAGGCCAAGGCGCACAGGGCCCAGGCGCGGGGGTAGCTCAGCCTATCCCTAAAAGCGCGCCAGAGGGGCCAGGCCAGCACCGGCGCAAGTAGGCTAAGGACCAGAAAGCTGTGGCTGAAGCCACGGTGACGCGTGAAGCTATCCACCGCATTCCCATAGGGAATGAGCACGTCGAGGTCTGGAAGGGTGCCGAGGGCGGCACCGAGGGCCAGGGCCTTGATGCCGCCAAGGCGACGCCCCGCTACGGCCTCCCCAAGGGCGGCGCCCAGCGCGGCTTGGGTGAGGGAATCCACTAGCTCGGGTCTCCGACAATCAGGGGAATGAGGGCCAGTAAGGATGCGGCAAAAAGCCAGTTCACGCGCTGGCGCACCCGGGGCGAGGTGATCAGCCGGGCCAGCACGGTGCCGAAGCAGGTCCAGGTGACGGTGGAAATCACCGTGACCACCGCCGCGGTAACCGTGAGCACCGCCACGGCGGCGAAGCCCTCGGAAGAGAGGAAGGCCGAGGCGGAGCTGATGGCGTAGAGCCACCCCTTGGGATTGATGATTTGAAACAACGCGGCTTCGTGAAACCGGAGGGGAGTGCTGCGTCCGCCCTGGTCGCTGCCTCCGGCCCACGCCAAGCGCCAGGAAAAGTAGAGCAGGAAAGCGGCACCCAGGTAGCGGCTCACGAGTTGAAGGTTCGGTGCGGCAAGATAGAGAGCGCCTAGGCCCAGGGCCGCCACCGTCGCCAGCGTCGTGAAGCCGACGAAGACCCCAAGAATGTGGGGCACGGAACGACGCACCCCGAAGTTCATCCCCGAAGCGGCCAGCATCAAATTGTTTGGCCCGGGGGTGATTCCCATCACCAGGGCGTACCAAAACAGGGGCAACACGGCGACGCCGGCGACCACAGGCCCTTCGAGCATGGGCTTCTCCTTTGCGCGGGCGGCGATGCTAGCACGGCCGCCGGGGAAGGGAATCAGCCTTCTTCGGGGCGTTCCTCGACGGCCGCAAGGACCACGGGAAGGAGTTTTTCGACTAACCTCTCGAGGCTTTCCTGCCCCGCATTCGCTACGAAGTCTGGGGCCTCCGGCGGCTCGTAGGGGCTGTTAATGCCGGTCATGTTGGGAATCTCGCCGCGCCGGGCCTTCCCGTAGAGGCCTTTCACATCCCGTTTCTCGCATTCCTCGAGGGACGTATTGACGTGAATCTCCAGGAAGTCGTCGTCCCCGACCCGCTCCCGGGCCATGGCCCGCTCCCGCTGAAAGGGCGAGATGAAGGCCGTCATGACGACCACCCCTGCATCCATCATGAGCCGAGCGACCTCGGCGATGCGGCGGATATTTTCCACCCGGTCGCTATCGGTAAAGCCGAGATCCTGGTTTAGGCCCTGACGAATGTTGTCGCCGTCGAGGAGATAGGTCCGGATGCCCCGCTCGTGAAGGGCGATCTCTAGCGCATTGGCTAGGGTGGATTTGCCCGAGCCCGAGAGGCCCGTAAACCACAGTACCTTGCCCCGATGCCCATTGAGGCGCTCCCGGGCGGGGCGATTGATGGCCAGGGCTTGCCGATGGACGTTCTGGGCGCGGCGGAGGCTGTGATGAATCATGCCCGCGGCCACGGTGGCGTGGCTGAAGCGGTCGATCAGGATAAAGCTTCCCAGCGCCGGGGCCTCTTCGTAGGTCGCAAAGGCTAGGGGCCGGCTGAGGGTGAGCTGGCACCGGGCGATGTCGTTCAGCTCCAGGGTGCGTGCAGCGCGGTGCGCCAGGGTATTGACGTCTACCTGGTGTTTGATCCGCGAAAGGGTCGCCTTGCCGTCCTGGGTTGCCAGCTTCAGATCGTAGCTGCGCCCGGGCAGCCCTGCCTCTTCATGGAGCCAAACCACCGTGGCTTCAAATTGATCCGTCATGTCCACGGGGCTGGCGGCTGCTGTGAGCACGTCGCCGCGGGACGCGTCGATTTCCCTATTCAGCGTTAGGGTGGCCGCGCGACCGGCCTCCAGCGCGGGAAGATCGCCGTCAAAGGTGACGATGCGTTGGACTTCCGCGGTTTGCCCCGAGGCGGTCACGCGCACCGTGTCCCCGGGCTTCAAGGTGCCCCGGGCGAGAGTTCCGCTGAAGCCGCGAAAATCGGAGTTTGGTCGATTCACCAGCTGGATCGGGAAGAGGGCGCCACCGCTTTCATCCGTGCGCGCGTCAACGGTTTCTAGGTAGGCGAGAAGCGTGGGTCCCCGATACCACCCCATGGCGTTGCCGCGCTCCGCGATGTTGTCCCCCTTTAGGGCGCTCACGGGGATGGCGGTGATGGAGGCAAAGCCCAGGGTTTCGGCAAAGGCCCGGAAGTCCGCTTCAATGCCCTCGGCGACGTCCTGGGCGTAGCCTGCGAGATCCATCTTATTAATCGCGAGAACCACGTGTTTGATGCCCACGAGGGAGACGAGGTAGGCATGGCGCCGGGTTTGGGTGAGCACCCCTTGCCGGGCGTCGATGAGCAATACGGCGACCTGGGCCGTGGACGCGCCGGTGATCATATTGCGGGTGTACTGCTCGTGCCCCGGGGTATCGGCGACGATGAACTTCCGCCGCTGGGTGGCAAAGAAGCGATAGGCCACGTCGATAGTGATGCCCTGTTCCCGCTCGGCAGCGAGTCCATCGACGAGCAAGGCAAAATCGATGTCGTCCCCTTGCGTGCCGTAGCGCTTGGACTCCGCCGTGAGGGTCGCTAGCTGGTCATCGTAAAGCTGCTGGGCGTCCCAAAGGAGGCGTCCAATGAGCGTGCTTTTACCGTCATCCACGCTACCGCAGGTGATAAAGCGAAGAAGGTCCTGTTCTCGTTGCTCAACGAGGAAGGCCTCAAAAGCGGCCTGCCGATCAAGCGTGCTGGGTCCGGTGTGCATTAGAAGTACCCCTCCTGCTTTTTCTTTTCCATGCTGGCGGCGCTGTCGCTATCAATGGCGCGCCCTTGCCGTTCCGAGCTTCGGGATTGGATCAGCTCGACGATGATGTCCGGCAGGGTCTGGGCATCGGACTCGACCCCACCTGTTAGGGGATAGCAGCCGAGGGTGCGGAAGCGCACGGAACGAAATTGGATTTCCTCGTCCGGGGCAAGGCGGAAGCGGTCGTCGTCGACCATGAGGATCAGGCCGTCGCGCTCCACCACAGGGCGTTCCTTTGCAAAATAAAGGGGCACGATGGGAATCTGCTCCTGGTAGATGTACTGCCAGATATCCACTTCCGTCCAGTTAGAGATGGGGAACACGCGAATGCTTTCCCCGGGGCGTTTCTGAGCGTTATAGAGGTTCCAGAGCTCCGGGCGCTGGCTCTTTGGGTCCCAGGTGTGGGTGGTGGTGCGGAAGGAGAAGATCCGCTCCTTGGCCCGGGATTTCTCTTCATCTCGGCGAGCGCCGCCGAACACGACGTCGAAACGATACTGGTCGAGCGCCTGCTTTAAGCCTTGGGTTTTGGTGATGTCTGTGTGTAAGGCCGAGCCATGGTCAAAGGGGTTGATGTTTTTGGCGATGGCCTCGGGATTGGTATGCACCAGCAGTTCCATCCCGCTGACTTCCGCCATGTGGGCGCGGAAGAGATACATCTCTTGGAACTTCCAGCGCGTATCAACGTGAAGCAGCGGGAAGGGGGGGGGCGCGGGGTAGAAGGCCTTCCGGGCCAGATGCAGCATCACGGCGCTGTCTTTCCCGACGGAGAAGAGCATGCCGGGCTTGTCCGCCTGGGCCACGGCCTCGCGAATAATGTGAATGGCTTCCGCTTCTAGGGCCTGGAGATGGGGCGTTGGCGCGGGACGGTCGACGGCGGGCTCGGGAAACTGCAGCACGGGCGCATGGGCGCTGAGGGCGAGCTCCACGCCTGCGGTTGCCTCGGCCGTGCGCAGCAATCCCACCAGGGCGCCATGGGGCACCACCAGCAGCGACTTAGCGAAGTGGGCGCGGAAATCGCTTAGGCAGGCGACTACCCAGGCTTGGGTGGCCGGGGCTGCCTGGGCCATCCAGAAACGGGCGCCGCGGCCATCGTTCAAGACCAGCACCGCCTCGCCCGCGGGCCCTTGCCTTAGGCAGGCAAAAAGGACTCGATCCCGCCGCCGCTGGGCCCGCTCCCGAAGCGCGCCGAGGACGAGCTGGCTGGCGGGCCGACCGCGCTCATCCTCGATGACCTCTGCGGTGAGGGGGGGGGAGAGGAAGGAAAAGGTTTCAAGCCGTCGCTCTAGGGTGCGAACGGTAACCGTTTCGCCGCCGGCCTCTAGGGCCTGTTGAACGCGATCCCGATCCCATAGCCCTGGGGCAAGCCAGTTTTCCGTCATGCGCGCCTCTGTCGTGATTTGCGTGATTGCCAAAATTGTTTTGTAGATACTAGATAATAAACGACCTTGTTTTCAAGAAAATGGCATCTGATCTATTATGCGACATTCGCGGGTGACGCTAAATGGGAGCGACGCTATGACCGAACCCCTCGCGCTGATCCTGGCGGGTGCGCTGACCGGGGGCCTCGTGGGGTTTACCGGGGTGGGTGGCGGAGCGCTGATGACGCCGCTTCTCATGCTCGGCTTTGGGGTGCCCGCCTCGACCGCCGTCGCCACCGATCTGTGCTTTGCCGCGGCCACGAAGCTTGCGGCGCTCCGGGCCTTTCAGCAGGCCGGCGCCGTCGATTGGCAGGTTTGGCGCCGCCTGGCCCTCGGCAGTCTTCCTGCCGCGGGTGCAGTGGTGCTGTTCCTGGGCCCGGAAGCGGGGGACGAGCCTGCTTTGCCTTGGCTCCTGCCCGTGGTGGGGGCCATGGTGCTGGTGGCCGCCCTGTCCTTGATGCTGGCGCCCCGCTGGGCGGCTTCGGGGCGCAGTCGGCGCCTTGCCGACCCGGTCCGCTTCAAGGGGCGCCAGGGCCCCCTCACGGTGCTGGCGGGTGCGCTTATGGGGTTCGCCGTGGCCCTCACCTCCGTGGGGGCCGGGGCCCTAGGCAGCGCCGTGCTACTGGCCCTCTATCCCCTGCGCATGACGCCGCAGCGCTTGGTGGCAACCGACCTCGCCCATGCCCTGCCCCTCGCGGGGCTAACGGGGATGGCCTATGCCCTGGGGGGTGCCGTGGACGTGGGCTTGCTGGGCTGGCTGCTGCTGGGGTCCGTGCCCGCCGCTTACGGCGCTAGCCGCCTGAATTTGCGGACCCCCGACCGGCTCCTTCGTCGCCTTCTAGCCCTCGTGCTTGGAGGGCTCGGGCTTCGCTTGCTTTGGGAAAGCGCGGGTCCCCTGCTCTAGCCCTTCCCCGGGGTCCGGTCCCCTGCGCTAAGATGCCCCTTTCGGGGTGCGTGCGTAAAAGGAGAGAGGCATGGCTGAGCGACTTCCGCAGTTTATCGATGGGGCCTTTGTACAGAGTCAGAGCACGGAGTGGTTGCCGGTGCGCAATCCCGCCACGCAAGCGCTCCTCTGTGAAGTGCCCGTGGCCACGGACGACGAAATGGCCCAGGCCGTGGCGTCGGCGAAGGCCGCCTTCGCGCAGTGGAAGGAAGTGGCCGTGCCGGAGCGGTCCCGCCTCATGCTCCGCTACCAGGCGCTGCTGAAGGAACGGCACGACGAAATTGCCACCGTGCTGGCGCAGGAAACGGGCAAAACCTTTGAAGATGCCAAGGGCGATGTCTGGCGCGGCATCGAAGTGGTGGAGCAGGCGGCCAACATCGCTCCCCTCCTCATGGGGGAGACGGTGGAGAACGTGGCTCGGCGTATTGATAGCTACTCCCTGCGCCAGCCCCTGGGGGTGTTCGGGGGCATCACGCCCTTTAACTTCCCGGCCATGATCCCCCTGTGGATGTTCCCCATGGCGATCGCCTGCGGCAACACCTTCATCCTTAAGCCCTCCGAGCGGGATCCCATGACGCCGAATCTGCTGGCCAAGCTCTTTGAGGAGGCCGGTGCGCCCAAGGGCGTGCTCCAGGTGATCCACGGCACGGCGAAGCAGGTGAACTTCCTCTGCGATCACCCGGACCTTAAGGGGGTGTCTTTTGTGGGCTCCGTGCCCGTGGGGCAGCACGTGTATCGCCGGGCCGCCGAGAACCTCAAGCGCGTGCAGTGCATGGCCGGGGCCAAAAACCACATGGTCATCATGCCTGATGCGCCGAAGGATCAGGTGATCTCGAACATCATCGGCGCCTCCTGCGGGGCCGCTGGGCAGCGCTGCATGGCCATTTCCGTGGCGGTTTTCGTGGGTGAGGCAGCGGCTTGGATCCCCGAGGTGCGGGAGGCCATGGCGGCGCTTAAGCCCGGCGCCTGGAACGATCCGGAAGCCGCCTACGGGCCCCTCATCACGCCTCAGGCCCGGGATCGGGTCCGCGGCCTCATTCAGCGGGGCGTCGACGCCGGCGCAACCCTGCTCCTCGATGGATCCGAGTGCTCCGTGGAGGGCTACCCCGAGGGCAACTGGATTGGGCCCACCCTTTTCAGCGATGTCACGCCGGAAATGGACATTTATCGGGAGGAGATCTTCGGCCCCGTGCTCTGCGCCATGACCGTCGAGACCCTCGATGACGCCATTCGCCTGATCAACGAGAACCCCTACGGCAATGGCACCTCCATCTTCACCAGCTCCGGCGGTGCGGCCCGCAAGTATCAACATGAGATCGATGTGGGCCAGGTGGGGATCAACGTGCCCATCCCCGTGCCCCTGCCGTTCTTCTCCTTTACCGGCTGGGGCGGAAGCTTTTACGGCGATCAGCACGCCTATGGAAAGGACGCGCCGCGTTTCTACACGGAAATCAAAACGGTGACGGCGCGGTGGTTTGATGACACCCCGGTCACGGGCGGGCCGAACATGTCCATCGCCCTGAAGTAGGGTCCGCGGCGGGAAAGGAGAAGGCAGTGGATTTTGAGCTAAGCGAAAGTCAGGACGCTTATGTGGCCATGGCCCGGCAGTTCGCCGCGAAGGCCCTGGCGCCGAAGGCGGCGCAGTGGGATGCCCAGAGCCATTTTCCGAAGGATGTGCTTCGGGAGGCCGGTGAGCTTGGGCTCATGGCCCTTTACACGCCGGAGAACGCGGGGGGGCTTGGCCTGTCTCGCCTCGATTCGGCCCTGATCTTCGAGGCCCTGGCCGAGGGCTGCACCTCGACCGCCGCCTTCATGACCATCCACAACATGGCCCTGTGGATGATCGCCACCTTCGGTAACGAAGAAACCCAAGCTGCGTTTTGTCCGGACCTCGCCGAGGCGAAGACCCTGGCGTCCTATTGCTTGACCGAACCCGGCGCGGGCTCCGACGCCGCGTCCCTGCGGACCACGGCCACCCGCGTGGCGGGGGGCTATCGCCTAAATGGGCAGAAGATGTTCATCTCCGGCGCCGGGGATACGGATGTGCTGGTGGTGATGGCGCGGGTGGTCGACGAGGCCGGTCCCCGCCCCGGGGCAAAAGGGGTATCGAGCTTCGTGGTGCCAGCAAACACCCCCGGCATCAGCTTCGGACGAAAGGAAGAAAAGATGGGCTGGAACAGCCAGCCCACCCGCGCGATCACCTTCGAGGACGCTTTCGTTCCCGAAGTTCAGCGCCTCGGGGCCGAGGGCGAGGGCTTCAAGATCGCCATGAAGGGCCTCGATGGCGGGCGCATCAACATTGCCACCACGGCCGTGGGCACGGCCCAGGCGGCGCTAGAACAGGCCCTGGCCTACGTGGGCGAGCGGCAGCAATTTGGTCAGCCCATCGGCGCGTTTCAACATACGCAGTTCGAACTGGCGGATATGGCCACGGAGCTGTTGGCGGCCCGGCAAATGGTCCGTTTGGCCGCGGCGCGCCTCGACGCCGGCCACCCCGAGGCCACGCTCTACTGCGCCATGGCCAAGCGCTTTGCCACGGATCGGGCCTTTGAGGTGTGCAACAAGGCTCTGCAGCTTCACGGCGGTTACGGCTATATCCGCGAATACCCCCTCGAGCGGCACCTTCGCGACGTCCGCGTGCATCAGATTCTCGAGGGCACCAACGAAATCATGCGGGTCATCATTGCCCGCCGAATGCAAATGGAAGGCGCTGCGGCGCTGCTTCACTAGGGAGGGAAGGTCATGCTCGCGAGCCCCACGGAAAAATTGAAGCTGGCGGTGGAGGGCACCACGGCAATTCTGACGATCGATAATCCCGCCGCTAATGTCTGGGATGAAGAAAGCCTTTCGGGCCTCGAAGCCATCATGGCGCAGCTGAATGCCGACCGGGAAATCTTCGCCCTGGTCATCCATGGGGCCGGGGAGAAGTTCTTCTCCGCCGGGGCCGATCTGAACGTCTTCGCCGACGGGGACCGGGCCCGAGCCCGGTCCATGGCGCTGCACTTCGGCCGCGCTTTTGAGGCCCTCTCGGCCTTTCGCGGCGTGTCCATTGCCGCCATCAATGGGTATGCCATGGGCGGAGGCCTGGAATGTGCGCTGGCCTGCGATCTTCGTATCGCCGAGCAGCACGCGCAGCTGGCGCTGCCGGAAGCCACCGTGGGCCTGTTGCCCTGCGGCGGCGGCACGCAGAACTTGGCCTGGGTGGTGGGGGAAGGTTGGGCCAAGCGCATGATTCTGTGCGGGGAACGGGTCAATGCCGAGACTGCCGAGCGCATCGGCTTGGTGGAGGCGGTGGTGGAAAAGGGCGAGGCCCTGGCCACGGCTAAGGCCTGGGCGGCGAACGTGGGACGCCAGAGCCCCGTCGCGGTCACCGCGTGCAAGGGCTTGATCATGCGCGCGCGAAAAGGGCCCATGGCCGAAAGCTACGCCCACGAGCGCGAAGCCTTTGTGGACCTGTTTTCTACGGCGGACCAGCGCGAGGGGGTGAATGCCTTCCTCGAGAAGCGGGCGCCGGTGTGGGAGAACGCATGAGCGAAGCGCTGCCCGAGGCGGGGCGCTGTCTGTGCGGTGGGGTGCGCTATGCCCTCACCGCGCCGCCGGAGGCGGTTTTTCTGTGCCACTGCCGAAGCTGCCAGCGCGCCCAGGGGGCGGCCTTTAACCTCAGCGCGCCGATCCCTCGAGACCACTTTGTACTGTTGGCCGGGGCTGAGCTTCTGACCCGCTTCGAGTCCTCGCCAGGTAAGGAGCGGGTCTTTTGCCGCCGCTGCGGCAGTCCGATTTATGCAGAGCGGCCGGCGACGCCGCAGCGCGTTCTGCGCGCCGCGCAGCTTCATGATGTTGGTCAGCTTCCAGTGAAGGCGCAGCTGCACAGTGACGAAGCGCTCCCGTCTCTGCCCCTGCCGCCGTTGCCGAGCGCCTAACGAACAAGGAGAAGCCCATGAGTGCGTCCGTTGGGGTGGACTTTGCCCTGTGGCCCAGCGCCGGGCCCGGGAAAATTGCCGTGGCCACGCTGAATGTGCCGGCGACCTTAAATTCCCTCGATCTGTCCATGGTCGACGCCTTAAGCGAGGCCCTGGCGCGCTGGCGGGAGGATCCCGAGGTTGCCATGGTGTACCTGCGCGGCGCAGGCGATCGTGCCTTCTGTGCGGGGGGCGATATTCAAGCCCTCTACCGAAGCTGTAAGGCCAATCAGGAAGCGGGAACGCGGGTGGATAGCTACGCGGAAGACTTCTTCGAGCGGGAGTATCGTCTTGATTACGTGCTCCACACCTACCCGAAGCCCGTGCTTTGCTTCGGTCACGGGGTAGTGATGGGGGGAGGGCTGGGCCTGCTGGCCGCGTCGCGCTATCGCTTGGTGACGCCAAAGAGCCGGGTCGCCATGCCCGAAATCACCATCGGCCTCTTTCCCGATGCAGGAGGCACTACCTTGCTCTCGTCCATGCCCGGGGCCCTGGGGCGCTTCCTTGGCCTCACCGGCACGCACTTTCGCGGCGGCGATGCTCACGCCCTGGGCCTAGGTACCCACTTGGTGGAAGACGATGGGGGGCCGAGCCTCGAGGCCGGCCTTCAAACGTTGGCCCTGCCCGCCCCGGCGCCTAGCGCGGTGGACGCGGCGCTCGAGGCGTTTCTTCGGTCCTTGCCTCAGCCTGAGGCGCCCACCCCCATCTTTGATGAGCGCGGGCGTATTGACGCCGCGCTCCTGCCCGCGGCGGGGGATTTTGCCGCCACCGTGGCGGGCCTCCGCGCCCTGGCGCCGGCTTCCGAGGCGCTTGGCGAGGCCGTTGCGACCTTTGAGGCGGGATGCCCCGTCACCGCGGGCATCGTCGTCGAGCAGCTCCATCGGGCGCCCGCCCTCAGTTTGGGGGAGCGCTTCCAAATGGAGCTTGCCATCGGGGCCAACTGTGCCCGTCGGCCGGACTTTCCCGAGGGCGTGCGCGCCCTTTTGATTGATAAGGATCGGTCACCGGCCTGGTCCGTGGCGAGCCACGACGCTTTGCCTCGGGAGGTGGTGCTCGCCCACTTTGAGGGCCCCTGGCTTGCCCACCCCCTTGCTGATCTGTCTGCATAAGGAACAAAAACCATGGCACGCATTGGCTTTATTGGCCTTGGCAATATGGGTGGCCCCATGGCCCGGAACCTCCTGGCCAAGGGCCACGAGGTGGCGGTCTTTGATCTGAGCGAGGCCGCGCTGGTTGCCGCGGAGACGGCGGGGGCCCGGCGCGCCGAGAGCGCTCTGGCGGCGACGGAGGGCACGGACGTGGTGCTGACCATGCTGCCCGCGGGAGCCCACGTGGAAGCCGTTTACCTCGCGAGCACGGATCAGCGGTGCCTGCTGGATCAGCTTGCCCCGGGGACCTTGCTTCTCGATTGCTCCACCATTGCGGCGGAGACAGCCCGGAGTTTGGCGCAGGCCGCCGCGGCCCGGGGCCTGATCATGCTCGATGCCCCCGTGTCCGGCGGCGTGGGCGGAGCGGAAGCGGGCACGCTGACCTTTATGGTGGGCGGCGACGGCGATGCCCTCGAGCGGGCGAGGCCGGTGCTGGAGGCCATGGGCAAGAACATTTTCCATGCCGGGCCCGCCGGGGCCGGGCAGGTGGCGAAGATGTGTAACAACATGCTGCTTGCCGTGCTCATGAGTGGGACGGCCGAGGCGCTGGCCCTTGGGGTACGGGAGGGGCTTGATCCGGCAGTGCTGTCGGACATCATGAAGCAATCCTCGGGAGGGAACTGGGCTTTAAATGGCTATAACCCCTATCCCGGCGTCATGGATGGGGTGCCCGCGGCGCGGGGCTATGAAGGCGGTTTCCTTGTCGATTTGATGCTCAAGGATTTGGGCCTGGCCCTGGATGCCGCGGCCCGGTTGGGGCAAAGCACGCCGCTCGGTAGCCTCGCCCGATCGCTCTATACCCTTCACAAGCAGGGCAACTCGACGGCAACTCAGGACGTGGGCCGCCTAGATTTCTCCAGCATCCAGCAGCTGTTCCTCGCGCCGCCCGCATGAGCGCGGGGGGCTGGGCCTTTGATGGGCGAAAGCGCCCGGCCTTCGCCCATACCCCTGGCCCGGGGCAGCGGTCCGTATGGGATTTCCCCCGGCCTCCGGCGCTGGTGCCGGAGATGCGCCGGGGCCGGGTGACGGTCCAGGACACGGTGCTTGCGGACAGCAACGCCCTGCTTGCCCTCTGCGAAACCGCGAGCCCGCCAACCTACTACTTTCCGTCGGAGGCGATTGCCTGGGGGGCGCTCGTGCTCCTTACCCATCAGTCGGTGTGCGAGTGGAAGGGGCTGGCGCGCTACTTTGGCCTAGCCGCTTGGCCTGAGGTCGGCGCCGTCGCTTGGACCTATGAGCAGGCGGCGGCGCCCTATGACGCGCTTCGTGGCGCGGTCGCCTTCTATGCCCGGGACCCGCTGCACTGCGTCCTTGGCGAAGAAGTCGTCAGGCCCCAGCCGGGAAGCTACTACGGGGGCTGGGTGACAGCGGAGCTCGTCGGGCCCTTCAAGGACGATGGGGTCCGCCGGCAGTGGTAAACCCCCATCCTCCTCGGCGGCGCGCTCCGGGGGCGTTGGCCGATGAGGCGCCCTGGGTGAGCGTGGCCCAGGGGGGGCGGCGCGATCAGCTCCAGATCCTGCGCTTAGCCCTGGAGGCCCAGGGCATACCCTACGGCCTAGGGCAGGAAGAGGGGGGCTGGCGGCTCCTGGTGCCGCCCCAGCGAGCGAGGGAAGCGCAGCGTGAAGTCCAAGCCATGCTTGGAGAAAGCGTGCAGCCGCGCCGGCCCTTGCCCGCCCCGGAGGGCGATTCGGGTTGGGGGGCAGCCGCGGTCATTCTCGCCCTCCTCTGGATCCTGCCGAGCTTGTCCGGGCTCGGCCTACTTCCGCTCAGCCTGACGGAGCTTGGCCTGGGCGATGCGGAACGGCTGCGCGCAGGCGAGCTGTGGCGCGTGCTCACGCCTCTAATGCTTCATGGCGATGTACCCCATTTGCTCGGTAATTCCCTCATGGCGGTGCTGATGGCCCGTCTGCTTGGCCCCTGGCTGGGCAGCGCCTATGGCTGGACCCTCGTGCTTCTCGCGGCGGCGCTCGCGAACGCCATCAACCTCGGGCTGGCCGCGCCGGGCTTTCGCTCCCTGGGGGCTTCCACGGCCCTGTTTGCGGCCTTTGCGGTTTTTGGCGTGGGTCGGCTGAAGGCTGGAGCCCCCCGCCGTCCCGTGGGGGGGTTAGAGGCCCTGCGCTGGGCGGCGCCCCTGGGGGCAGGGCTTGCCTGGCTTTTGCTGTTTGGTCTGGGCGGCGGCGACCCCCGGGTCGATGTGGGCGCCCATCTTTGGGGCTTTGCGGTGGGTGTGGTGCTCACCCTCGCCAACCCTTGGCGCCCCTCGGCTGCGGGGCCCCGGGCGCGCTGGGCCCTTGCCCCCGTTCCCCTCGGCTTGCTGCTCGGGGCCTGGCTTTGGGCAGTTTTTGCGGCCTAAGGCGCTTCGAGGGCAGAAGCGGGGTCGAAAGTTGATTACCCTTAGGGGGTAAAGAAAAAGGAGAACGCTGTGCCTGTGGATCATACCTTTGCGGGAAACCCTCTTGATCGCGCCGACGTGCGGCGTCGCGATCCGGCTTGGCTGGCGGCCGCGGCCCATCGGAAAGAGGCGCGCTATTTGCCCCTTTGGCAGTTAAACGTGCTGGTGGATTCGGGGTTGGGGCCGGCGACCCTTGGCTGGCTGGACCCGGCGACCGTCGATCGCTTGGGGGTAGATCAGCCGCCGATTTTCCTCGGCCTTGATAGCAAGGATCGGCCTTGCTTCACCTTGGATATCTCCGAAGTGGCCGATCCTCATCACGAGCTTGCGCTGCCCGAGGGCTTGGCCTTCCAGGAGTCCCGAGGGGCTGCCATGACCTTGCCTCAGGCCGATACGGGCATTCTGGCTCAGGCGCGGGCGCAGGTGGGCTGGCATCGTTCCCATCGCTTTTGCAGTGCCTGCGGCGCGCCCACGGTCATGCAGAAGGGAGGGCATCAGCGCCATTGCGATGCCTGTGGGACAGACCATTTTCCCCGCACCGACCCCGTCGCCATCATGCTCGTGAGCCGGGGTGATCACTGCCTTCTGGGTCAGAGCCACGGCCCCCTCGTGCGCATCGGCATGTTCTCTGCCCTCGCGGGTTTCATCGATCAGGGGGAGACCATCGAAGAAGCGGTACGTCGGGAGATCCGCGAGGAGGCGGGGGTGTCCGTGGGCCGGGTGACCTACCACAGTTCCCAGCCCTGGCCCTTCCCCTCGTCGCTCATGATTGGGTGTCACGGAGAGGCGCTCAGCGAAGCGATCACCATCGACGAAGAGGAAATGCACGACGTGCGATGGGTGTCCCGGGAGGCGGTTCTCGAAGCCCTAGTGGAACGCAACCCTCGCCTGAAGGTGCCGGGCCCCATGGCCATTGCCCATCACCTCATCAAAGCCTGGGCTGAGGGCGAGGCGGGGCAGTTCGCCTAGCCCTTGCCATCGGCGCTTGCCGGGGGGGCTTCAGACGCCTCCGGCCTGAGGCCATAGGGGGCCACTAGGCGCCACAAATGCTGGGGCAGCATGTGGCGCAGCTTGGCCGGGCGGGCGCGCCGAAGGTGCAGTACCGCCTCGATGGCCTTCATTTCTAGCCGGGCCCGGGCAAACTCAAGGCCCCGGGGCCCAATCCGGGGCATAAGCCAGCCCATCAGGGGCCTTAGGAAAGCGGGCATGCGCCGCAGCGGCAGGCCGCCCGCGGCCCGACGCGTATTGTCTAGAAAGCCTTTCACGGGCCCGGTGCGCTTGCCTTGGCTCTCCAAAGGCGTAAGGGTCACTTGGGTCCCAAGGGCCTCTAGTAAAGCGTCCCCACGGTCGTTGCGGACCACCACCCACTGAGCTCCCGTGCCCGCCATGTACCCCACGGTGATGTCGGCCAAGCTGTTGGTGTAGTCGACGCAGCTTTGGCAGGTGAGGGGGAAGAAGTCGTCCCCAAGATCCTGCAGCGGCAGTTGTAGGAAAGGGATGCGTCGGATTTGCCCCCCTTCGTAGCGCACCTCAACGTGGTAGTCGGGGCAGAACTCCAGGTAGCGAATTCGGTCTGGCTCGCTATCGAGAGCGGCTAGGAAGCGATGAAAATGGGCGGTGCTGGTGTTGTCTGAGCATGGCGTACCGATGAGATAGAGCGCCTCGAGGCCCAAGGTCGCTTCCAGGGATCGAAGGGCATAGCTTTGACAGGGCAGGGCGATCACCGCAAGGCGGCGGAAGCCCAGCGCCTGGGCGCGTTCGACAGCTGCGACCACGGGCGCATAGCCCATGCGCATGCCGCGGGCCGCGGCGAGCGCCGCCGGCTCCGTGATGATCGTTGCTTCCGGGGCCCAGCGATCTTCCGGGTCGGCAGCTACCGTGACCACCGCATCGACCCGCCCGTCCCGTAGAGCCCGTTCCGCCAGGGCGGTCGTCAGCCCGGTCCATTGGGCGCCGGGGGCCGTTCCCTGGTAGCTCGCCCGGTGCATTCGCTGCGTTACCCCAAAGAAGGGTTCATCGCCGCTTAAACCCCGGGTTCGGCCATGGCTTTGCTGTTCTAGGCGGGCGTAGTCGGGGGCGATGAACTGGCAGGCGGTGGCGCAGGCTTTCGGGTTCGCCATGCGGGATACGCCGCAGTCCGTGCACAGATCGCGGTGCGGTGGCGGCCCTTGGGCGATTAGGCGCCAGCGGCCTACCGTCCGTTTTTCCCGTAGGGCGGGCACTTCACTCATGCAAGGGCTCCGGGGTTATGTCTAGTTAAGCTGACACAGCCCTTGGGTGGAGTAAAGTCTTGATGACAGCCTTAAAGAGGGAGGGCACCCCCTGGTAGGCCAGGGGGTGCCCCGGGGGGCGCGATTGGTCAGACCGCGCCGAGGGACTGGGCCTTGCGAAGCGCTGCAAGGGCTTGTTGGAAAGGCATACTGCATCAGTTGGTTTGTCGAAAAAAACAGTTTTTAATTTAGAAAACGAAAGATAAAAGCGAACGTTTTGAGCGCCCAGGCCACAGCGGCTTAGTGAGGAAAGGTCAATAACTTCAGGTAATTAGGCGCCTTGTAGGAGGCGCTGGACTGCGGGGTGGTCCGATCGGCGTGGAGCGACGTTCGCGAAGACCGTCTGCCGCAATTCAGCCAGCTCGCACAGGGGTGACACCCCGTACATGGCTTTCAGGTCATCCCGAAGGGAGGTGGGGGCGGGGAAGGCGCCAAGCCCGGCCATGGCGAAGCTTTTAAGCAGGGCGCTGTCATTAAATTCCCCCACGATGGTGGGGTGAACGCCATTTTCGTGGAACCACTGCTCCAGGTCTCGGCGAAGGGGTGCCTCCGCCGTGGGCAGGAGCAGGGGCACCCGTCCAAGGCATGCCTTGGGGGCCTCGGGGGGCGACCCTTGCGTGGTGTAGAAGGTGACCGTGCTTTCCGCAAGAGGCTGGCTTTCTAGCCGACCCCAGGCCGTTACCCCGAGGGGCGCATCAGAGAGCACCAAATCCAGCTCGTGCTTGCTCAGCGCCTCGGCGAGGACCGCTAGGGGTTTCTGCACCACCAGCAGGCGCAGGGGGCGGGACAAGGTCAGGGCCGGGGTCAGGAGCCTCTGGGCAAGCACCTTTGCGATGTCCTGGCCTAGGCCCACGCGGAAGGCTAGGGGTTGGCTGTGATCTTCGCTACGAACCACCTGGGCCAGCTCCGCGCCCAGGGAAAAGATCTCGTTGCTATAACGCAGCACCGTCTCCCCAAGGGGCGTGAGCTGTAAGCCCCGGCCAATGCGCTCAAACAACAGCCCCCCTACGTCATCCTCGAGCTGGCGCAGCTGAGCGCTGAGGGTTTGGGGCGTGAGGTGGAGGCCGCGGGCAGCCTCCACCACGGACCCCGCCTGCGCGATGGCGTGAAAATGCCGCAGGTGGAGGTAGTTGAGGTGGCGCATGGCCTCAGCTGGACTCGACGCTGCGGACGAGGCCCTTGAAGTGGCCGAGGGCGTACATTTGTTCGATGACCGCCGGTTCGTAGGCGTTCTCGGGGTTTTCCCGAACCAGTCGGTCAATGGCGTGGGCATCCTCGCCGACGAGGATGCGCCAGCGCTGCTCCCGTACGCCCTGCAGGATGATCTCCGCCGCGGCCTGGGCCGTGGTGGGGGCAGAGGCTTCGAACTCCATGGCGCGTGCCCGGAGTAAGCCGCGAATATCGTCGTCCGGTAGGTTCGCCACGGGCAGCCCCGCCTCGACCATTTGAGCGCGCACCGCGGCGATGGCCTCTTCGCCCAAGCCCGCGGGATCTTGCTGCAGCACCTTCATGGAATTGGCGACGATTTGCGTACCAATGTGCCCCGGCATGACAACGCTGCACTGAATGTGGGGAGCGTTTAAGCGCAGATCCGTGATCAGCGCTTCCGTGAATCCCTTCACCGCGAACTTCGCCGCGCTGTAGGCCGTATGGGGTGTGTGCGGGCCCACGGAGGCCCAGAAGCCGTTGATGCTTGCGGTGTTGATGATGTGCGCTTTGTCGGCGGCTTTGAGCATGTCCATGAAGGCGCGGACCCCATTTAGGACGCCACCCCAGCATACGGCGAAGGTCTTGTCCCAGGCCGGCCTGCTGGCTGGATCGGTGATCGTGCCGCCGCCTCCGATGCCGGCGTTGTTAAAGAGAAGGTGGAGGGCGTCCGTCTCATGCGCTGCCGCCACGTGATCGCGGAAGGCGAGCATCTGTTGCTCGTCAGCGACGTCGCAGAGGAAGGTGCTGACCTGAACCCCCGTTCCCAACGCCTCTGCCGCGTGACGGGTTTCCGCCAGCGTTTCCTCGGCGACATCGCACAGGCCCAGGTGGGCGCCTTCGGCGGCTAGGGCAAGGGCCAGCTCCCGGCCCATGCCCGTACCGGCGCCGGTAATGACGGCCAATTTACCTTTAAAACTTTCCATGATGATGCGCTCCCCAGTTAATGAAGGCACAGCGTACCCCAGGGAAACCTTTCGTGGGATGGCGGACTCGAGACTGGATGGGGGGCGCAAAGTTCCCCAGTGGCGGCGAAGACCAGGGCGGGTGCGGTCCCGGGCGGCGCCCGGGACCGGAGGGGCTCTAGCCGAGCTTCATCTCGTAAAAGCAGAGCTTGTTGCCGTCGAGGTCACGAACGTAGGCCCCATAGAACATTCCGGGGATCCGCTCTCCAGGCGCACCCTCGTCCGTGGCGCCTAGGCTGATCGCTTTGTCATAAAGCTTCTGAATCGCTTCCGGGCCCGGAGCGGGCAGGGCGATCATGACACCGTTGCCCGGGGCCTGGGCGGCCTGGTCATAGGGCAGGCAGACCGCCAGCATGGGCGCGTTCGGCGCCGAGCCGTAGAACTTGATGCGGTCCTGCCCAAAGAGCTGCTTCGCTCCGAGTTCAGCCAAGAGGGCGTCGTAGAACGCCGTGGCCTTGGCCATGTCCGTGGTGCCAATGGTGACGTAACCCAGCATGTGCATGCCTCCGTAGGTTTGGGATGGGTTGGGACTAGCGGGGCGCGAAGCGCTGGCCGCCGTCCACCCGAAGGGTAGAGCCGTTCATCATGGGGCTTTCAAAGATGGCGATGGCCATGGTGGCGAATTCGTGCGGCCGCCCCATGCGCTTGGGGAAGGCGGCATCTTTGGTGAGCTGAAGCTCGGCCTCGGAGGGGATGCCCGCCGTGAGGCCCGTGGCGAAGAGGCTGGGCGCAATGGTCATGACGCGCACGCCGATGGTGCCGAGGTCCCGAGCCATGGTTAGGGTCATGCCGGCAATGCCTGCTTTGGCCGCCGTATAAGCGACCTGGCCGATTTGCCCTTCGAAGGCAGCAATGGAGGCGGTGTTGATCATGACGCCGCGCTCGCCCACCTCGTTGGGTTCGTTCTTGGCCATGTGGCTGGCGACGACCCGATTCACGTTGAAGGAGGCGATGAGGTTTAGATCAATGATGCGCTGGAAATCTTCCAGCGGATGCATGCTGCCGTCCTTCGCAATGGTGCGCTTAGCGACGCCACCACCGGCGGTATTCACGCAGAACTGAACGCTGCCCAGGGCGGCTGCGGCCTCGCCGATAACCGTTTCCATGCCCGCGTAGTCCATGACGTTGCAGGGGAAAAAGTGGCCCCCAAGGCGCTCGGCGACGGCGGCCCCGTCCGATTTCTCGAGATCGAGAATGGCAACCTTGCCACCGCGTTCAACGAATTTCTCTGCCGTGGCCAGGCACATGCCCGATGCCCCACCGACCATGATGGCGTTGCTGCCTTGGATTTCCATGGTAAGCCCTGCTCCCAGTGTTGAAGTGAAGGCTTGATCATAGCGTGCCCCTCGGCCCTTCGCGACGCTTAACCGCGGGCTTGTCTCCTGCTCTGGGCAAGGGCAGTCTTGGGGAAAGCCAGGGAGGATTAGGGACATGTTTGATCTAGTGATTCGCGGGGGCCAGGTGCTGGATGGCACGGGCGCGGAGGCCTTTGAGGCGGACGTGGCCGTGCAAGATGGGGTGATTGCCGCGGTGGGGCGAGGCCTCGGCCGGGGCCGGGAAGAAATCGATGCCCAGGGGCATTTGGTTACACCGGGGTTCGTGGATATCCATACCCACTTCGATGGCCAGGTGACTTGGGATCCGTTCCTCAGCCCGTCCACGGGCCACGGGGTGACCACGGCGGTTATGGGCAACTGCGGCGTCGGCTTCGCGCCCTGCGCTCCGGAGCGCCACGAATGGCTGATTCAGCTTATGGAAGGGGTGGAGGACATCCCAGGCACCGCGCTGGTCGAGGGCATTCAATGGCGCTGGGAGAGCTTTCCGGAGTACCTCGATGCGGTGGAGCGCTCGCCCCTGGCCATCGATGTGGGCTTGCAAATCCCCCACGGCGCTCTGCGGGGCTACGTGATGGGCGATCGGGCGGCGCGGCTCGAGCCGGCCACGGCGGACGATGTGGCGAAAATGCGCGCCCTGGTTAAGGAAGGGTTGCTGGCCGGGGCGCTTGGATTCTCCACGTCGCGCACGGAAAAGCATCGCGACCGAGGCGGGAACCACACGCCGAGCTTTAAGGCCGAAGCCGATGAGCTGTGGGGCATCGCCGGGGCCCTGCGGGATACGAACCGGGGCGTGCTGCAGCTGATTGCGGACTTCTGGGATTTTGAATCCGAGTTCGCGCTCATTCGCGGCATGGCGGAAACTTCGGGACGCCCCCTTTCCTTGACCATTGAGCAAGACGACCGGCACCCGGAAATTTGGGCCCGGGTGCTTGCGGAGATTTCCCGCGCCCAGGCTGAGGGGGTAAACATGCGGGGCCAGGTGCCGCCCCGGCCCACGGGCGTGGTCATGGGCCTCACGGCTACGTTGAATCCCTTCATTCTTCACGAAGCCTACAAGCCCCTGCGCCAGGCGCCGCTGGAGGAAAAGGTGCGGGCGCTGCGCGACCCCGCCTTCCGGGCGAAGCTGCTGGCTGAGCAGCACGCCTGGGATCCGCAGAACGTCCTTGTGCACTTCCTCATGACCGCCTACCACAAGATGTTCCCCTTGGCGGAGGTGCCGAACTACGAGCCCGCGCCGGAGGCGTCCGTAGCCGCTCTGGCGTCCGCTGCTGGGGTGTCTCCGGAAACCTATCTGCTAGATCTCCTCGTTCAGAAGGACGGCAAGCAGCTGCTCTATTTCCCGATCATGAATTACACCGGGGGCAACCTCGACGACGTGCGCACCATGATGAATCACCCCCATACGCTGTTTGGGCTTTCCGATGCAGGCGCCCATTGCGGCACGCTCTGCGATGCCAGCTTCCCGACCTCGACCCTGCTTCACTGGGGGCGAGATCGGACTCGGGGGGAAGGCTTTCCCTTGCCCTGGCTGGTTCATGGGCTGACGCAGAAAACCGCTCAGCAGGTGGGGTTGCTTGATCGCGGGGTGTTGAAGCCGGGCTACCTTGCGGACGTGAACGTCATCGATTTTGACCATATGACGCTGCATGCGCCGGAGATCGCTTACGACCTGCCCGCGGGCGGCAAGCGTTTCATTCAGCGTGCTGAAGGCTATCGGGCGACGGTAAAGCGGGGGGCCGTGGCCTTCCGCGATGGGGAAGCGGTGCTCACCCAGCACGACGCGCTTCGCGGCAAGCTTCTGCGAGGCGCTCAAGCTGCCCCCCAGGCCTAGAGCCCGTGAGGCAGGGGCTGCCTGCCGGCGCCTATAAGGGGCGTCGGGCACTGGTGACCGGGGCCTCCGCAGGGCTGGGGGCGGAGTTTGCTCGCCAGCTGGCTGCCGCCGGCGCGGATTTGGTGCTGGTCGCAAGACGCCAGGAGGCGCTTGAGGCGCAAGCCGCCGCGCTACGGGCAAGCTATGGGGTGACGGTGGCTTGCTTGCCCGCGGATCTCTCCGATCGGGCGGCGATCCCGCCCCTCCTGGCAGCCCTGGAGGCGCTCGGTCCCGTGGATGTGCTCATCAACAATGCGGGTGCTGGAGGACCGACCCTGCTGGGTCCCGCTCCCCGGGAAGAGCAGCTCCGCTATCTCGAGCTCATGATGCTGTCCGTCACTCAGCTCTGCCAGGCCCTGGCTCCGCCCATGGCGGCAGCGGGCTGGGGCCGGATTCTGAATGTGGCCTCGGTGGCCGGGCGTATTGGCCGTGCCGGGGATGGGCACTACGGGCCTGCCAAGGCCTATGTGATTGCTCTGTCCGAAGCCCTGCATTTAGACCTACGGCACCGGGGTGTTCACGTGACGGCCCTCTGCCCGGGCTTTACTCATACGGCGTTTCACGCCGAAGGGGAGCTTGCCGCTATGAAGGCGAAGCTGCCGAAGTTCCTTTGGTATGACGCCCACGTGGTGGTGCGGGAGGGGCTTAGCGCTTTGGAGCGCAACCGAGCGGTTTATCTGAGCGGGCGCCTGTACCGTTGGCTCGATCCCTTCCTGCAGTCCGTTTGGCTTCGGCCGTGGCTGAGCGTGCCTGCCCGTCCTCAGTAGGTGCAAAAAAAACGCGGCCCGAGGGCCGCGTTTTCTGCGCTTCGGTGCTTCGGGTGGCTGCTTACGCGCCTTTAACCCAAGCGGTGCACCAGCCCGTACCCTTCACCAGGCGGTTTTGGAAAATGCCGCAGGGCGCGTAGCCGTCCTGTTCGCTACCTTTTTGATAAAGGGCGCAGTTTCCGCACATCTTCCCTTCTTCCGGGGAAGCTTCCACGTACTTGAGGGCCTGGGCCATGGGATCGCTTTCCGGCACCTGGTCCGCGGCGAGGGCGCGGCGCGTATCGAGGTTCACCAGCGGGATGAGCGCAGCACCCACCATGGCGCCTTTCAGAAAGCGTCGACGGGAGAATTCTTGAGCCATGCTGTCCTACTCCTAAGTGAATGTGAGCGCCATGCTAAGGCAGACTTGGGCTGCTGTCCATGACAAAATCTAGACAGAAATGATTCTCATTTTCCCGGCCCTAGCCCAGCGCCGGGAGATCCTTGAAGGTGGGCTTTTCCCCCGCCTTTTGAGCCCGAAAGGCCTCGGCCAGTTCACCGCCTTGGGTGAGCGCGCCCATCCAGACCGCCTGATACTTCAGCGCATCTTCGAGGCTGTGATCCCGGGCGTAGTTCATGATCTCCTTACTGCTGTGGATCGCCAGGGGCGATTTTTCTGCGATCTCTCGAGCAATTCTCCGAACCTCTGCGAGCAGCGCTTCCTGCTCTTCGAAAACCGCATTCACCAGGCCCGACGTCTGGGCCTCCTCGGCGAAGAGGCGCCGCCCCGTGTAGGCCAACTCCCGCATCAGCCCCGCTGGGATAAGCTTGGGGAGGCGCTGCAAGGTGCCGACGTCGGCGGCCAAACCGATGTTGATCTCCTGGATCACAAAGAAAGCATCGGCCCGGCAGTAGCGCAGGTCGCAGGCGGCGATGAGATCGACGCCGCCTCCCACGCAGCCGCCTTGGGTGGCGGCGATAACGGGAAAGCGAGCGCGCTCTAGGCGCGTGAACACGTCCTGCAGTTTCAGCAGATGCCGGCGGGCGCGCTCCCCCGCATGGCCCCGGTCCGCGGGCGTTTGGCCGCTGCCGTCGAAGGCGGAGATGTCCATGCCTGCGGTGAAGTGCTTCCCCGTGGACGCGATGATGAGCACGCGCACATCACCCCGGGCTTCAAGCGCCTCCAGGGCTGCCGGAAGCTCCTCCCAGAAGGCCGGCGGCATGCGGTTGAGCTCTTCCGGAACGGCAAGGGTCAGCTCGGCAACGCCAGCGTCGACGGTGAGGGTGAAGCGGCTTAGGGTCGGTAGCTTGGCCATGGGCGCCTCCTAGGCGAAGAGGGTGGCTTGGAGGAGGAGGACGGCCACGCCCACGCTAACGAAGACCGTCCCCAGGGCGCCGAGCGCGCGAAGGGGCATGATGCTTCCGCTGAGCCCCACAGGGTGGGCCAGCCGCGCAACCAGGAACAGCCCGCAGAGCCCCTGCACGTAGGCCGTCGGGCCCGTGAGCAGCTCCAGGAGTGCGAGGGCCACAAGCACGAGCCCGGCGTTCTCCGCCAGGTTGCCGTGGCTTCGAATGGCCCGATAAAGGGGGCCGTTCGGATCTCCATCCCCGAGGTTGGTCTTCGTGGCGCCCCGCTGCCGACCCACGAGGATCATCAGGATGATGTTCAGAAGCACGATGGCGCCGGTGGTGGCTGCTGCGAAATGCGGAAGGAACAAGTTAGGGTCAGTCATGGGTGCGGTTTCCTTGGCTGGGGGCTTGGCCCTTACGGCTGCCCAAAGATCGTTGGAACGCGGGGCGGGCCCGCAGGGTTTCATGGTAGCGGCTGACGTGGGTTAGGTGGGTGAAGTCCACAAAGCTGGTGGCCAGGTGCACGCTGTAGCCCACGGCAATGTCCACGGCGCTAAAGCCCGAGGGCAGCAGGTAAGGGTGCTGCGCCACGGCCGCATCCACCACCTCAAGGGATTTAATCAGGCGCTTGCTTTCGAGCTTTTGCACCACCGGGGAGCGGTTCTCCTTGCCGACGAAAACCCGCTGCTGCACGAGGGACGCGCCGTGCACGGCCATGGTTTCGGCGTAGTGCAGCCAGATCAGCCAGTCCGTGCGCTCCCGGTCCCCCGGGGCTCGGTGGAGCCGGCCGCAGGGGTTGGCGTCTTCGTCGTAGTGCTCCCCCAGGTATTGAATGATGGCGCCGGATTCGAAGACCCGGGTGTCCCCATCCACGAGGCAAGGCACCCGGCCCAGGGGGGAAACGGCGAGGAAGGTCGGATCTCGGAGCGACGCCATGCTGAAGTCCAGCTCGTGAAGCTCAAAGGGAAGCCCCATTTCCTCTAGGATCCACAGGGCACGCATGGAGCGCGCTTCTGGACAGTGATAGAGCGCAAGCATTGGGTATTCCTTATCACGAGGGCGGAAGCATTACGCTTGGGCCCGAAGTTCTGATACATTTCGCCGCGCTGCGGCTGTGGCGGAACTGGTAGACGCGCTGGATTTAGGTTCCAGTGGGGAGACCCGTGGAGGTTCGAGTCCTCTCAGCCGCACCACTACCCCGTTTAGCGCGCTCCAAAGCCCCTGGTTTTTCTGATTTTTTTAAGAATCGGCGGCAGAGGAGCGGGTTAAACCCATCCCTTCATCACACTTTTCATCACACTTTCGGCAAGGCAGGGCGACTCCAGCAGCGCCCATCACGCCTCCGCACGGCCCCCTCATTACGACCCCCGGGGGGCTGTCGCGCTCGCTCCCGACGCAGGGTAGCGCTCCCGCTTGCAAAAAGCAGTTTTAAAAACCTGTTGGTGGCGATGCGGTGGCGGTGTGGTTTGCGAAGAGCCGGGGTTTTGAACTGTTGGGGCCTTTTAGGCCGGCGGCTAGTCCAACGCTATGGTGATGGCCATTTTCCCGGTAATTGAAATGGATGCATCCTTAAAGCTAGGTGGGCCGAAGCGACCTCGCACGTTGTTGCTAAACCCGAAAGGCTCCTTGGGGATTCCAAGAAAGTTTTTGCTCAAGGCTTCATCACCGTCCACATCATGAAACACGCCTACGGCGTAGGTTCCGCCGGGCAGCTCAAAGGTTGCGGTGAAGTCCTCCGGTCCCGCGGGTTCTATCGCGCCCGTGATGATTCCCGCCTGGGCCCCCCCGTGTCTCCCCTATCTCCTTCAAAAACTGCAGCGCTCTCGTAAATCGCAAGGTGGATTTGTCCAGGCTCGCCAAGACCCGTAACGGTGACGGTGAGCTGCGCCCCTAAGAGGGGAGGCGTTACGAGCAGCAGAGCCAAGGAACCAAGGAAAGCTTTCATGGAAGCAGTCTCGCGCGGAGGTCAGCTTTGGTATCGTAACGCAACTACGCCGCATGGGAGCTGGACGGTGCAAACCCTACTTCTCGAGGCTGCTCCCATCCCTAGCCATGCGCTAGCGGCGCTCCTTGCTATAGCGTTGGGGGCCCTTCAGCTGGTTAGGCCTAAGGGAGGGACCGCGCATCGGGCGTTGGGGTGGCTGTGGGTTGGGCTCATGGCCTACGTCGCGGGCTCATCCCTCTGGATAAGCGAAATTCAACTTTGGGGCCGATACAGTCCCATTCATTTGCTTAGCGTTTGGACCTTGGGTTCCCTGGTGTTTGCCGTCGCCATGGTGAGGCTAGGCAACATCAATGCGCACCGGAGGACCATGCAGTCCCTCTTCTTCCTCGCGCTGGTGGTGACGGGCCTATTTACGCTAATGCCTGGCCGGGTGATGCACACTATCATCGTGGGGAGCTAGGCCACCCCACAGCACCCCCGGGGGAGGGCCTGTCGCCCTCGTGGCCGTGGCGGGTTGCCGCCTCCGTTTGCAATAAGCAACTTTTGAACCCTCGCAATTTAATCGGTACGGTTACGAGAAGTTCAAACTTAGGTGACCCCGATGAGCCCCATCAAGAAACTACTCGTGATTCTTGCTGCCACCATTGCCGCTGGTTGCGAGTCACAGGCAATTACTCAATGAATCGCCCCGAGTATCCAGGAGACCTCTTTTCTTGAGAGGATATCTGGATGGACAACAGGAAACGCTTTCCGCCCGAAGTGCGTGAACGGGCCGTTCGGCTGGTTTTCGACCAGGTGAATGAATATGGCTCTCAAGGGGCCT